>NZYP01000043.1 GCA_002702205.1 Flammeovirgaceae bacterium | reverse complement strand
TACCAGAAAAAATAGTAATGGAAAAAGCCGATGATTTTCACGGTATTTTCACATTTTCTCCTTTACAACCTTGTATAACATTTTTCTTTAGTATTATTTTTTATGACTTCTTTAATTTCAAGGTTAAACTTAGATGCAAACTCATAATCTCTTTCATCATGAGCTGGGACTGCCATTATTGCTCCTGTACCGTAACTAGATAAAACATAATCTGATATCCAGATAGGAACTTTTTCTTCTGAAATAGGGTTTAAAGCAAAAGAACCAGTAAATACTCCTGTTTTATTTTTTTCATTTTCTTGTCTCTCAAGCTCACTCTTTTTAGAAGTCATATCAACATAATCCTTAATTTGATTTCTATACTCATCTGTTGTTAGACTCTCTACCATTTTGTGTTCAGGTGCAAGTACTAAATATGTAGCACCATAAATAGTATCTGGTCTAGTTGTGAAAACTCTTATATTTCTTTTATTATCTATAGGAAAAGATATTTCAGCACCAGTAGATTTACCAATCCAATTTTTTTGTGATAACTTAATTGAATCAGGCCAATCAAGAGTATCAAGATCTTTAAGAAGTCTCTCTGAGAAATCAGTTATTCTCATAACCCACTGTGTCATCGGCCTTCTTATCACAGGAAAACCTCCTCTTTCACTTACTCCCCCAATTACTTCTTCATTGGACAATACAGTACCCAACTCCTCACACCAATTAACATCTACTTCATCAATATATGCTAACCTCTTTGAGTCAATATATTTAATTTTTTCATTAGCTGATAACTCATTAGGAATTTCTAATTTTTCTATAGTTTCAGTTTTATTTTTTTTATGATTGAAGTAGCTATTATAGAGTTTTAAAAATATCCATTGCGTCCATTTATAATACTTGCTATCACTAGTTCTTACTTCTCTATCCCAGTCAAATGATAACCCTAGTTGATTTAGTTGTTCTTTGAATTTTGAAATATTGTTTTCAGTAGTTTCTTTAGGATGTTTTCCGGTTTTTATTGCATATTGTTCTGCAGGTAACCCAAATGAGTCAAACCCCATAGGGTGGAGAACATTATAACCTTTCAACTTTTTGAATCTAGATATTATATCTGATGCTATATAGCCAAGGGGATGCCCTACATGAAGCCCAGATCCAGAAGGATATGGAAACATATCCATGACATAATATTTGGGTTTATTACTTATTTCTGTTTTATAGGTCTTATTTTTATCCCAGTATTCTTGCCATTTTTTCTCAATTCTTTCAAAATTATATTTCATCTTCAAAAATACAATTTAATTAATAATTAAAGCTTTATTTTTTTCTGAAAACTATTGTTATTGGAACTCCCTCTAATGTAAAATGCTCACGTAATTTATTCATTAAAAACCTCTTGTAAGATTCTCTTATATATTGAGGTAAATTGGAGAAGAAAGCAAACGTTGGAGTGTTAGTTGGAAGCTGAGTTATGTATTTAATTTTAATATATTTTCCTTTGTTAGAAGGTGGAGGGTATTTTTTAATTTCAGGTAAAATTTTATTATTAAGTTGAGATGTTGATATTTTTTGATTTCTATTTTCATATATCTCAAGGGCTTTCTCTAAAACTTGAAAAATTCTTTGCTTTTTTAATACTGATGAAAAAATGATAGGGATATAATCAAATGGGCTAATTTTATTTTGAATAAGTTTTTCATATTCTTTTAGTGTGCTATTATTTTTTTCAATTAGGTCCCATTTATTAACCATAATAATAACTCCTTTTTTGTACTTTACGGCAAGAGATAATATATTCATATCTTGACCTTCAAAACCATGCTCAGCATCAATCATTATTATTGTAACATCACTGTTCTCCATAGCTTGTATTGATCTCATAACAGAATAGAATTCTATATTCTCTCTCACCTTAGATTTTTTTCTGATACCCGCTGTGTCTGTTATAATAAAATTTTTATTGAATAAATTATATTCAGTATCAATGGAATCTCTAGTAGTTCCAGATATTTCAGTTACTATATTTCTTTCCTCTCCAAGGATTGAATTTGTTAGAGACGATTTCCCTACGTTGGGTCTTCCAAGAATAGAGATTCTAGGTAATTCAACTTCTGATTTTTCATCAGTATTTTTAATTTTATTAACAACCAAATCAAGTAATTCCCCAGTCCCAGAACCATTAACTGAAGAAATAGGGATAATTGGAATTTTTTTTAGTCCCAGCTCATAGAATTCATTAGAATTAATTTCTAAATTAGAATTATCAGCTTTATTTGCGACGAGAATAGTCTCCTTATCTAATTCTCTAATTATTTTAGAAAAATCAGAATCTAAAGATGTCAAACCATCTTTACAATCAACCATAAATAAAATAATAGAGGCTTCTCTAAGTGCTAGAATTACTTGTTCTTTAATTTTTCTTTCAAATATATTATCTGAACTTTCTACATACCCTCCAGTATCAATAACAGTAAACACTTTTCCGTTCCAATCAGAAATACCATAATGTCTATCCCTTGTTACACCACTTTCATCATGAATTATAGCCTTTCTTTTCTCAACTAATCTATTAAAAAGGGTGGATTTACCTACATTAGGTCTTCCAACAATAGCAACTATATTACTCATTAAAAATTAATTAATCCAAGGCGAATTTAATTAATAGAAATTAATTGAATGTTATTTTCTAATATAGTAGAATTTAATTTTACTAAATCATTCTCTTTAATATCTTGCCATATTTTAAGTTCAACATCAATGAGTCCAATTAATTCATCTCTAACGTTGTACATTTGATCTGTTGGTTTAAAATTACCTACAGAGGCAACACTTGTTAAATGAGCTAATTTATTATTTAATCTAATTGGAAAATTTAGTGGGTCCTGACCACTTCTGTTTTTTGTTTGATATAATTTTTCTTCAACCAAAGTAACCCTTGATATAATATCATTAATTCTGGTCTGCATATCTGGATATTCTTCTGATATTTTACTTTTTAAATCATTGAGTTGAGATCTAATTAATCTTATATCAATTATTGTTTGATGAATATCGGATACCTTATCTCTTACACTCAGTAAAAAATTAAATTGTTCATCTAAGTCACCTTCAGTAGAATTACTTCTTGGATCTTTTAAAATATTAAATGACTGTTCTTCGGATTTATCATTCACTGTTAATTTTACGTGATATTTACCTGGTGATGCAATAGGACCTCTAAGGCTTGCTGCCCACATAATTAATCCATCAAAACCTTTAGCATCATCATATCTCATATTCCAAATGAATGAATTTTTTTCATCATTTACTTCTAGTTTATTCTCATCAGATTTATTATTAAATTCTTTTATTAAATTTTTCTCTTCATCAAGAAATTGTAGAGAAATAGTTGTGTTCTCATTTAACAAACTTTCATCTACATTAAAAAAAACTTCAACACCGTTGTGGTGATTTTTCCCGGCATTTCTTGGTGTTCCCCAACTTGCTCTACCCATTCTATAACTATCAATAGGTTTAAATAATTTAATTGAAGCTTTATTTACTTGATCATTAAGCTGATGTAACGGAGTCAAATCATCAATTAACCATAATGACCTACCTTGAGTTGCTGCGATCAGGTTATTATTTTTTATTGTTAGATCAGTTATCGGAACAAGTGGTAGATTAAGTTGAAATGAGTTCCAAGAAATACCGTCATCAAAGGATACGTACATACCTGACTCAGTTCCAGCATAAAGAAGTTTTTCTTTATTTGGGTCTGCTCTTAAAACCCTTGTAAAATGATTATTTGGTATACCTTTTGTTATTTTTTCCCAAGTCTTACCATAATCTTTAGTCTTATATAGATAGGGTTGGAAATCTCCAGTCTTATATAATGTTCCTGCTGCATAAAGACCTCCCTCAACAAATGGATCAGGTTCAACACTATTCCACATTAGATATTTTGGAGAATTATTTGGTGTTACATCCTCCCAATTTTTTCCTCCATCTTTGGAAACATGAATTAAACCATCATCAGATGCAGCCCAAAATAAATCTTTTTCATAAGGAGATTCACAAGCAGCAAAAATTGTAGCATAATATTCTACAGCTGTATTATCTTTAGTTATAGGTCCTCCTGAGGGTCCAAGTTTTTCTTTTTCATTTCTAGTTAGATCGGGACTGAATACTTCCCACTTTTCACCTTCGTTATATGTAACGTGAAACCTATTTGATGTAGTGTAAAGTTTGTTAGCATCATGAGGTGAAAAGAATATAGGAAAATTCCATTGAAATCTAAATTTCATATCTTCAGCTCCATGACCCATCGGATTATTTGGCCATACATTTACTGATCTAACCTCACCAGTTGAATGATCTAATCTTGTGAGGTAACCTCCATAACTTCCTCCATAAACAATATCAGGATTGTCAGGCTTTGCTGCAAGGTGAGCACTTTCACCTCCAGCAGATGACTCCCAGTCACCCTCTGAAATTCCACCAGAATTAACTCTATGTGGAACTCTTTGAGTACTATTATCTTGCTGAGCTACAAGGATATTATAAGGAAAACTATTATCTGTAGCTACTCTGTAATACTGGGCAGTAGGTTGGTTCATGTATGTTGACCAATTGTTTGCATCATCATTACTTACTTGAGCTCCTCCATCATCGGCAACTATAAGTCTATTATTATTTTTTGGATCTATCCACAAGTCATGATGATCACCATGTGGTGTTCTGTACCTATCAAAAGATTTACCATCATCTTCTGATCTCCAGAATGAAACATTCATCACATATACTCTATTTTCATTTTGAGTATCAGCATAGACTCTAGTGTAATACCATGCTCTTTGCCTAAGGTTTCTATCCTGATTTATTTTTTTCCATGAATTTCCTCCATCGTCTGATCTGAATAACCCCCCGTCCTTATTTTCTATTAAAGCAAAAATTTTCTTTGAATTTACTGGCGAAACAGATACTCCGCTTATACCCCAGAGTCCATCTGGTAAACCATCATTTCCTGAGATATTAACCCATGTTTCTCCACCATCTGTAGATTTCCACAATCCAGATCCTTCGCCACCACTTTCTAAACTATAAGGTGTTCTTCTTATATTCCAAGTAGAGGCAAAAATTATTCTAGGATTATTTTTATCTATAGAAATGTCAACGGCTCCAGATCTCTCATTTGAAAACAGAACATGTTTCCATGTTTTACCTCCATCAGATGATTTATATACACCTCTTTTTTTACTGTTCTTAAATAAATCACCTATAATGGCTATATAAACAATATCTGGATTTTTTGGATGAATAGCAATTCTACCTACTTGCACTTGATCAATATCTAAATTCATTTTTTCCCAAGTTTCTCCTGCATCATCTGATTTCCAAAATCCACCATATCCTGGAGATACATTTCCTCTAACTGTTTTTTCACCTGTTCCTACGTATAAAATATTTGGATCAGATTGACTAGCAGATATTGCTCCAATAGATCCCCCAAAGAAACCGTCTGATATATTTTTCCAGTTTTGTCCTGAATCTGTTGTTTTCCAAACTCCTCCTCCAGTAGCACCAAAATAGTATGTATTGTCTGAATTAGAAACACCTGTAACTGAAGATGCTCTACCTCCTCTATATGGCCCGATGGATCTCCAGTTAAGGTTTGGAATTTCATATTTTATCGATTGAAAATTTTTTTTATTCTTTTTCTGAGCAGATGAATCTACATAAAAGAATAGTGATATTATTATGAATATAAATGAGTTTTTCATGGTTTATAAGTTAGTTTTTTTAAAAATATTTAATTTTTTATTTCTATCACAGATAATGTTTTATTAAATGTTGTGTATATGTAAGAAATATTTTTGGAATTTATGAACGACACCTCTTTTTCGTTTAATATATTTTTAAATTTTGGTTCTAGATTCATATCTAGAAAATAGGATAATTTTTCTTTTGGATCTGTTATTGCGAGGAAGCTTTTCCCACCACCTAAACTATAAAACTGATATGTAAAACCATTATTATTTTTAAAATTTATAGTTTTTTCTCTAAGATAAATAACATCATTATCAACAGATAGCTTAACATAATTTCTTTCTAGAGGATCAGTTAATAATTTAAATTTTGAATTTTTACTTCTTCTAAACATTTGGTTCTCTTTACTTATTCTACCATTTATACCTATGACATATGTTTTGCCTAATTCGTCAAGAGCTACTAAAGAAGTATTTCTAATATTTTGTCCTAAGTCAACAAATATTTTTTCATATAGTTTATTTTCTACTTTAATTGGGAAACCACTGTAATTTGAACCCTTTCTGTTTTTAAGGAATATATCACCATTCTCAAGCGATAATAATATATAATCCTTCCCTCCAACTCTAAAATGCTTAGGAGCTTCAACTAATAGATCTTCCATTATTAATGGATTCCAACCCTCAAGCAGCTTTCCATATTTATCTATTAAGAATGCTTTATTTCCTGACGATAATGAAATCCTATATCTCTTTGATTTATCATAATCAATAATATTAATATCATCAATTTGACCACTTTTACTTGGATTTTTAATTGGAAATCCAGGTAGAATATTTCCTAATCTATCATAACAATATATTTTATTCTTTGTCGCGAAGAGAATTTGTTTCTTTCTATTGTTGTAATAGTCAATAATAATAGGCTTTGAGATAATTTTTGAATCAATTGAATCTTCCCAAACTTTATTTAATTCCTTATCTAAATGGTATATAATGTTATTTTCATCTTGAGTAATTACTTGGGGAGAGTTGTCAACATGACTAAAGTAAACGTAAGGTTTAGATATCAATTTATTCCTTGCTTTAAAAGTTAGATTGTTATCATTTTCTATCTCAATTGAATTTGAGTTCGTATTAAAATTTATTGTAGTATAAAATTTATTATTTACAGAACTTAGCTGGATTGATATTAAATCAATTTCTTTAAGAATACTATTACCTAAAAAAGAATAGTTTTTAGATAATTCACTAAAGTTAATTAGGATTGTTGTGTTTTGATCTTTATTTATATTTGTTAAAAATCTAGAAAATTTTAAGTCTTTTCTCCAGAAATTATTAGATGAATATATCTCTTCAAATTCTGTCATGGAGTTGTAGTTTGAAGATATATAATAGTATTTTTTTCCTTTATAGATAAATATTTTTTCATTTTTATATTTTAAACTATCAAGTACTTCTGAAATAATTTTATTTTGAATTTCAACTATTTTATCGTCTTTAAAATCGTTGATACTTAACTCAAAAAAATCATTTTTTACTATATCAAAAACAATTATTTCATGATTTAAATTTGAGTATGAGCTCTTAAAAGAAAACCTCCCATATTCAATAACATCTTTATTTATTTTATGGCTTAAAACAGAGTTGGTAAAATATATTGAATTTTTAGGAATAACTTTAACCATATCATCATCTATTAAGATACTATCATTCAAGTTTTTTTTACTGTTAGATGAAAATCCGCTTAAATAAAAAATATTTTCTTTTTGTTTAAAATCTAAGAAAGTTTTATCTGGAAGATTATTAAATAAATGTTTGTGATCTTGAAAAGATTTTGAAAGTTCTAAAAAATTAATAAAAATATTTCCCAGATCATTTTTTACCATAACCTGATTAAATAGCTGGTTGTTCACATATCTAAATTGTAAATCTTTATTATTAGAGGTTCTAATAGCATCTTCTATAAGTAGGCTATTTTTTGATACCGATATCACATCACCAAGAATTACAGCTGAGAATAAATTCTCACCATCTAAAAATTCATAAATTTTATGGCTGTTAAATATTCTAGAAGAGACTTCAAATGATAAACTATCTCTTAGCTTTTCAATTACGAAATTAAAATCTAATTTATTCTTGTATGTAGAAAATAAGAGATCAAAATTTTTATTAGATGTTTTAGATAGAGATATAATTAGTTCATTATCATTTGATAGAACATCCAATTTATTATTTAAAAACTTATTAAAATCTTTTAATTCTCTGTTTACAATTTTTTTAAGATGTTCAAATTCATTTTCATTTAGTTCATTAGAAAATTTTTCCCATCCAGAAAGAGGATCTTTAACCTCAAAAACCATTAAAGAATTACTAGGTATTATACTCCAAATTTTAAGTTGGTAAGTGTCTGAATTTCTTACATATAAAAAAAAGATAGATAATATTACTACAGATAAAAGAACTAATTTTTTAATCATTTCAAATTAATATTAAAATAAATTATTGAAGTAAACAAAATACAAAAGATTATCTATTATTTTTAAATTATAAAAGTTTAATAAATCAAAATGAAGCAATACCATAAACTTCTTAAAACTATTTTAGAGAAAGGGGATAAAAAGTCTGACAGGACAGGAACAGGCACAATAAGCATTTTTGGACATCAGATGAGATTTAATTTAGAAGATGGGTTTCCTTTAATTACTACAAAAAAAATACATCTTAAGTCAATTATATATGAGCTATTATGGTTTTTGAATGGAGATAATAATACAAAGTATCTAAATGATAATGGGGTAAGGATTTGGGATGAGTGGGCTGATGAGAATGGAGATTTAGGACCAGTGTATGGTGTTCAATGGAGAAGCTGGCAAGGGAAAGATGGCACGTCCCATGATCAAATTAAAAATTTGATAAAATCATTAAAAAAAAATCCTTACTCTAGAAGACATATAATAAGTGCTTGGAATGTTCCTGAAATTGAAAATATGGCTCTTCCTCCGTGTCATACAATTTTTCAATTTTATGTTAACGATAATAAGTTGTCTTGTCAACTTTATCAGAGGAGTGCTGACGTATTTCTTGGTGTTCCATTTAATATTGCTTCTTACGCTCTTCTTACAATGATGGTAGCCCAAGTTTGTAATTTAAAACTTGGTGATTTTGTCCATACATTTGGTGATGCTCATATATATTTAAATCATTTAGATCAGGTTAATTTACAACTAAGTAGAAAGACCTTTCCTCTGCCTCAAATGAAAATTAATGATAGTGTAAATGATATTTTTTCATTTGAGTATAAAGATTTTACCTTGGAAAATTATTCAGCACACCCTCATATTAAGGGTGAGGTTTCTGTTTAAAGAATCTTTTTATTCCTATTAAAGTTTATATTTGCGCTTATAAGGCAAGTGGTTTTGTCTTAAATGTCATCTAAATAGTTAAATGAGAATATTTAAATTATTTATAGTTTATTTAATTCCCTTAGTTTCCTATACCCAGGAGAAATCAGTTTTAAAACTTGACCTACAGCAGTGTATTGAGATAGCACTTGAAAACAATTTACAATTAAAGAGAAGTATACTTAATTATGAGATACAAAAAGTTGGACATATACAATCCAAACTTCAACAGACACCATCTCTTAATTTATTTTCCAATTATGGTAATAACTGGGGTAGATCTGTAGATCCTACTACAAATACATTTTTATCTACCACTTCAAATTTCTCTGGAATTGGAGCATCATCAAATGTTACGCTGTTTTCTGGTTTTTCGGTAAGAAACTCAATTAAACAATCAAAATCTTTACTTGAAAAAAGTGTTTTCGATTTAGAAAATACTAAAAATAACGTGATGCTAAGTGTTGTTAGTCAATACCTAAGCATTATGCTTGTAATGGATAGGCTTGAAAATGCTAGATATCAGTACCAATCAACTAGAGAGCAGTTATCAAGAACTATTAAATTAGTTGAAGCAGGTTCAATTTCGCTAACTAATAAATTAAACTTAGAGGCTCAACTTGCTGGTGATGAGTTAGCAGTTATACAGCAGGAGAATGGATATAGGTTTGCTATTTTACAATTAAAACAAATACTTTTACTCGAAAACAATATAGATATAAGCATTGAAAGGCCGGTAGTTGAGTTAAACCCATCTACTGTAGTTGATTCTAACCCTAATGAAATATACGACGTTGCCATATCTGTTCTGCCGGAAATTAAAAGTGCTGAGAAATCTGCAGAATCTAGTCTTTATAACTTAAAGATTTCTAGAGGTGGTAGATATCCTACAATATCTGCATCATCTAGCTTTAATTCAAATTACTCCAGCTATGCTAATAGACAAAGAGATTTTTATGATGGTTTCTCTATGCAACCTACAACTATTGGCTACCTTACGAGTAATCCATTGGAGACTGTTTCATCAATGTCTCTTGTTCCTAATGTCGTTGGATCAGATAAAGACTTTACTGTCCTTGAGCAGTGGAAAGATTATCTAAGTAAATCTTTAAGCTTTTCCATTTCCATACCAATTTTTAATAGATATACAACATCAGGAAATATAAAGAGGGCAAAATTAAATAAAGAGCTTTCGGATATAAATTTAATAGAGGCTAAAAATCAGATAAGACAGACAATTGAAACATCTTACAACGATGCCTTATCAGCATCTAAGTCCTATTCAGCAACAGTAAAACAAGTTAGGGCTCTTGAGGAGTCATTTAGAATAATTCAGAGTCAATATGATTTGGGAAGTATTAACTTTACTGAATATCAAATATCTAATAATAACCTTGTTAGGGCAAAAAATGATATGTTATCATCTAAATATGATTATATATTTAAACTTAAAGTATTAGACTTCTATCAAGGTAAAGAATTAACTTTTTAAATATGAAAAATAAAGTATTAGTAATAGCAGGCTCTTTAATCGTTTTACTCATTGCAGTTTCATTAGTTGGTAGGAAGATGGGTTGGATAGGAGGCATTAAGCCCATTGAAATCGAAACTCATATAGTGGATTCAGGATCTATTACTGAGTTGGTTACTGCTTCAGGTGAAATTCAACCAGAAGTTGAGGTAAGAGTTAGTCCAGAGGTTCCAGGTGAGATAATTGAATTAAATATTATGGAGGGAGACTTTGTTAATGAAGGAAAACTTCTAGTTAAGATTCGACCAGATAATTTTATAAACGCACTCGAGAGAGCGAAAGCAAACTATAACCAAGTCAGAGCGAATCTATCAAGTTCTAAGTCAAATTTATCAAGGGCTGAAGCTCAATACCTTAGAGCCAGTCTAGAGTTTGATAGACAAAAGAAACTATTTGATCAGAATGTTATCTCTGACTCTGAATTTGAATTAGCTGAGACCAATTTTAAAGTTTCAAAACAAGATTTGGAATCTTCAAAACAAAGTGTAAAAGCAAGTGAGTATGTAGTTAGAAGCGCTTTAGCAACTGTTGATGAGTCCGAAGAAAATCTAAGAAAAACCAGTATAGTGGCCCCAATGACTGGCACAGTATCGCTTCTGAGTGTTGAGCTTGGAGAAAGGGTAGTAGGTACATCTCAGATGGCAGGTACCGAGCTTTTAAGGATAGCAGATCTATCAATAATGGAGGTGCGTGTAGACGTAAACGAAAATGATATTGTACGTGTAGAGATTGGTGATATTGTCAATATTGATGTTGATGCATATGCAACTTTTAATAAAAAATTTACTGGAGTTGTAACAGAAATCGCAAGTACTGCGAACCCAAAACCGTCTGCTGACGCAGTTACTGAGTTTAAGGTAAAAATTAGAGTTCTTAATGACTCTTTTAGAGATTTGGTAGAAGAAGAAGGTATAAAAAATCCTTTTAAACCTGGAATGACTGCAAGTGTTGAAATTATTACCCAAGAAAAAAATGATATTTTAGTTGTGCCAATATCATCAGTTACAACTAAAACAGAAGAAGATAGTTTAGGTAATGAAGTAATAAATCAAGTTATTTTTATTGAGAGAGATGGGAAAGCTGAGATGGTTATTGTGGAAACAGGTATAAGTGACTTTGAGAATATTGAAATTTTATCTGGAATTAATGGTGAGGAAAATGTTATAAAGGGTCCATATATAGCAATATCTCAGAAGTTAAAAGATGGCTCTGTTGTCAAAATAAAGGATAGCGAGAAGGACGAGAGTAAAGGTGATTCAGGTGTTTCTGTTGAGGTTAAGTTTTAAGTTCAATTAATTATATTTTTTAAATATTTAGTTATTAATTTTGAAGAAAAATTAAAAGGAAGTGGATCTATTTGAAAAAATTTTAAAAGATAAAGGCCCTTTAGGTTCTCTATCACATATCGATGACAACTACTACATGTTTCCTATGCTCGAAGGGGAGATTGGTCCCAGAATGAGGTTTAAAGGAAATGATGTACTAAACTGGAGTTTAAATAATTATTTAGGTCTTGCTAACAATCCAGAAGTAAGAAAGGCAGATGCAGATGCGGCAAAAGATTGGGGGCTTTCCTATCCCATGGGAGCAAGAATGATGTCTGGTAACTCAATCCATCACCAACAGTTAGAGAGAGATCTATCTGAATTTGTAAGTAAGGAAGACAGTATATTATTAAATTATGGCTACCAGGGAGTATTGTCTGTAATTGATGCGTTGGTTGATAGGAAAGACGTTATTGTTTATGATTCTGAGTGTCACGCATGTATAATAGATGGTCTCAGGTTACATATTGGAAAACGTTTCGTTTATCCTCACAACAATATTGATAATTTAAAAGATCAATTAGACAGAGCTTCTAAGATAGTTAAGGAGACAGGAGGAGGTATCTTGGTAATAACAGAGGGAGTTTTTGGTATGTCAGGAAATATGGGAGCCCTATCAAAAATAGTAGAGTTAAAGAAAGATTATAATTTCAGGTTATTTGTTGATGATGCTCACGGATTTGGTACAATGGGTGAGACTGGTGCGGGATGTGGTGAGGAGCAAGGAGTTCAAGATGAAATTGATTTATTTTTCTCAACATTTGCTAAATCTATGGCAAGTATTGGTGCTTTTGTATCTGGAAATGCAGACATCATAGATAACTTAAGATATAAAATAAGATCACANATTTTTGCTAAGTCATTACCAATGCCATTAGTNGTTGGTAATATCAAGAGATTAAGTCTTATNAAAAATAGTCCAGAATTTAAAAATAAATTATGGCAAATAGTTCATGCTATTCAGGATGGTTTGAAATCTAATGGATTTGATATTGGTACCACTGAATCACCAGTTACTCCAGTTCTNTTGAAGGGAGATGTATTCGAGTGTACAAATCTAATAAAGGATTTAAGGACNGAGTACAGTATTTTTTGCTCTGGTGTTATTTATCCTGTCGTTCCTAAGGGAGTTATAATGCTTAGAATTATTCCTACTGCTGCTCATTCTATATCTGATGTAGANGAGACAATAACCGCATTTAAGGAGGTTAAAATCAAACTTGATAAAGGTATTTATCAAAAAATGGGTGAAAAAGGTGCTGTTTTCTCNTAAAAACACCAAAAAAGGTCATTTTCTTATCAAATATTAAGCTTTTTTTTATAAATTGTATTCGTACTATTTTTAAATTAAATTTATAAACAATGAGTAGATACGATGAATTAACTGGCTTAGTAGAGGGATTAGGTTCTGACTTTGCTAAATTTTATGATAAAGGCAACAAAGCTGCAGGAACAAGAGTAAGAAAGGGAATGCAAACTTTGAAAGTTTGGGCTCAGGACGTAAGGAAAGAGGTTCAAGCTAAAAAGAATGCATCATAATTCTTTTTAAAAAATTGAACAAAAAGGTGGTTTTTTAACCACCTTTTTTTTTATATCTTTTTTATATAAGAATATAATTTATCAAGTCTGTGATCAATATCATACTCATTATCTGATATTAAAAGCAGTTCAAATAAGTTTAGTTTATTGTGGATAAAGCCAACTCTGCATTTTGCATGAGATCTGATAAGTATGTTTTCCATCTCATCACTTAGATAAAGGTCCGGATATATAATGAAGTCGTATTGTTGATAAATAAATAGATTAACATTACTATTAGACCACTTTCCAACTAAATTAATTTCACTAGTCCTAAAAGTTTTAAAGTACCTGTTATCTGCATTTCTTTTTGATATTGCTGGCAAGAAATCAACTCTTTTTCCATCTGACTTGATTTTTTTTGCAAAATCATTTAGGGCCTTTTGTTTATTCTCGTCCACGTACTTATATAGAATACCAATGTGTTTAGTTTGATTGTAGTCTATAGATGCTCTATTAATAGATGAGCTATTATTAATTAGTTTATTAATAGTTTTTAATACGAATTTCATTCTATATTAATTTAATGAATTCATTTTCATTTATAATAATAATATTAAGTTCTTGTGCTTTAATTTTTTTCTTTGGTCCCATATTNTCNCCTGCCAATAGGAATGATGTCTTTGATGATAATGAATTAGAAACTTTTCCACCATTTTTTTCTATCTCTATTTTCATTTCTTCTCTTGAAAAATTTTCAAATGTTCCAGATATAACAAATTTCTTTCCAGATAGTTTGTCTGATTTTAATAAATTTTTTTCTTCGTAATTTAATTTTAATCCTGCTTTTGCTAAGTCATCTAAAATTATAAGATTTCCTTGATCGTTAAAATATTTAACTAGACTCTTAGCAATTTTATCTCCAATCTCTTCTACATTAGTNAGTTGATCAAAATTAGCACATTTAATATTTTCAATATTTTTAAAATGTTTAGCTAACTTTTCTGCTGTTGTTTTNCCTACATATCTAATTCCTAGACCAAATAAGACTTTTGAAAAATTATTATTTTTAGATTTTTCAATACTGTTAATGATGTTTTGACATGATTTGTGTTTTAGGGATCTAACTTTATTTTCTCCATCTATTTTTAACTCTAGACCAATTATATCATCATATGTCAGTTTGTAGAGGTCAGATATATCATTTAATAATTTTTGATTAATTAATCCCTTAACTGTTTCTGGTCCAACATGCTCAATATCCATTGCATTTTTACTAATAAAATGTTCTATTCTTCCTGAAACTTGAGGAGGACATTTCTTGTAGTTAGGACAATAATGAATAGCTTGATCTTCCACTGACTTCAATTCTGTATCGCATGAAGGACATCTTTTTATAAATTTAAATTCTTCTGATTTTGAGTTTCTCTCATTAAAATCAACTCTGGTAACTTTAGGGATTATCTCACCTCCTTTTTCAATAAATACGCTGTCATTGATTCTTATGTCTAGTCTTTCAATTTCGTTTGAGTTATGAAGTGATGCCCTTTTAACTATAGAGCCACTCAGTTCAACAGGATCTAATAAAGCGACTGGTGTTATAGCTCCAGTTCTACCGACCTGAAATTGAATATCTCTAATTTTTGTCTTCTTACTCTCAGTTTTATATTTATATGCNATTGCCCACCTAGGACTTTTAGCTGTATTACTTAGTATCTTTTGGTATTCTAAGTTATTAACTTTGATAACTATACCATCAGTTTCAACATCCAAGGAATCTCTTTTTTCTTCCCAATAATTAATATATTNTTTTATTTCATAAATGTTAGAACATCTTTTAAAGGTATCTGGTACATTGAAACCTAGNTCCCTAAGATATTTTAAAGATTCTTCTTGAGTTAAAATATTTTCGTCCACACTTACTAGAGAGTACATGAAACAATTTATTTTTCTTTTAGAGACAGCAGATGAATCTTGCATTTTTAGTGATCCTGACGCAGTATTTCTTGGATTAGAAAAAACTTCTTCTTGCTTATCTTTCTTTTCTTTATTTAACTTAACAAAGTTTGATTTAGATATAAACCCTTCACCTCTGACCTCTATATTCACTTNTTCAGAAAGTTTTAGTGGTAAAGTTTTAATGGTCATAGCATTATTNGATATGTCATCTCCTTTTGATCCATCTCCACGTGTTAGAGCCCTTTTAAATAATCCATTCTCATATAATATAGATAGTGCAACACCGTCATACTTTAGCTCGCAGANATAATCTAATTCCTCAACTTCTAAAATTTTTTTTACCCTTTTATCGAAGTCAATAAGATCTTNATCGGAGTACGTATTTGAAAGCGAGAGCATCGGTTGGGTATGATTAAAAGTCTCAAAACTTTTAGTTATTTTACCCCCGATCTTAACACTAGGCGAGTCCAAGGATTTCAATTCTGGATTTAAATTTTCAAGATCTATTAATTCTTTTATTTTTAAGTCATACTCGTAATCAGAGATAATATTTTTACTTTCATCATAGTAGAGCTTATTATGAAAATTAATTTCATCTCTTAACTGAAGAATCCTTTTTTTAATAGAATATTTATCCATATTTTAGGGATAATATAAGATTTATTGAAGTAATTTTTCGACTTAATTTCTATTTTTTTCCTGTATATATCTAACAATTTTAGTCACTACTGACCTTGGAAGTAATCTATTAAGGAAAACTAAAAACTTATTAAAATTACCAGGGATACTAATTGTATNATTTNCTTTAAGAGCTCTGTATCCATATTTGGCAACTTTTTCAGGACATGAAACATTGAACATTATCTTATTTTTTTTCGAAGATACGTTTTTTTGGAAGTTTGTTTTTGTCTGACCCGGGCATAATACAGAAATGCAAATGTTCTTATCTTTTACCTCATNTGCAATTGCCTCAGTAAAATGAAGTATATATGCTTTAGTAGCGTAATATAATGACATGAGTGGTCCTGGCTGAAAGGCTGCTACAGATGAAATATTCATAATTTTTCCATCATTTTTTTTTACCATATCCTTTAAGAAAAGTTTAGTGAGATGAGTTGTATTAACTACGTGGAGGTTAATCATCTTTTCTTCTTTTTTCCAGTCCGTTGTATGAAATTTTCCATAGTCGCCAAATCCAGCGTTGTTTATTAATACTTCTATATTTTCATCCTTTAGTTTTCTATATATCTTTTGTGGAGATGATAAAGATGACATGTCCTCTCTAATGCCAACAAAATGTTTAGGATTAATTGATTTTTCTAGTTTCTTAAGGTTTTCTTTATTGTTATCTACTATAAATACTTTATAGTTATCTTCTATTAGAAGTTTAACCAGTTCAAGACCTATGCCACTCGCACCACCTGTGACAACCGATGTTTTCATTANAATTTAGTTAGTTCATCACACAAAAGCTCGATAGATTCTTTTGAGTGAGCTGGAAAGTTAGCAATTCTAATCTGATTTTGAGCAGAACCATAACCTTTTCCAATAATTAAATTTTTATTTTTTAAATTTTCTGTGAAATATTTTGACTCTTTCTTTGTGTTAGATACAATAACAGTTTTGGATTGAATAGCTGGGTCTTTAATGTATTCTGATAATAAATTATGATTCTTTATAGTATTGTATAGAAGTGCAGATTTATAATTTGTTTCCCTTATTATTCTTTCTCTNCCTATTTTAATCATATCATCCAACACTCTTGATAAAAGAAATATAGCAAGAACATTTGGTGTCTCTGGTGTCTGAAATTTTTTGGATTTTTTATTCAGATTTTCTAGAGAGTGATATGTTCCGGTAATTTTTTTTTCAGAAATATNTTTATTCTTTTCAAGACATCTGTCATTATATATCCATACTCCCAGACCAGANGGTAATCCAAAGCATTTTTGGACTGAAAAGTAGAATGTATCAACATCTGAAACATCAAAAGGGATAGATGGTATACCACTAACGCAGTCTAGAGCAATAAGAGAATCACTTAACTTANTCCTAATAGAAGATATTTTATCTGAATCGCACATTATTCCTCTGCTGGTCTCATTCAATGTGATAGCAATCAGTTCATCCTCTTCAATATCCTTNATATCGTACTCAACTTTATCATAAAAATATTCTTTAGCATTAATTTTATTCATTATTGCAAAATCATGAAATTTTTTAGAGAATGCACCATTGACTAAGTGTGATGAGCTATTTATTACAAGGTTCTGAATAATCCTTTCCCATATCTCATTAGCAGAGGATAGAAATGAAATATTATAATTTTCTGGTATATCTAGAAAAGATTTTAACTTATAAACACATGATTCAAAAATTTTTTTAAACTCTACACTTCTGTGGGATATGGAGAAAATATCTTTNTTNATTCCTTCTTTAAGGTGATCAGAAACAGTNTGGAATAACTGTGATGGCCCAGGTGTAAAGAATACTTTTTTCATCTTAATATAACACTCTAAGCTTAATTGTTGCTGAAATATTTTTAAGGCTTTTTACAACTTCTTTATTGTATTGACTATCAATATCAGTTATCACGTATCCTATATTCTCTTTCGTTTTTAAGTATTGCCCCTTTATGTTTATGTCATACTCAGAAATTATTTTATTTATTTCTAACATTACACCAGGTTCATTTTTATGAATATGAATTAATCTATGAGATTCAGTCTGTTCTGGTAAAGATAATTTGGGAAAGTTTACAGAACTTGATGTATTTCCAGTATTAATAAAATCAATTATTTTTTCTGGGACATAACTTCCTATATTTTTTTGAGCTTCTTTTGTACTTCCACCTATNTGAGGTGATAAAATAATCTCATCGATACCTTTAACTTTNGATATAAAACTTTCCTCATTGTTTAATGGCTCCTCTGGAAATACATCAAGGGCTGCACCCATCAGTTTTTTATTCTTTATATTTTTGATTAGTGCGTCTATATCTACAATATTTCCTCTACTGTAATTAATAAGAATTGATTTTTCTTTCATTAAATCAAATTCATTATCACTAATTAAGTTTGTATTACTATCTCTTCCATCAACATGAAGTGAAATTATGTCAGACTCCNTAAGTAACTCTTTTAAACTTTTGCATTTTTTTGCATTTCCTATTGAAAGTTTATCAAGAATGTCATAGTACACTACCTTCATTCCTAAAGCCTCACATATCACTGAAAGCTGAGAGCCAATATTTCCATATCCTACTATTCCAATTACCTTATTTCTTATCTCATAGCTATCTATAGAGTCTTTTTNCCATATACCAGAATGCATGTTATTTGATTTAGTAATAATTTTTCGCATTAAGTTTATCATTTGAGCAATTACTATTTCTACCACAGACCTTGTGTTACTATATGGTGCGTTGAATACAACTATGCCTGAATGGTCACATTCATTTAATTTAATTTGATTTGTACCTATACAAAATGCTCCAATTGATAAAAGTTTATTAGCTGAATCAATAACTTTCTTAGATACTTTAGTTTTGGATCTTACTCCGAGTATTGAAATGTTTTTAATTTTATCTATAAGTTCATCCTCACTAAGACTGCCATCCATACACTTAACATTATACCCCTCATCATTAAATAAATCAAAAGCAATTTTATCTACCTTCTCAAGAAGNAGAACATTTATTTTATTTTTCGGGTAAGAGAGTTTTTTCATTTTACTATATGTATAAATTGATCAAACGATTTTAGTAAAAAATCAGCATTTTTAATCAATGATTTTCGTTTTATATTTTCAGTGAATAGATAAAAGTAATCTGCATATCCTTCTTTTTTAATTTCAAAATCAGTGAANCCGTCACCAATTACATGAGTACTACCTTTAAGTTCTAAGTTTTTTAAAATTTTTACCTTCCCTTTTGAAGTGGATAAAGGGTTTGATTTATCATATCCAATTATCTTATCTGATTTGTCGAAAATAAACCTGTNAGCATAAATATTTTTTTTTAAAATATCATATTCAAGAACTATAGGGTCAATAATTTCATGAAAACCACTAGATACTATATATATGTTGTTCTTATTCTCTTTTAGGAAATCGGTATTATTAACAAAAGAGTCTGATACCTTATCTCTAAGTTTTTGAACAGTTTTGTNAATATTATCTTTGGTTGCCTCTAATAAATTTATTCTCCTAAATAATGACTCTGAGAATGATATTTTACCATCCATTCCTTCATTAGTTATCTTTTTAATCTCATCTATCTTAAGCTTATTACCAGGTTCAGATACTTCTAATAACTCATCAAGAGATTCAACTTTAATAAATGTTGAATCAAAATCAATTATGTAATTTTTCACTTTTTATATTTATCAAGAATTTTTTTAACAAGTCTGTGGCGTAAGACATCTGAGCTATCTAGTAAAGTGAACCCGATTCCATTTATATCTTTAAGTTTCTCCTTNGCATCTATTAGTCCTGAAGACTGGTCTTTTCTAAGATCAACTTGCGAGATATCACCCGTGACAATCATTTTAGAATCTTCTCCTAATCTAGTTAAAAACATTTTAAGTTGAGATTTAGTTGTGTTTTGTGCTTCATCTAATAGGATAAAAGCATTTTTTAAGGTTCTCCCTCTCATGTACGCAAGAGGTGCAATTTCAATTGTCTTATTATCAATAAACTTTTTCATCTTTTGTATCGGAATCATGTCCTCAATTGCATCATAGATGGGCTTTAAATAAGGATCAATTTTATCTTGTAAATCACCGGGTAAAAAACCAAGATTTTCTCCAGCTTCAACAACAGGTCTAGTAATAATTATCTTCTTTACTTTTTTTTCCTTTAAAGCCTTAACTCCAAGAGCAACACTAACATAAGTTTTTCCCGTACCTGCAGGCCCGATTACAAATAGTAAATCATTTTTTTTATGAAGTTTTACAATCTTCTTTTGATTTTTTGTTTTAGCAATGATCCTTTTCCCATTAGAACCATATACTATCGGTTCATTATCTTCATTACTATATCCATCTTTAATATGACTCTGAACAACTTTAATATTTACAGATCCATATTTTTCAAAATGACTTATCAAAGAGTTTATGATTTTTTCAACCTCTAAAAGTTGATCTTTGTTACCCTTAATAGATATTTTATTACCTCTAGAAATAATTTTAGTTTTAGGGAATGCCTCTTCAATTCCCTGTATATTCTTATTTTTTACTCCAAGAAATTGAACAAGTTCTATGTCTTTTAAATCTATTGTTTTTTCTACCAAAATTGATATTAACTTAATTTTGTTGCAAATTTAAAAATTATTCAATTTGCCTATGTCAATTATAACTTTTATTTCTGATTTTGGTATGCAAGATCATTATGTTTCTTCGGTCAAGGCATCGATATTAAAATACAACTCTAATAATCAGATAATAGATATCTCTCATGACATTAAAAAATATGATTTATCTCATGCTGCTCATGTTTTTAAAAACGTTTACAAGGAATTTCCTCAAGGTTCAATCCATATAATTGCAGTGAAAAACTATGAGTCTTCCGAAAACATTTTATTATTCCAAATTAATAATCATTTTGTAATAACCTTTGATTCTGGAATTATAAGTCTCATTAGTTCTAAAGAAAATATTCCTGCCACAAAAATGGAAGGTTTAACAAATAAGATATTTCCTGAAAAGTTTATGGGTGAGATAGCATCTAAACTTGCCTCAGGTATAAATTATACTACCCTTGGTAAGCCCTCTAGTAATTATAAAAGGTTTTTAGATAGAGAGGTTTCTCTTTCTAAAAATAAGATAATTGGTTACACCATGAGAATTGATAGCTATGGAAANATTATAACAAANATTAATAAATCAGACTTTAGTGATAATCTAAATAAAAGCTCAGGATCATTTAGCATTAACCTAGGAGTTGATAGAATAACTAAAATTTCAGANACATATTCAGATGTTGGAATTGCTGATCTTTTTGCTGTCTTTAACTACAANGGATTTTTAGAGATAGGTATGAATGGTGGTAAAGCATCCCAGCTTCTAGGTATTAAAAATCATACGCCAATAACTATTAATTTTTTATAGATAATGTATTTTTGCTCTCTTTGCCAAAGTGGCGGAACTGGTAGACGCGCACGATTCAAAATCGTGTTCCTTCGGGAGTGTGGGTTCGATTCCCACCTTTGGTACATATANAAAATGGAAAAAACAGTAATAGTAGGATTAATTCATAGAAATCAAAANCAAAAAAAACTTTCAGAGTATCTAGATGAGCTAGAGTTTTTATCTTTTACTGCTGGTGGAGTCGTAGAGAAGAGGTTTACTCAACGTATTGAGAGCCCAAACCCTGCGACATTGATAGGGAAAGGAAAAATGAATGAGATACTTACCTATATAAAAGTCAATAAAATAAAAACGATAATTTTTGATGACGAACTTTCACCAGCTCAAGAAAAAAACATCAGTAAAATATTGAATATAAAAGTGTTAGATAGGACAAATCTCATTCTAGATATTTTTGCGAATAGGGCTAAGACCAGCTACGCTAGAACTCAGGTTGAACTAGCTCAGTGCCAGTACTTACTTCCTAGATTGAAAGGAATGTGGACACATCTAGAGAGACAAAAGGGAGGAATCGGTATGAGAGGTCCAGGTGAGACGGAGATAGAGACTGATAGAAGAATAGTTAGAGATAAGATATCTCTTCTAAAATCAAAGATAAAGACCATAGATAAGCAGATGTCAGTCCAGAGAGGAAATAGAGGTAAATTAATTAGAGTTGCGTTAGTTGGATATACAAATGTTGGAAAGTCTACTCTTATGAATACGATAAGCAAGTCAGAAGTATTTGCCGAAGATAAACTTTTTGCTACCTTGGATACAACAACTAGAAAGGTAGTTATTGGTAATTTACCGTTCCTACTTGGAGATACAGTAGGTTTTATAAGGAAACTTCCCACACAGCTAATTGAATCATTTAAAAGCACCCTTGATGAAGTAAGGGAAGCAGACCTATTACTTCATGTAATAGATATTTCTCACGCCAACTATAAAGAACATATAGAGTCAGTAAATAATATTTTAAAAGAGATAGATGCTTTAGATAAACCCTCCATTATGGTTTTCAATAAAATTGATGCATATGAGAGAGATAAATATGATGAAACTGATCTTCTCAATGATTACGGTGAAAGTAATTTTACCATTGAAGAGTGGAGAGAAACTTGGATGTCTAAAATGGGTGAAAATGTAGTATTTATTTCGGCTACTAAAAAAGAGAATATCAATGATTTCAAAAAAATAGTATATAGAGAGGTAAGAAAGATTCATATAAAAAGATATCCATACAATAATTTTCTTTACCCAGATGTAGATAACTTTGATTTATATGAAAAAAAAAATAATTAATTCATTAAAATCTGGAGTAGGTAGCTATGTGTTACTAATTCTCTTAAATTATATTATTTACAAAATTTCTGGCTGGACAATAACTCAGGAAATGTTACCATCTTTTTCAAAAGACTTTGCAATCGTATCAATATTCTTGTTTCTTCTATTATTTATTAGTGATTATTTTTTTTACAAGGGTAAATATTAATCTTATTCTTATGAGGTTGTTTAAATAGTAACTTATTTATATGTTTTTAAAAAAACATATATTTGATAAGTTAAATAAACCATGTCATGAATAAATACACTCTATTAACAATTATAATCCTATCATTTTTCTTCAACGAAGCCCTATCTCAAAGAAAGGTATCAGAAACTAATAAGACATCTTTATTTGATAATATACCAGTTAGAAATATTGGGCCTGCTAAGGTATCTGGTAGAATAACAAAAGTAGTCAAAGACTATACTAACACCAGTACTTGGTATGTAACTACGGCATCAGGCAATGTCTGGAAGACGGTAAACTCTGGAACTACATGGTCTCCAATATTTGAAAATTACGGGAGTTATTCTATTGGAACAATAACAATCGATCCAAAAAACCCAAATATTCTTTGGCTTGGAACAGGTGAGAACAATAGTCAGCGGTCTGTTGGATTTGGTGACGGTATATATAAATCAGTTGATGCAGGATCTTCATGGACTCATATGGGTCTCAAAACTTCAGAGCACATTGCTAAAATCATTATCGACCCAGAAAACTCAGACAATATATATGTCGCATCCCAAGGTCCACTTTGGCGATCTGGTGGAGAAAGAGGTCTCTATAATTCTACGGATGGTGGCAATACTTGGAAAAGAATTTTACATGTTAGCGATGACACAGGAATTTCAGATGTTGTAATGGATCACAACGACCATAATACTATGTACGCAAGTACATATCAGAGGAGAAGGCATTTTGGGATTCTTGTTGCTGGTGGTCCAGAGGGTGGTATTTTCAAATCAACAGATAGGGGTAGAACTTGGAAAAAACTTAGAAAAGGACTCCCTAGTGGTGATATAGGGAGGATTGGGCTCGCTATTTCTCCTCAGAAGTCAAATGTTGTTTATGCCCTAATTACAGCAAAAGAGAAAACAAAAGGTTTTTATAGGTCAGATGATCATGGCGAGACATGGACAAAAATGAGTGATTATCAGGTTGTTGACTCTCAGTATTACGTTGAAATATTCCCAGATCCACATCAATTTGATAAAGTATACTCAGTTGACATGAGATCATATGTTACAGAAGATGGAGGTAAGACATTTTCCAGAATCCCTGAAAATAAAAAACATGTAGATAGTCATGATGTGTTATTTGACCCTGAAGATCCTGACTATATTATGATAAGTTGTGACGGTGGGATATATGAAAGTTTTGACAAGATGAAAACTTGGAGATTTATAGATAATCTACCAATAATTCAGCTCTATAGGGTTGGAATTGACAATTCTAAACCATTTTATAATGTCTACGGAGGCACTCAAGATAACGATAGCTTTGGAGGTCCATCAAGAACTAAAAACAGATCAGGTATAAGAAATAGTGACTGGTTTGTAACAACTGGGGGAGATGGATTTCAAGTTAGAGTTGATCCCTCAGACCCAAATATCTTATATACTATGTCTCAATATGCCGGAATAATGAGATATGACAAGTCCAACGGTGAGAAGATTGGAATTCAACCTCAACCTGATGAAGGAGAGGCAGCTTTGAGGTGGAACTGGGATTCTCCACTTATTATAAGTCCTCATAATACTGATAGACTTTATTTTGCGGCAAACTTTTTATTTCAGAGTGATGATAGGGGAGATTCGTGGAGGAAGATTAGCCCCGAACTAACAAGAGATGAGGATAGGAATAAGATGAAAGTAATGGGAAAAGTGTGGAGTGTTGACGCAATATTTAAAAATGTTTTTACATCTCCTCTTGGTACAATTGTTGCCTTAGATGAGTCAAGGATTCAAAAGGGATTGTTAGTAGTTGGTACAGATGATGGTTTGGTAAGAATAAGTAGAGATAATGGTGTATCATGGGATAAACATGAGAATTTTCCAGGAGTGCCAAAAAAAGCATATGTAACTGATGTAATTACTTCAAAACATGATTTAAATACAATTTATGCTTCCTTTAATTATCACAAATATGGAGACTTCAGACCTTACTTAGTTGTAACAAAAGATGGTGGTAAGACATGGAAGTCTATTTCTACGAATATACCTAGTAATAATTTTGTTTGGACAGTAGTTGAAGATCATAAAAATCCTAAAATTTTATTTATTGGAACGGAGTTTGGGATGTATTTTTCTCTTGACGCAGGCATGTCATGGACAGAGTTCAAAGAAGTCCCAACCATACCTATAAGAGATTTAGAAATTCATGAGGGAGAGGATGATCTGGTTGCTGCATCATTTGGGAGAGGGTTTTATATTGTTGATGATTATTCACCTTTGAGAGAATATTCTAAGTCAATTGAAAACAAAACTGCTCACCTATTTTCGGTTAAAACCGCTTCACAGTATATAGTTGCTGCTCCTGAGAAATCAGCTACAGGTCATAACTTTTTTACTTCTCCAAACCCCCCTTTTGGAGTAAAGTTATCCTATTATCTAGGTAATAGTATTTTTTCAAAGTTTGAAGAAAGACAAAATGAAGAATCTAGCAAATTCAGTAAAGGAGAAATTATTGATTACCCATCCGCAAAAATATTAGAGGACGAGGCTAAAGAAAAAGTACCAAAAATATTTTTGACAATAACTGATTTGAAAGGTGATGTTATCAGAAGAATTAACTCTGGAAGAGATAGAGGTTACCATGAGAAATACTGGGATCTTAGAACTTTTTCATTGAGAAATATTGAAGATGAAGAAAATTTTTCAGGCCCTTTAGTCCCACCAGGAAAATATTATGTACATCTTGAAAAGTTTGAAAATGATAAAATTGAAAAACTTACAGAAAAGCAGTCTTTTTCTGTGATTCAGGTTGGTAGTAAATCATCTCAAGAGGATAGAGTGGCATTGTATGAATTTCAATTAAAATTTGATAAGTTAATTACAGACGTAAATAGGCTAGTTGATGATATAAGTAAATCTATAGAGGATTTAGATAGTCAAATTAATAAATCTCTAAACTCTTTAAACAACTTAGATTTAGAAAAACTAAATAAGAAGAGAGGTGATTTTATGGATCTAAAAATGATTTTCACTGGTACAAGGAATCTTAATTATGCAGATGTGTTTTCTGGGTCACCACCATCAGTTCAGAGGAGATTAGGGAACATGAGTTGGGAGCTTTCTAATACTACCTCTAAGCCTACAGTTACTCATTTAAAGACGTTTGATATTTCAAAAAATAAGTATGATGAGGTCATATCAAAATTTGAAGCTTTGAAAGCTAATTAAAGTATTTCTTTTAGTTTATTTGATACTATTCTTTCCATCTCACGGTAGCCTTCTTTATTTGGGTGCACTCCGTCATACCTTTTTACTTCCTCTACCCAATAGGTAAATTTATCCTTTAGGCCATCTCTAGTATCTTTCATTGCAGTATGATAGTCAACATATATGGAACTACCACTTTGGCAATAAACCTTGATGTTATTATTTATTTCAATAACATCATTTGCTGGGTAGACTCCGGGAGTCCATATAAAGTCGTAAGTGGGAAGAATTGAACTTAAAAAAACTTTAATTCCATTGGCATTCGCAATCTCTGCCATTGACTTTATATTGTCAATTACTTCTTCTTTTGTTACAGGTCCGTTATTTCCAGCTAGATCATTTATGCCAGCAAGGATGACTACTGCAGCAGGTTTTAAATTTACCACATCATCTCTAAATCTTAGTAGCATCTGGTACGTGGTCTGACCAGATATGCCTCTATTTATATAATTATTTTCTTTAAAATAGTCAGTATATTCACTCCAATTCTGAGTTATAGAATTTCCAAAAAAGATAATTCTTTTCTCATCTTTTGATGGTAGTCCAATTTTTTTATTTTCTTCTCGATATATATTAGTTTGTTTTCCCATCTCTAAAACACTTATATTAAGATTAGTATAGATTCCATGCCATCCAAGATTTTTTAAATTAGCAGCTTCTTTTTTATCTTGAGAGAAATTTTCTAGGAAGCTTGAAATAATAAAAATGAATGTTAATAAATACTTCATCTTATCAAATCTAATAATATTTGGTTTAATAAGTATTAACCATAATTCCATATCTCAAATATTACCAACGTATCTTTCTGTTCATAATAAATCAGATGGTATTGTCTAACCTAATTTAATTTTACATCTTGATGCGTCCAATAGCAATTCTTTAAATCAAAATGATTTATCATCATGGAATGATTTAAGTAGTTCAAGTAATGATGTTAGTTTGGTAACTGGTTTTACGAGAAACTCATATACTTTGAATAGTGATCCATCCTTTTCATCAGACAACGGAGGATCAATTATTTTTAATGATGATGCGGCATATAGGAAATCAACGTTTTCTAATTTTTCTGGAAATACATTTACTGTCTCAATGTGGATTAAAACCTCTCAAAGTTCTGGAAGACTATTCGGTATTGCTAGGTCTCCAAGTTCCTATGCTAAACAAATGATAATGTGGTTAACCAGTTCTAAGGTTGGTGTTTATGGAGCAAGCAATTCTTTAAGTACAGTGAATGATGGTACCTGGAGATTTGTAACTGTAGTTAGGAGTTCAGGAACGTATAAATATTTTATAAATCAAAGTTTAGATGTAACAAGAACTGGACAAGACTCAAAAACATTTAATGTGAATGATTTAGTTATAGGATGGGATTATCGGAATAATGGTTCAGGATTTGAAGGAAATATTGGTGCTATTTATTTTTATAATTCTGATTTAACAAATGATCAAGTAGTAAATAACTATAATGTTACAAAATCAAGATATGGTCATTAGGCTATAGCAGAGCTGCACCATAGACTCCAGCGCTATCTCCTAGTTTTGGCCTTAAAATTGGGGTGTTAAAAGTTGGATTAAATACATGTTTTTTTAGCTCTTCATACCCTTCATTATATAGTTCATCAATATTACTTAGTCCACCACCCAGTACTATAACATCAGGATCAATAATATTAACTACGTTGCTTAAACCTTTTCCAAAATAAGTGATTAATCTATGAAGTGTCTTTTTAGCATGTTCATCACTATCTTTTTTTGAGTATATATCTTCAAATTTTAAATTATTTCCAGAAATTTTATTGTAGTAGGTTTGAAGGGCTCTACCTGAAATTACAGATTCTACACATCCTCTCTTTCCACAATAACACTCATCTCCATTGTCTGTGACAATAGTATGACCCCATTCTCCACCTATGCCTTGGCTACCGTAAACAGTTTTTCCTTCAATGATAATTCCCCCTCCAACTCCAGTTCCAATAATAATACCAAATACGTTCTTGACGTTGGGATATTTTTCTTTAACTGATCCCAGTAATGTTTCAGCAAGTGCAAAGCAATTTGCATCATTTTGAATTAAGACAGTTTTTTTTAATATTTTTTCTAAATCCTTTTGAATTGGCATGCCATTAAGGCACTGAGAATTTGAATTTTTTAGAAGACTTGTCTTTGGATCTATAGTGCCAGGGGTTCCAATACCAATTCTATTAAACTTATGGTTAATTTTTTCTTCAATATGATCAACCAATAATTTGATATTATCCATAACACTTGAATACCCTTTATCTTCCTCTGTTCTAACCCTATGCCTTATTACTTCATTTGGATTTCTTTTAGACTCGATTACAATTCCTTCAATTTTAGTACCGCCTAGGTCAATTCCTAATAACATTATTTTTTTTTACTTAATATTGGTAAAAATATTATTTCTGTGAACAAGAAAAAAATTTTCTATTGGTCTATATCTGTTGCTCTATCGGGCTTCTTATTTGGCTTTGATACTGTTGTTATATCTGGAGCCAACCTTCCAATAAGAGAATTATGGGGAACCTCCCCAATATTTCATGGCATATTCATAATGTCAATGGCACTTTGGGGTACAGTAATAGGAGCATTATTTGGCTCATATCCATGTGATAAACTAGGAAGAAAAAAAACACTCATAATTATAGGATTACTTTTTTTATTTTCTGCTATCGGGTCTGCAGTAGCATGGGATCCATATTCTTTTTCCTTCTTCAGATTTATTGGAGGAGTGGGAGTAGGTGCATCTAGTGTTGCATCACCAACTTATATCTCAGAAGTTTCTAATAAAGATAATAGGGGACGACTTGTTGCATTATATCAATTTAATATTGTCCTTGGAATTTTAATTGCTTACTTCTCTAACTATTTACTTCAAGGTTTTGGTGGAGATATAGACTGGAGGTATATGTTAGGAGTTGAGGCAATTCCTTCTTTATTTTTTCTTTTATCAATTATAAGGATACCAGAGAGTCCTAGGTGGTTGATCTTATTTGCCAATAAAGAAAATAAAGCGAGAGAAATTCTAAAAATTATGTACAATGGTGGAGATGTAGATAAAAAAATTAATGAGATAAGGAAAGTAGATCAAATCAATAAGCTTAATCTTTTCTCAAAACCTTTCTATATACAGCTGAAGCTTGCTTTTTTGATATCGTTCTTTAATCAGTTATCAGGAATAAATTTTGTCTTATATTATGCACCTCAAATTCTTGAATCAGCGGGTTTTGGAACTTCAGATTCTCTGATGAGTTCAATATCAATCGGAGCTATTAACCTTATTTTTACATTAATAGGAGTGAGATTAATTGATAGTTTTGGTAGAAAATTTTTAATGTATATAGGGTCATTAGGATACATTATAAGTTTAATTTCTATAGGCTCATGTTTTCTTTTAAATTTAAATTCAGATATTTTATTACTTTTTATTTTATTATTTGTAGCATCTCACGCAGTAGGACAGGGAGCTGTAATATGGGTCTTTATATCTGAAATTTTTCCTAATACTGTGAGGGCAAAAGGACAGTCGTTTGGAGCTGGTGTTCACTGGGTATTCGCTGCACTAATAACTGCGATAACTCCATTTGTTATTGATCTTTTGGGTAATAATCCTGGGATAATATTCTTCTTTTTTGGGGGGATGATGGTCTTTCAGTTGATATTTGTATATAGGACAATGCCTGAGACTAGAAAAACATCTTTAGAAAAGATGAAACTTTAGATTTAGTTTTCTCTCTTTCTTTCTTACTGAATATTTTTCTAAAAAGCATCATCACTGGATCATAGTACCTATCAACTACTCTTTCTTTGAGAGGGATTATAGCATCGTCAGTTATTTGTATACCTTCAGGGCAGACTTCAGTACAGCATCTGGTTATATTACACATACCTGAGCCGTGTTTGTCTTTTATGTCTTCGATTCTATCTGCTCTATCCATAGGGTGCATTTCTAAACTCGCTAACCTTGCCATGTACCTTGGACCTGAAAAATTTTCTTTACCTTCATTATCCCTTATGACATGACACATATTCTGACATAAGTTACACTCAATACATTTTCTGAACTCTTGAACCCTTTCCACATCTTTCTGCATCATCACAAAACCTTTTTTCTTGTCTTCTTCTGATGGTGAAAAAGGAGTAATTCCTTGGTTCTGCTTATAATTCCAAGAAACATCAGTAACAATATCTTTTATAACTGGAAAAGATTTTAAGGGTGTGATTGTCAATGTCTGATCTTCCTCAAACTCATTCATTCTAGTCATACAACCTAGTCTGGGTTTTCCGTTAATTTCAATACTGCAAGAGCCACACTTACCAGCCTTACAATTCCATCTACATGCTAAGTCATTAGCCTGGTCGGCTTGAATTCTATGAATTACATCAAGGACTACCATTCCCTCAGTCACCTCACATTGGTAGCTAACAAGTTCACCTCTTTCGTCATCTCCTCTATAAATTTTAAAATCTCTTAAACTCATACTTTTGGCATTAATTTTTCGTGATCAATTTTCACTTCACTTTCAAGCTCTTCGATTGAGGCATTAGCTATTCTTTTTAGCTCAGGTTCTGGTTTTCCTCTCTTTTCTTTTATAGTCTCCATCTCCCCATCTTTACCTTTTCTGTTAATAATGTTATATTGTAACCAATCTATATTCTCTTCGGGGAAATCCTCTCTAGTGTGCGCGCCTCTACTTTCCTCTCTTAAAAAGGCAGATTTAGCTACTGCCTCTGAGGATATCAAAAGGTTTCTAAGTGCAAGTGCTTCATGCCATCCAGGATTGAACTGACTTGATCCCGCAGCTTTCACTTCCTTAAACTCTTCTTTCATTTTATCTATCTTTTTTATACCGTCTACTATCTCGTCTTTTGTTCTTATTATACCAACATTGTACTGCATGTTTTTTTGTAGATCTTCATGAATTAGGTAGGGGTTATTACCTTTTTCCCTATTTAATATTGAAGTTGCATTCTGAATAATTCTTATTATATCTTTATCATCTACCTTAGGCATCCCCTTAATTTTCCTAGAATATTTAGCAGCTTCTACACCAGATAAGTTTCCAAATACAAGTAGATCTGAAAGGGAATTACCACCAAGTCTGTTTGCGCCGTGCATACCACCTGCTGCCTCTCCGCATGCAAATAGTCCATCGACTGTCGTCATTGATGTTTCAGCTTCTACCTTTATTCCACCCATAAAGTAGTGACAAGTGGGACCAACTTCCATTGGTTGCTTTGTGATATCAAGTTCAGCTAAAACTTTAAACTGATGATACATTGAAGGAAGTTTTTTCTTAATATCTTCTGCAGATCTCTGAGTGGCAATATCTAAGTACGCTCCACCGTGTTCAGAACCTCTGCCTGCTTTAACTTCAGTATTTATTGCTCTTGCTACGACATCTCTGGTAAGTAATTCTGGAGGTCTCCTTGCACTTTTATCACCTTCAAGCCATCTTGCTGCTTCTTCTTCGGTATCTGCAGTCTCATTAGCAAATTTTTCAGGTATGTAGTCAAACATAAATCTCTTACCTTCGCTATTTTTTAATATACCACCTTCACCCCTAACTCCTTCTGTCACAAGAATACCTTTAACTGATGGTGGCCAGACCATTCCTGTGGGATGAAACTGATTAAATTCCATATCTATAAGTTCAGCTCCGGCCTCGTAAGCCATACCGTATCCATCTCCAGTATATTCCCAACTATTTGATGTAACCTCCCAAGATTTTCCTGCTCCACCGGTAGCAAATATTAAGGATTTTGTCTCAAAGATTATAAATTCTCCAGTTTCTCTATACATACATACAATACCAGATACTTTTCCTGACTTATCTTTTAATATATCAAGTGCAGTGCATTCCATCTGAATATCTATTCCCTGGTGTATACCGTGGTCTTGTAGAGTCCTTATCATCTCAAGTCCTGTTCTGTCACCAACATGAGCCAGACGTGGGTACCTGTGACCACCAAAATTTCTTTGGTTAATTAAACCATCTCTAGTTCTATCAAAAACAGCTCCCCAGTGCTCTAGTTCTCTCACTCTCTCAGGTGCATTTCTAGCATGAATCTCAGCCATTTTCCAATTATTGAGCATTTTCCCTCCTCTCATCGTATCTCTGAAATGAATCTTCCAGTCGTCTCTATCGTCAACATTTGCAAGAGCAGCTGCCATTCCTCCCTCAGCCATGACTGTATGGGCCTTACCAAGCAATGATTTGCAAACTAAGCCTACTCTTATGTCTTCTTCTTGTGATGCAGCAATAGCTGCTGAGAGGCCTGCACCTCCAGCTCCAATAACTAGAACATCAAACTGTAATCTTTTAATTCCTGATATATCTAACATAATCTATATTCCCCAAGTGTTAATGTCATTAATAATTCCCATAGAAACAAGTCTAACATATACATCTGATAAACCAACCCAGACAAGGCTAAGCCATGCAAATAATTGGTGTCTTCTGTTTAGAAATGTAACGATTTTCCAGCTGCTATGGTTTACTTTATCTTTATAAATACTACAGGAGTAGCAGTCTAAATCTCCTCCCACTAAATGTCTGATAGAATGACATCCAAATGTGTAGCAACCAAGCAGAATAGGGTTTAGAGTTAATACGAAAGTTCCAACTCCAAAACCAAGTTTACCGTCATTAAAGAAAGCAAGGAAGGCGTCGTAGCTTAGAATAAAAATAAATATTACTGCGAAATACATTGCGTACCTGTGAATGTTTTGAAAAAGCAATAATCCCTTCTCACCATCATACTTTTTACCAGAATTGAATGCGTTAATATTGCCATTTGTTATTGCAGAAACTTTTGATGGTATTCCTTGAATCGGTTGGACAGCACAAGCAGGTGGGTTTAGTGAAAATGCTCTATAATATGCCTTCCTATAATAATAGCAAGTGAACCTGAATGATAAAGGAAAAATTAATATAAGCCATGCAGGAGACTGGCCTGGTAACCATGAAAGCCATTCTGGCCATGATCCAAGTAATGAATGGTACATAGGCGGTACACCTGGTTTGGTAGGATCAATGTAAACTGTAGGGGAGTAGAAAGGTGAGAGGTATCCACCAAACCCTTCGTTTCCTCCACTCCACCAGAAGTGTTCTCCCTGCCAAGCAGCCCACGTTGAATATACAACAAAACTCAGTAATCCAAAGAGGACTAGCATTGGTGAAATCCACCACTTATCTTCTCTTAATTTATCTGTTAGTAAGTTCTTTTTTAATAACATTTAATTTAAATAAATCCTAGCAAAGATATACTTCGATTTTTTTTGTAACAACAATTATTTGATAAATAAATTTGAATAACTAAAATGCTAAAAGCCTCAAAAAAGATGATTTTTAAAAGGTTTTTTATAGAAAATAAGAAAATATTAATTTTTTTTTAAAAACAATAAATCGATGATTATTTACAAATATAAAATCATCAAAATGATAAAAGTTTTGCATATTAAAAGTAATAAAAAGAAAATTTCGTTTTTAATTTAAAAATATGATAAATGTTAGGCTATTTTAATATAATAGCTATATTTGATNACTATAGTTATGNNGATNANNGTGANACGNCNTATTTTNNCTTTNTTTTANTNCTTTCTTANCTACANATTNCTATTCNTTTTCNCANAAATCNATTNCAGGNANCGTATNNTCCTCAACNGATTCNGAACCNCTNGTAGGAGTNACTATAATGGTAAAGGNNAAANANGTNGGNNCAATCAGNTCTATNGANGGATCNTTTTCNTTGAATCTATCNGAAGATGACNAGGTGATNACAGCATCTTTTGTTGGTTTTGTCACACAGGATNTTACNATTGGAAATCAGTCTANNATATCAATATANCTTGAAGAAGATATTACACAGTTNGGAGAGGTTGTGGTNACNGCANTNGGTTTTAANGAGGANAGGGATAAANTNGGNCTTACTGCNTCAAAAGTNGANGGNGATCAAATNTCNAGNTCTGCAGAAACNGGTNTNATNAANGGNATGGCTGGNAANGCNTCNGGACTTAGGGTNACTAGAAGTTCAGGNGATCCNGGTGCAGGCTCNCATATACAGATNCGTGGNCCNGTNACAATNACNTCNTCACTNCAACCTCTNATTATACTTGATGGTGTTCCAATAGATAATTCNACNGGNTCNTCTGCAACATCNGGNGTNGTTTCNCAGTCAAGACTNAANGATATAAANCCTAATGATATNGAGTCAATNCANATANTAAAAGGNGCCTCTGCTGCTGCNCTCTGGGGAAGTCANGCNGCAAAGGGNGTNATNTATATNACNACTAAAANNGGNGAGAANGGNCAGANNCCNAAGATTTCATTTAGATCNGTTTANTCTGTNGATCANATTAANTCNAGACATCCACTNCAAAATANTTTTGGCCAGGGAGANAACGGNTCNTTTAACCCTAANTCAACTAGNTCNTGGGGNGATAAANTATCTGANAGAGANGGTTCNGAAGATATTGTAGATACNTTTGGNCCATATTTNATNGATCAGAATGGTNTNAGACANTATAATGTTNTNNTNAAAAATNATAGAACNATNTNNGANGANTCAAANTTTNATCANATNATNAANAANGGGAGNTANACAGAAAATACNTTAAGNNTNAGTGGNGGTGGTGAAAATGGNACTAANTANTTNAGTGTTGGGGANCTNAATCAAAAAGGNATTATTAGAAGNAANAGTAACTACAGAAGNACTACTGTNAGATTTAATAGNACNAAAGATTTAGGGAATTGGCTNAANGTNACATTTAAAAATTCATANTCAAAAACNGTTTCTGACAGAATAAGAAAAGGNGCNTCCTCAACTGGTCTTTATTTNGGCCTNCTNAGNACTCCNGCGGATTTTGANAATACAGGTTANATNGGAGACTATTANTTATCTTCTTCCNCNTCNCCNATNCAAGGTAGGCANAGATCNTANAGAAATCCNANTGGAGGNAGNGTAAATGCTGGTTTTAATAATCCAAATTGGACAATAAATAACCAAGAAAATAAAAATTCTGTTGAAAGATTTTTAACAAATATTCAGTTTGATTTAAATATTACGGATTGGTTAAATATAATTTCAAGGACTGGAATTGATTATTACCAGTCAAGGACAGTGCAATATTATAAACCAGGAACAGTTGGTTCAACCTTCGGCCAAGGTTATTTCACTGACGGGATAGCTAATAANAGAGTATTTAATACCGATATTATTGCAAGATCAAATTTTGAGATAGGTGATGACATTGATCTTTCCGTCACCCTTGGAGCTAATCTTAATGACAGAAAATATCTTAGATTAGGAGGTGATATTAGAGATTTTATATTACCAATTGATCTTCAAGATTTTTCTAATGCGCAACCTGAAAATACTAACGTTGACGATTTTGATAGGCAGATGAGAACTGCAGCAACTTACTTTTCTGGAAATATTGGTCTTTTTGATATGTTATTCCTTAACTCTAATGTCAGGGTAGAGTCATCTTCAACTATAGGTCCTAACGCAGAAAGTGTTTTTGTATATCCATCAGTTGATTTAGCGTGGCAATTTTCTAAACTTGATTTATTCGTTGGCTCTCCAATACTTACTTTTGGTAAGTTAAGGTTAGCCTATGGTGAGGTAGGTGTAGAACCACCACCTTACAATACCCAGTCAATATACGTTTCCCCAAATTATTCTGATTCCTATGGTGGATCATTATCAACAGACCTATTTGGTGCTGGATCATTCACTCCATCCCAAGATCTTGGTGACCCAAACCTAAGACCTGAGATTAAGAGAGAATACGAAGTTGGAACTGATATTAGNTTTTTTGATAATAAGGTCAAAATAGGTTATTCATACTATTACAATACGACTGATGACGTCTTCTTTAATTTATCTCTCGCAAATTCTTCTGGTTATGATGAGCTATTTACTAATGCTGGTAAAATTGAGAATAAGGGTATGGAAGTTGATTTTAGTTATGATATAATACAAAACGACGATTTTAACGTTAATATAAATGCTAACTGGAGCTACTACAGAAATAAGGTACTTGACCTTAAAGGCGTAGAGTCGATAAGGCTCGGAGGATTATCAGCTGTATCGGGTAGGGCAGTAGAAGGATACCCCCTTGGTGTGTTCTGGGGTACAAAATTCACTAGGAGTGATGACGGTTCTATATTATTGAACGACAATGGATTCCCATCNTTAGCGCCTGAAAATGGTGTTATTGGAGACCCTCATCCAGACTGGCAGGGTGGNATAGGAACAACTGTGACTTGGAAAGATTTAAATTTATATTTCTTATTTGAGTCTTATCAGGGNGCTGACATATATGCAGGAACGAAGGCAGTATTATTAAATTACGGAAGACATATAGAATCTGGTACTGAGACTACTGCAAATATGGATCTTTTTGATTACAATGGAGGTTTAATCACTTCCGGATCAACGTTCAGAGGTTCTATTCATGATTTTGGAGCAGGTGATGTTGCTCTAACAGAATCGTGGTACAGAGGTATTGGAGGTTACTTTAGTGGTGTACAGGAGCAGTTTATTGAAGACGGTTCATGGACTCGATTGAGAGAAGTTACCTTATCGTACTCTATTAGGGGGCCTAGTTTTAGGAAATCTACAAAGTTATCTTCNATCGATCTCTCAATAACAGGAAGGAATCTCCATATCTGGACAAATTTTGTTGGAAATGATCCTGATACAAACCTTACTGAGGTAAGTACAACTAGGGGAATTGACTACTTTAATAACCCAGGAACTAAATCTTTTGTTTTTAAAATTACCTTGAACTATTAGAATGAAAATTTATTTTAAATATTTAATTGTACTAATAATTTTTGGGTGTGACAGCTTGATACCTGAAGATTTAAATATAAATCCTAATAGCCCATCTGAGGCTCCAGAAGATCTTGTCTTAACAGGGTCAATGGTCGGAACAATTTTATTTCATGAGGGGGCGACATCTAGGAGAGCAGGTATATGGTCTGGTTACTTTAGAGGAACAGACAGACAGCATGAGGGATTTGATAATTACTTAGTAGAGGCAAGTGATTTTACCGCTATTTGGAATGATGTATTTATAAACTCCCTAAGAAATGCAATTATTGTTGAGGAGAAGGCCTTATCTTCTGACAGGTCAGGAGTTATGACGGGTATATCCAAAGTAATTCAGGCACACGGTCTAGGAGTGGCAGCTTCACTCTATGGTGACATACCTTTTGATCAGGCTGGAAGGATAGAATATATTTACCCTGAATTTGAAAGTCAAGATGTGGTCTATGAAAAGGTCCAAGATCTTTTAACTCAGGCAATTCTTGAATTATCTCTGGATGTAAATAAACCATCAAATGGAAGTGACATCTTTTTTAATGGTGATTCTTATAAGTGGATTAAGGTAGCAAATTCACTAAAAGCAAGGTTTTATATGCACACAAAAAATTATGATCAGGCGTATAATTATGCTAGTCTTGGGATAGGGTCTCCAGCTGAAAATATGATGGCCATACATGGAGATGTTCAAGGCAATTCAAATTTGTTTTATCAATTTTTTACTGGTTCAAGAGGAACGGAANTAACATCCGAAAACTCAAAAATAGTTGAAATAATTAGNTCAAGTCATTCCTCTTATAGAGGAAATAGTAAAACCAATGAGAAAGCAAGATTTGATTTTTATTTTTCTGGTGCAGGAAGACCAAATTATACTTCTGGATATTTTTCAAGGTCAAATACTTTTCCTCTAGTTTCCTATTCTGAAAATACCCTCACTCTTGCTGAGTCGGGCCTAAGATCAAAAAACTTTTACACCGGCCTAAGTCATCTAAATGAGTTCAGGGGTTATATGTCTGGCGGNGGATATTTAAATAATGGTTACGATACCTTAGAGATGAACTATAACCCATACATTCAAACTGATTTTGAAAGTGGTGGAATTGAGAATAATGATAACATCTCAAAAGAAGATGCACTGCTTAGAGAGATCTTAGAGGAGAGNTATGTCACATTTTATGGTCAAATTGAAGGTTTTAATGATNTTAGAAGGACAAGAAAAGAAACATATGGCATAAAAATTACTCCAAATACAGGAGTCTCTCTACCTGAGAGATTTTTATATCCTCAGTCTGAGATAGATGCAAATCCAAATACTCCGTCTCCTATTCCAGGATTTTTTGAGCCTACAAAAATAAATAAATGAGGTGTCTACTAATTTTATTGATATTTTTTTATGCAAAAATATCTTACTCTCAAGAACCTGTTTCCGGGAAATTTTTTTATGTTGGAGAGAGTCAGTATAAGATTACTTATTTCTCACCATCTAATTTAAGTTTTACAAATAATAATGTAAAAAGGTTAATAATTGTTCTTCATGGGAATAACAGGACGGCTGAGCAAAGGCAGAATGCAATTATACAAGCTGCTAATTCTGAAAATAAATTTCTAGAGACATTAATTATTGCTCCTCATTTTATTGGGAGTCAAGAACTGGTAGCTAATAATTTAGATGATTACTACCTCTACTGGTCAGGGGTGACTTGGATGGATGGTAATAACTCAAGTTCATCAGGAGCGTACCCAAGAGATGAGTCCTTCAGTTCTTTCGAGGTGATGGATGATATTATTTCTCAGGTAGTTTATGGTGGAAAATTTCCTAATATTTCACAAATTATACTAACAGGATATTCGGGTGGGGGTCAGTTTATGAATAGATATGCGCCTTCAAATAGGATTCAGGTAGATATGGAATCAGAATATAATATAGAATTTAAATATTTAGTAGCCTCACCATCTTCATACCTATACTTTAATGATGAGAGGAGGGTAGAGGGAACTCTCGATCAATTTGAAAAGCCAAATATTTCTAGCTGCGGTACATATGACAACTATAAATATGGTATGAAGCAGTTAAATCAGTATATGAGATATTATCATGTGGACACCTTGATAAACAGATATAAAAGAAGAAATATTTCATATGGAGTAGGATCAAGAGATGATGACCCAAACTCATCCTCTATGGATGATACCTGTGGCGCAATGTTTCAAGGTGATCACAGGGTGGAGAGAGCAAGAATTTATAATAATTACTTGAAATATTTATTTGGAGATCTCGGTGAAAATCATAAGCTATATATTCCTACAGGAATTGGACATACCAATAGTTTTGAATTCTATAATAAAGTTAATATTAGATCATTACTTTTTCCTGAAATTAAAAACCAACCAAATCAGCCTCTAAATATTATTGAGGAAGTTAATTTTAATATTTATCCATCTATTGGATCAAAAAAATTATTTGTATCTGGTGATTTTAAAGAGAAGCCTAATATGTCAATTTTTGATATGAATGGTAATAAAATAAATAATTTCAGTAGTTCGGAATTAAGTAGTTCAAAATTTTCAATTAATACATCAAGTCTGTCTGATGGCTTATATATTATCTTTTTTGATAACTTTGGGGTTTTAAATCAAAAAAGAAAAAAGTTTGTTATCATCAATCAGTAGAAAATACTTAGTCTTATTTCAGCTATTACTACTTATTAGCTTTAATTATAATAATTCATTTGCCCAAGATACAGTTAAATTAGTCACCTACAACTTACTCAGGTTTAATGGAGATACAGATAGGAACGCGTATTTTAAAAAGATAGTGAATGAGCTTTCTGCTGACGTATATATAGCACAAGAATTTTCAAATTCGGCTGGGGTAAGTAATTTCTTAAATAATATTTTAAATGTTAATGGTAATAACCAGTATGTTTCCGCTCAATTTTTTGATGATCATGACATAGACCAGGCACTTTTTTTTAATAAAAATAAATTTGATATTATATCAAGTTCTAAAATAATTGGTGACCCAAGAGATGTCATTGTTTATAGACTTCTACACCTTGAAACAAATAAAGTTTTTTTTATTTTTAACCTACACCTTAAAGCTAGTCAGGGATCATCAAATCAGATCAGGAGAGAGGCCCAGGTAAGTAGTCTCATAGATTATACAAAGCAGATGAGTGATAACCACTTCTATGTGGCGGCTGGTGATTTTAATATATACACTACCGATGAACCTGCCTACAGAAAGTTCTTTGAGGAGACTTCAACAGGATTCGGTAAGTTTAATGACTTAATTAACGTTGAAGGTAAGTATAACGACGATGAATTTTCAAATATACACACCCAATCAACACGCTCAACCCAATTCGGTGGAGGTGCCTCCGGTGGAATGGACGATAGGTTTGATTTTATATTATTTTCTGATTCTCTCATTCATAGTGATAAGACATTTGTTATTAAAGAGAGTTACGATGTTATGGGTAATGATGGAAATCATTATAATATGGCTGTAAATGATATGCCCAACCTATCTGTTTCTCAAGATATTGCCGATGCTTTACATTATGCCTCTGATCATTTACCTGTATCTGTTAATATCATTTTTAGCAATGATGTAGTAATACCAACAAATCTTCCACCTGGAGTAAATGATACCATTTTTTCTTTAAATGAATTCCCTGAAGATGGTTATGTTATTGGAAGAGTAGAGGCCTCTGACCCTGACAACGATTCGCTTACATTTAATATTATCTCAGGAAATGAACAGAATATTTTTTTAATTGACGAGTACGGAAATATTGTAGTTCAGAATGGAAGTTTGATAGATTACGATAATGTGAATTCTTTCCTTTTAGTTGTTCAAGTCTCAGATGGGGAGCTTCAATCTAATATGCAGTTACTAATTAACGTAATTGATTCACCTCCTCTTTCTGTTGAGAATAATTTGAATAATCAGGTAATAATATCACCTAACCCAGTCAGTGAAATTATTTCTGTATCAATAAAAAATATTGATTTAAATTTTTATTTAATAAGGTCGTTAGATGGAAGTGTAATTATCCAAGATAAAATAATTAAAAAGAATTTCAATATAAATNTTTCTAAGAGACCTGATGGTATCTATTTTTTTGAAGCTTATTCTCAAGATAAACGCGCACTAATTAAGGTAATAAAAAAAGGGTCTTAAAATAAGACCCTTTCTAAATCGTAAATTAAAATTTATTATTTCTTAACAAATTTCAATTTAACTGATTTGTCTTCAAAGTTAAGACCTAGNATATAGAGACCATTATCAAAGTTTCTAGCGTCGATTTTAATATGATCAACTACTTTCCCTACATCTCTCATTTCGATATTTCTACCAGCCATGTCTGTGACAAAGTATTTGTCTAGGACTTTATTAATATCAATCTTAACATTTATAAAGTCAGATGTTGGGTTTGGAGATATTGAAATATCAGTCCTATCATTTTCCACACTAAGTGGAACACTTCCCGGATCACCTATAATAAGCGTAAAGGTTGAGTTCTCNCCAATAACTGCTTTGTTACCACCACTAACATTCTGGAGAGCAAAGTCATACTTTGTACCCAGTGCAATATCAGCATTTGTGATTTTTACAACAGAATTCTGTGCGTCACTCGTTCCAGAGCTAAATGTCATAACTTCACCTACATAGTCATTTATATCNGATGCCGAACCGTTATCACTTGCGGTAAATAATACTTCTACCTGAGTAGCAATATTAGGGCTAGGATTAGATATAGTAACTTCAATAGTGTAATCTTCTAGGTTATAAGATCCATCTTCATTAGCTAATGTATACTCACTAAGAGCAAATTGGACAGATGTAGGATCACTTACTCCAACATCAAATGCGGTCCCATCAGCCTGTGTTCCTGGTGAAAATACTCCACCAGCAACNGTAGTAGTATGAAGTACAAAGTCACCAGTAAGTTCAGGATCTCTTGTCAGAGACTGGTCTGAACCTCCATCGTATATAGTAGATCCTCCCCACTCAAATTCAAGAACTTGGTTTCCATCAGTATCATTAACAATAACTTTGTCACCATTATTATTTAAACTTAGACTTCCCCCTGTAGCTGTGGTAACAATATCTGCACCTCCAAATTCTCCTGTTGGAGAACCACCCCCAAATACGAGTGCGACACCACCTCCACTTAATATGCTTCCATCAGCAAATGTGTGCCTTAAACCAACACCATCATATACTGTGTACCCACTGATATCAAGCTCTGTGCTTTCNTTGTTAACAAGTTCAATAAACTCATCATCTGAGNAGCTTCTAGTTCCGTCACCGTTTGCATCACCCTCTACTACGTCTGTAGTTGCTGCATCGTCTGACGGAGGATCTGAAAGTACCTCGTTCAAGACAAGTGGGATTATAACCTCATCATCAGATATGGTTAGTAGGAATTTACTTGGAGATCCTACACCTGCACCTACATCACCAGTCACATCTGACAAGCCAAATTCAATTGTCTCGTTACCCTCAAGTAAGTCATCGTCAGTTAAGTTAATTGTGACAGACTGCGAGGATGTACTTCCTGCTTCAAAAGTTACTGTTTGAGGAGCGAACCCGTCGATATCATCTAGTGTACCATTTCCTACTCCAGTAGGAGAGACCTTAACAGTAGTTGCATTTAAACTGCTTGCCCCATTTATTGTGACAACAACATCAACACTTAAGTCGTCACCCTCTCTGATTGTTGTCCCCATTAATTGGAACTGTACCTTAGTAGTTGTATGATCGTAGAAGAACGTACTGTCTAGTTTCATACCAGGTGAGAATAGCGCACCATTTGCTGCAGTTACACCTGAGTGTGACACAAATGAACCAGTTATATCTGGGCTCCTTGTTATAGATTGGTTGATACTTCCCTGGGTAGCGTCGTAGTCCTGGCTAAGTACAGTCAGGCTATCAGGGTTTTTAATAATCACCGTCCTTCCGCTATTTCCAAGTGCTACACCTCCGTTATTTTCTGAGGCTGTTTGAACAACTGCTCCTCCGAAATTAGTTGGAGAGGTAGGGACACCACCACCAAACACTACAAGTGCCTGACCTGCCTCAACAACAGTTCCTTGAGGGAAAACATGTCTAGCAGCAGAATTAGGCTCTTCGCTATCAGTAAGGTAGTAACCGCTCATATCAAAGGCTGAAGTACCATTATTTATTAACTCAATAAATTCGTCACCAATTGCGTCTCTTGTTCCATCTCCGTTAGCATCTCCAGTAATATCACTTGCTGGGTCAATATGCAATTCGTTGAATACCATATTGAATTCACCAAGGTCGTTATCAATTACAGTAAGCGTGAATACACTGTCAGCTCCAATCGAAGATTGATAACCGCCAGTCACATTTCTAAGTGTGAATGTGAATGATTCCTCTCCCTCAGCATCTGTATCATCTAATATAGGAATAGTTGCAGTTTGTGCAGCTGAGACTCCCTGAGCAAATACTACTGTATCGCTGATAAAGTTATTGAAGTCAGAGCTATCAGTACCTGAGAATACCAACTGAACTGCAGTTGAATCAAGATCGTATGGATTAACGATATCTACACTCACAGTAAAGGTACCTGCACTCTCGTCTACTGAACCTACAGTAGAGGATAGTTTAACTAAAGTAGGAACATAAACAGCTTCAGCAGTTATCTCATACGACTCATTACTTAGTGGAAGAATAAGAGTTCCGTCACTTGTCTCAGTAGTCCAGTTATCATATGAATTAATTTCTGAAAGAAGTTGTTCTTTTGATCCCTTAGTAACACCTCTGTCGTGTTTACCTCCATCGGGGCTTCCTGAGCCACCTGAGATATCTATAGCGTTAACGCCGTATGTCAGACCTGTTTCAGCATTTAAAACAGTTCCAGCAACAAATGAATTAGAACCATCTCTAAATGATTTCAAATCAGCGGCTGTTATATGAGCTAAAAATGTGTTGACGTTCTTATCATAAGTATCGTCAGATGTTTGATAGGCAAATACACCATCACCAGAGGCCGATAGATTTATTGAACCGTCAGCTTTAGTAGCAGTTCCAGAACTTGCAGTTATTGTACCTGAGGCAGTGCTATCAATCACAATTGATGTTCCAGCAAGTATTATGGAGTCTGTAGTATTTTCCCACTTTACGGTTCCTTCTCCAAAATTATCAAACTGTCCTCCAGAGCCAACTAGGACTTCGTTATCAGAGATAAAGAAGCTAGATCCTACAGCAATATCAACCATCACAACAAAAGAAAGGTTATCACTTCCGTCAGCATTTAATCCAGTAAAAGCAATATCACCAGCCGCTAACCTAGGGCTAGGGTAGATAGTGTAAGATTCTGAACTTAATGGAAGAGCTTCTGTCCCGTCAGCTGTTATAAGAGTCCAATTAGCAGGATTATTTATCTCAGCTAACAAGCCTTCTTTAGTCCCTGCGGTAACTGCTCTACTATGTTTTCCACCATCTGGGCTTC
>NZYP01000042.1 GCA_002702205.1 Flammeovirgaceae bacterium | reverse complement strand
GGATTCGAACCCCCGGTACCTTGCGGTACAACGGTTTTCAAGACCGCCGCATTCGACCACTCTGCCACTCCTCTGTTTTATCTTGGCAGCAAAAATATACTAATTAGTAGACTTGCCAAAAATACCATTTTAAATTTTTGCCTTTATTTTTTTTATTGCAATGTCAATACTTGTATTCCATTCGAAACCGACTAGTATAATCGAAGATATAACATAGACCCATCCCATGTAAACTATTAGGATACCTAAAGAACCATAAAGTTTGTTATAGGTTGGAAAATTATTAATGTAGAAAGCTAGAGCTAGTGATATTAAAACACATCCAATTGCAGATATTATTGATCCAGAAGATATAAAGGTCCACCTATTGTGGGTTACTGGAGCGAAATAAAAAATAGATGATATCCCAAGGTAAAAGGATATAAATAATATTAATATCTTGATAAGCATTATTGTGTAATACTCGATGTTATCAAATAAATTATAATTTAAAATAATGTTTATCAAATAATCTCCTAGAGTTGAGAGAATAATAGCTATGAGTATCACGATAAAAAAAACAAGAGTTAGGATAATAGCAATTAATCTTGTCTCAAAGAAACTTCTACTCTCTCTTATTTTATGACAGCTATTAAAAGTTTTAATTAGTGTATTAAATCCATTTGATGATAGGAGTAATGAGAAGATAACCCCAAAAGATAATAGACCACCTCTTTTAGTCTCTACTAAATCAAGAATTGTATTTTCAGCAATGTTATACATATTCAGGGGCATTACGCCTTCAAGAAAGAAAAGAATCTTTGTTGAATCTATCTCTGGTATCAATGAGTTTATATACGGTATTAAGGTGAAGAGAAATATTATTAAAGGAAATGTTGCAATTGTAAAACTGAATGCAACAGCTAATGATCTTTCAAATATTTCATCCTCTGCTAATTTTTTAATAAATATTTTATAGATGTTGTAATATGTAATTTTATTATCAACCAAGTATAAGCTCTTGAATAAAGATCTTATAAAATCTACAATTTGCTTCAGTTTATTTTTCAAAACTTTTTTTAATTATTTCTTCCAATTTCTTAGGCAACCTTACAACTTTATTTTTCTTTAAGTCAATAAAGGTAAGTTCAGTTCTACCAATATTTACTAAAACTTTATTTTCATTGAAAATTTCATATTCAAAAGTTATTACTGAAGATGGTTTCTCCCTGATGAATGTTTTAACTCTAACTAACTCATCATATTTAAGTGGATAAATAAATTTAGAGTTCATATTTATAACTGGCATTCCTACTCCCTCATCTTCTAGATTTCTATATGAAAAACCAAGACTTCTAAATAGTTCAACCCTTGCCACCTCATAGAAGTTGGCATATCTTCCATAGTACAAATACCCCATCTTGTCTGTGTCAGAATATCGAACTCTTAATTCTATTTCTCCTTTTATCATTATCTATAAATTTTCCTTTCATTAAGTGCCCTTTGAAACTTTCTAGCATTTCTATTATGATCTCCAAGATTTGTAGCAAATGAATGGTAACCAGAGAAGTCTTCTTTTGCGCAGAAAAAAATATAATTGTGTTTCTCATAATTTAATACTGCATCAATATAGTTTTTTGGAGTTAATCTTATAGGGCCTGGTGGGAGTCCCTTATGGATGTATGTATTGTATGGTGATTTTATTTTTTTATGTTTATTTAGTACCCTTCTTATGGTAAAGTCATTAGCTGCAAAAACCAATGTAGGATCTGCCTGAAGTCTCATATTCTTATTTAATCTATTCATATAAACTCCAGCGATTCTATCCGCCTCATCTATCATTCTTGTTTCGGATGCAACAATAGATGCTAAAATTATAGCTTCTTTTTTATTGAGATTAATATTTTCAAGCTTTCTCATTCTATCAGCATCCCAGAACTTTTTATATTCTGAGTACATCTTATCAACTAAGTTTTTAGGTGATATATTCCAATAAACTTCATATGTATCAGGAAGAAAAACACTAATTATATCCATCTCATTAAAGCCTTTATATTTATCAATATTTTCAACTAAATATTTCATCAAATCCTCATTAGAAATCATTAATTTCTCAGTTATTTTTTCAGCTAGATCGTCTATTTTCCGTGCATAACTAAAAGTAATATTAATTGGGGTCTGGTTTCCTGACCTCAACATACTGATCATATTGTAGTTGGACATATTTGTCTTAACTCTATATGCGCCTATCTTTATATTATCATCATAGTCCATTAATTTACTTAGAACACTAAATGAAATGACATCATTCAGAAGTGTGTCCTCAATTAACTTGTTTCTTAGCTGATCAAATTTTGTTTCTTCTTTTATAATTATAAATTTTTCAGGTTGATTAATAAGAAAATTTGGTGCATATAACATCTGATAAATGTACACGCTAGATGTTGTGAGTACAGTAGAGAAAATTATAAAGGGTATTAAAATCTTTTTTTTTGTCATGCTATATTTACTTTTAAAGATAAAAATAATGATTTTACTTGAACCTGAATATTTGCCGAGAGTAAACTACTTTAAAGATATTGCAAACCAAAATATAAGATACGAGATCAACCTGAATTTTGATCGTTCTAAACTTTTTGATAAGGCTTATCTTTGTAATGAAAATGGTTTTTTTTCTGTTAAAGTACCAACAATAATTAAAAATAATTTTAAATATCAAAGAGATATTAAAATAGATTATAAACAAAATTGGATTAATAGCCATATGCAATCTCTACAATCGTCTTATGGAAAATTCCCTTACTTTATTTTTTATATAGATTCAATTAAGCAGGTCCTAAACCTTAACCATACTTTTTTGGTTGACCTAAACTATGACTTATTGTCACTTTTTTTAGATTTATTAAACTTTGACCAAAAACTTTCTAAAACAACTTCATTTAATAGTTTTAATTATAAAAACACAATATTTAATGATGAAACTAGTTTGTCTTCTATTAAAGAAGTGGATATAATGAGGAAAGATTTTTTTCTTGGCAAGAATTTTGATTATAGAATAAGTATAGTTGATTTACTTTTTTTAAAAGGACCAGAAAGTGGTTTCTACATAAGAAACTTTTAAAAAAAAATAATTGTGTTTTTTTACCAAAATAGATTATCCTTACGTATAAAAGAATATGGAAGCTAAATTTTCAAATAGAGTTAAAGAAGTTATTTCTCTCAGCAGAGAGGAAGCACTCCGTCTAGGACATGACTACATTGGAACTGAGCATTTATTGCTTGGAGTTATTAGAGAAGGAGAAGGAGTAGCTATAAGCTTATTAAAAAAGTTAGGTATAAGTCTTGAAGATTTGAGAGCCTCAGTAGAACATAATACTAAAAATACTAGTGTTAGTAATTTAAAAAATATGTCAAATATCCCTCTTACAAGACAGACAGAAAAAGTCCTAAAAATTACCTATTTAGAAGCTAAAATTTTTAAAAGTAAATTAATTGGTACTGAACATCTTCTACTATCTATACTCAGAGACGAGGACAATATTGCAACTCAAATATTGGATAAATTTGATGTTACTTATGATGTTGTAAAGGAGCTTTTGGAGTATCAGACTAGCAAGCCCCAAGGTACTACCTCATCAGAACCTTTAGATGATGACGACTTGCCAAAATCAAAAGGACCGATATCACCATCCAAAACATCTAAATCAAAAGAAAAATCTAAGACACCAATACTAGATAATTTTGGAAAAGATCTCACAGAGCTTGCTGCTAAAGATAAATTGGATCCAGTAATTGGAAGAGAGAAAGAAATAGATAGGGTGGCGCAAATACTTACTAGGAGAAAGAAGAATAATCCAATACTTATTGGTGAGCCTGGAGTTGGTAAGACAGCAATTGCTGAAGCATTAGCTCTTAGAATTACTCAGAAAAAAGTTTCTAGAATACTTCACAACAAGAGGGTAGTCACACTTGACCTTGCTTCTCTGGTTGCAGGGACTAAATATAGAGGCCAGTTCGAGGAGAGGATGAAGGCAATAATGACTGAAATTGAAAAATCTGATGATGTTATACTCTTTATAGATGAACTTCATACTATTGTTGGAGCAGGTGGAGCCTCTGGCTCTCTAGATGCCTCTAATATGTTTAAACCAGCTCTTGCCAGAGGTGAATTACAGTGTATTGGTGCAACAACTTTAGATGAGTACAGGCAGTATGTTGAAAAAGACGGGGCCTTAGCTAGAAGATTTCAAGTAGTTGTAGTAGATCCTACAACTGCAGAGGAGACCAAAAATATCTTAGATAATATCAAAGATAAATACGAATCACACCATAATGTAACATACTCACAGCAAGCTATTGAGGCTTGTGTCAGTCTTTCTGATAGGTACATAAGTGACAGGTTTCTGCCAGATAAAGCAATTGATTTAATGGATGAGGCCGGTTCTAGAGTACATATGCATAATCTTGATGTGCCTGAAGTTATAATAGATATTGAAAATAAGATTGAAGAGATTAAAAATCAAAAAAATCAAGTTGTTCAAAATCAAAAATACGAGGAGGCAGCTCAGTTACGTGATACCGAAAAGAAATTACTTGCTGAACTTGATGTACAGAAAAAAAAGTGGCTTGAAGAATCAAAGAAGAAGAGACATAAAGTTAACGAAAAAAATATTTCTGAAGTAGTGTCAATGGTTACTGGTATTCCAGTTGATAGGATTGCTCAGAATGAAAGTAGTAGGCTTTTAGGAATGTCAAAAGAATTATCAAAGGAGGTAATTGGACAAGATAATGCTATTGATAAGCTGGTTCGTGCCATTAAAAGAAATAGAGTAGGTCTTAAAGATCCAAAAAAACCTATTGGTTCATTTATATTTTTGGGACCAACTGGTGTTGGAAAGACAGAGCTTGCAAAAGTTCTTTCAAAATATCTTTTTGATAAAGATGACTCGCTCATAAGAGTAGACATGTCTGAATACATGGAGAAATTTTCAATTTCAAGATTAGTTGGTGCTCCTCCAGGTTATGTAGGTTATGAGGAAGGAGGTCAACTCAGTGAGAAAGTAAGAAGAAAACCATATAGTATAATTCTTTTAGATGAAATTGAAAAAGCACATCCAGATGTTTTCAATTTATTACTTCAAATTCTTGACGAAGGATTTTTAACTGATGGTTTGGGTCACAGAGTTGATTTTAGAAATACTATCATGATAATGACCTCAAATATAGGGGCTAGAGATGTTCAAGATTTTGGTGCTGGTATTGGATTTGAAACAAAGTCAAGAGCTGACAATGTTAATGAAAATCTTAAATCAACTATTGATAAAGCGTTACAAAGAACTTTCAACCCTGAGTTTATTAACAGATTAGATGATATAATCGTATTCAATTCTCTTACCAGAGATAATTTATATAAGATAATAGATATAAACCTTGAGAAGCTTTACAAAAAAGCCAACGAAATTGGTTACAAGATTAAATTATCAAAAGAATGTAAAGACTTTTTAATTAAAAAGGGTTACAATCCTAAGTATGGTGCGAGACCATTAGAAAGAGCTATCCAAAAATATTTAGAAGATGTTCTTGCAGAAGAAATTTTATCTGGTAATTTGAAGAAAGGAGATATTATAAGTGCTGACTTTGATTCAAAAAAAGAGGAGATAAAAATCAAAAAATTAGATTCAAAGAAGAAGATTAAGTAACTAATCCACCATCTACGTTTATTACCTGTCCAGTTATATAAGTAGCTTTATCTGAAGCTAAAAATAAACATAATTCTGAGACATCGCCCACACTTCCAGCTCTTTTAAGAGGTATTGACTCTATCCATTTTTCAAGTAAATTTGAACCATCTTTTTTAGTCATATCCGTTTCTATGAACCCTGGAGCAATTGCATTACATCTAATATTTCTTGAAGCTAATTCTAGAGCAACAGATTTGGTAAAGCCATTTACTCCAGCCTTGGAAGCGGCATAGTTTGATTGACCAGGATTCCCCTTAACACCTACAATTGAGCTGATATTAATTATAACTCCCTCCTTCTTTCTCATGAATTCTTTAACAGAGGATTTAGTTAAATTAAAGCAAGAATTGAGATTAATATCAATAACTTTTTTCCATGCTTCCTCATCCATCCTCAGTAATAAATTGTCTTTAGTTATCCCGGCATTATTGACTAAAATATCTAAGCCACCAAATTCATTAATTACATCCTCAATAAGTTTTATACTTTCTTCAAAATTTGATGCGTCTGACTTATATTTTTTAATTTTAATTCCTGTTTTTTTAAATTCTTTTTCAATTTTTAAGGCTTCTTCATCACTAGATAAATAAGTAAAAGCAACATTACAGTTTGCATTTACAAATTTCTTTACAATGTCTTTACCTATACCTTTTGAGCCACCAGTAATTAAAGCAGTTTTGTTTTTGAAGTTATATAACATATGATAATATTAATTNTAATACAATTATAAACAAGATATAATAATCAATAGTTTTATTATAAGTAATAAGACTTTAAATTTGTCAAAAAAAAATATGTCATATAATTTAATAGTTATTGGATCAGGTCCAGGAGGTTATGTTGCTGCCATAAGAGCATCTCAACTAGGAATGAAGGTTGCTGTTGTTGANAAAGAATCACTAGGAGGCATATGTCTAAATTGGGGGTGTATACCAACTAAAGCACTTTTAAAGAGTGCTCAAGTTTTTGATTATGTTAATCACTCAGAAAACTATGGTATTAAAATTAAAGATTCAAGTATTGATTTTAATTCTATAATTAATAGAAGTAGAGGTGTTGCTGATGGTATGAGTAAGGGAGTAAACTTCTTAATGAAAAAAAATAAAATTGATATCTTGAATGGCTTTGGTAAAATTATTTCCAAAAATGAAGTTGAGGTAACTGGTGATGATAAGAAAAAAAATATTCATAAAACAGATAATATAATTATAGCTACAGGAGGAAGGTCTANAGAACTTCCAAATATTAAAGTTGATGGTAAAAAAATTATTGAATATAGGAAAGCAATGACTTTAGAAAAGCAACCAAAAAAAATGGTTGTAATTGGCTCAGGAGCAATAGGCTCTGAATTTGCTTATTTTTATAATAGTATTGGGACTGATGTTACATTGGTTGAATATCTTCCAAATATATTACCGCTAGAAGATATTGATGTCTCAAAACAACTTGAAAAATCGTTTAAGAAAGCAGGTGTAAACATTATGACAAGTACGGAGGTTCTNTCTGTAGATACAAAAGGAAAAGGATGTAAAGTTAAATTTAAGAGTAATGAGAAAGAAGATGTAATTGATTGTGATGTTGTTCTATCAGCAGTTGGTGTTTTGACCAATGTTGATAACATTGGTCTTGAAGAACTTGGTATCATTGTAGAGAATGGAAAAATTAATGTAGACGATTATTATCAAACAAATATCGATGGAGTTTTTGCAATTGGAGATGTAGTTAAAGGTCCAGCATTAGCTCATGTTGCATCAGCAGAAGGAATAATATGTGTAGAAAAGATAGGAGGTTTAAATCCCAGCGTTTTAAACTATGACAACATACCATCATGTACATATTGTAGTCCAGANGTTGCTTCTGTTGGTTTTTCTGAAAAGCAGGCTATAGATTTAGGTTATGATATTAAAGTAGGCAAGTTTCCATTTACTGCATCTGGTAAAGCAAATGCTTCTGGTCATTCTGATGGATTTGTTAAAGTAATATTTGATAAAAAGTATGGAGAGTGGCTTGGATGTCATATGATTGGATATAATGTCACTGAGATGATTGCTGAGGTTGTTGCCGCAAGAAAATTAGAAACTACTGCACATGAAATTATAAAATCAGTCCATCCTCACCCAACAATGTCAGAGGCAATAATGGAAGCTACTGCCGCTGCATATGATGAAGTAATACATTTATAAATTATTTTTTACCTGATCTCCGATGTTGGCAGGTGATTCAGCAACGATNAATCCACATTCTCTCATTATCTGCATTTTTGCTTCGGCTGTATCATCTTTACCTCCAATTATAGCTCCAGCATGTCCCATTCTTTTACCTTTAGGAGCTGTTTGGCCAGCTATAAAACCTACAACTGGTTTTTTATTTCCATTTTTTCTAATCCATTTTGAAGCCTCAGCTTCATAATTTCCTCCTATCTCTCCTATCATAACTATTCCATCTGTTTCATCATCATCCATAAATAATTTAATAGCATCTAAAGTAGAAGTACCCACAATTGGATCTCCTCCAATCCCAATTGCGGTTGAGATGCCGAACCCAGACTTTACAACCTGATCTGCAGCCTCATAAGTCAACGTCCCTGACTTTGATATTATACCTATATTACCTTTTTTAAATACAAATCCTGGCATTATACCTACTTTTGCTTCCTCAGGAGTTATNAATCCAGGACAATTAGGTCCAATAAGGGTACTATTAGAGTTCTTAATCTGAGATTTTACTCTAATCATATCTTTAACAGGAATTCCCTCAGTAATTGCAACAATTACATCTATTTTAGAGTCAACAGATTCCAATATAGCATCTCCTGCAAACGCAGGTGGAACAAAAATTATTGAGACATTAGCTCCTGTATTTTTTTTAGCATCATATACAGTATTATAAACAGGTTTGTTTAGGTGTTGATTTCCTCCCTTTCCAGGTGTTACTCCTCCTACGACATTTGTTCCATATTCTATCATTTGAGTAGCATGGAAAGTTCCTTCTGATCCAGTNAATCCTTGGACAATAACTTTAGAATTCTTATTAACTAGTATACTCATTTAACTATTTTGGCTCAAATATAAGTCACTAAATTCCCTCACACAACCATATCCACCTTTTGATTCTAGAATTAAGGACACATTGTTTTTTACTAGATCGGAGGCGTCAATAGGGCATGCGCTAAATCCAACAATGTCTATTATACTCATATCGTTAATGTCATCTCCTATAAAAGCGACTTCTTCAATCAAGATTTTTTCTTTTTTAATCCATTCAAGTAAAATCTTATCTTTAGGCTCATTTCCCACATAACAATGACTTATCCCTAAGTAAGATGCTCTAGATTTTATTCCATCTCCTTTCTCTGAGTGGCTGATTATTCCTATTAAAATATTATTCTTAATTAATTCATAGATTCCTACTCCATCTTTTGCATTATATCTTTTTGATTCGACACCATTTTCATCTATATAAATACCGTTGTCAGTCATTGTCCCATCAACATCTAATACTAGCATTTTTATTTTAGGNACCTTCATATTAAATTTCTATTTACAGCTTTACAAATAGGTTTTAGTGATTCAAACATTACATTAAATTCTTGGAAATTAAGTTGTTGAGATGCGTCAGATAAAGCTTTTGATGGATCAGGATGACTTTCTATCAAAAGACCGTCTATTCCCATAGCCACACATGCTCTTGTCAAATCAGGAACGCCATAGCTGTAACCCATAGCGTGGCTCGTATCAAGTATTATCGGTAAATTTGTATGTTCTTTTAGGAATGAAACACCACATAGGTCAAGAGTAAATCTAGTCTTTGTCTCAAATGTCCTTATCCCTCTCTCACATAACATAACATTAGGATTGCCTTCTGATAAAATAAATTCAGCAGCTTGTACAAACTCTTGAAGATTTGAACCAAACCCTCTTTTAAGAAGAACAGGTTTTTTTTGCCTTCCTGTCTCTCTAAGAATTCCGTGGTCATACATTGCTTTAGCCCCTATTTGTATTATATCTGTATATTCAATAACATCACTCACATGTGACGTATCTTTAACTTCAGATATTATATTAAAACCATATTTATCCCGTACATCCGATAACATTTTTAAACCTTCTAGGCCAAGCCCCTGGAATGAATATGGAGATGTACGTGGTTTAAAACATCCTGCTCTTAGAGTTGTTAATCGATTTTCTTTTAATAATTTAGCACATTTTTCTATTTGATCCTTATTTTCTATTGAGCAAGGACCTGTGATCATCAAGGTATTCATGCTATCTCCACCAACCTCAATATTATTAATTTTAATTTTTCTCGTCTCATTGATATAATTCCTACTTGACAATTGAATGTCACTCTCTATAATAAAAGATTCATCAACTTTATTTTCATACTTTTTGGGTATAATATTTTTTTTTGAGGAAGTTATAATTATGTATTTATCTTCATCATATATAAGCTTTCCACTTATATCTTTTGCAATATTTTCTGCAGATTCTTTTCCAATATTATCTTTGAGATGAATTATCATGATTCACTATTTATAAGGTTAAAAAAGGTAATTGAACCTTTTATTTTTTTATTGTCAACTACAGGTATGAAAGATATTAGAAAATCATGATTTTGAATAGTTTTTAACATATAATTAATGTTATCAGATGTGCCAATTGTTACTGGTTTTTTATTTATAATATCACTTACTTTAATATTTTTTATATCAAATTCATTTTTTATTAAACCCTTTCTAACATCCGCCATACTTATTATACCTATAAATTCTTTATTTGAATTTTCAACTATAACATATCCAAAATCATAATCATTAATTTTTTTAAGTATATCAGGTAGGGATGATTCTTCACTAATTATTGGACACTCATCTTTTGATATCATGAACTCTTTAATTTTTAATTTGGAATTAATTAGGGAAGATTTCAACTTAAGGAGTGATTTTGCAATATTTTCTTTGACAAGAAAAGATCCAGATACAACAGATTGTACACCTAATATTCTCATTACAAATCCAATTTCATCATTTATTCCACCATCCACATGGATCGATTTTGTAGGATATGTCCTTTTAAAGTGCCTAATTTTTTTAAAATTAATCGTATTGAATTTTCCACCACTTTCTCCAGGTGTAGTAGTCATTAAGAGCACATAACTACATTTGTCTGAGTATTTATCAAAAACTTCAATATTAGTTTTAGATGTAATTGCGAGACCAAATTGGGTGTTTTCAAAGTTAGGTATCTCAAATTCATCTTCTTCTATATCTTCAAGCTGGTAAGCAACTCTTTCAATATTATTTTTAAGAATAAAATTGCCATATTTAGATGGTTCCTTAGAAATTATATGTAAATCAATTGGTGTACTACTAACCTTTCTTATCCTTTTAATATCATTTTCTATTTTATCAATTTCAACTTTTTTATCATTAAAATCAATATGAAACATATCAATATTAACAGAGTCAAGCTCCATAGCAAGTGCTTCTAATTTCTTGATTTTATTGGAGTATAATGAGGCTGATATTTTCATTCCTTAACAAATATACTTTAGATATGTTCATTTATGAGAGTTTAATATCTAATTTTAAAATGTTAATTATATCCAACAGATGTCATTTTTATACAATCTAATATCTCTTTTTCCTCTTAAAATTTTATACTTTTTATCAACTTTTTTNTCAACTTTTTTACCTTTTTTATATAGAGGGAAGGTAGTTCGTAATAATNTAGTTAAATCATTTCCAGATATGTCTGAAGAAGATATTAATAAAATACATAAAAGTTTTTATACTAATTTTTGTGATCTGTTTGTTGAAACAATTAAGTCTTATTCAATATCAGAAAGTGAACTTAGAGAAAGAGTCAGTTTTAAAAATTTTCATGAGATAAATGATAAGCTAAATAGTAATAAAAAAATTCTAGTTCTTGCATCACATCAATGTAACTGGGAGTGGCTTCTGCTTGCTTCTCAGCTAAATTTAAGTAAGCCCCTAAATGTTATCTACAAGACAATTTCTGATAAGAAATTTAATAAAATCATGATGTCCTCTCGCTCAAGATTTGGTTCAATATTGATAGATTCAAAAAGGGCTTTACTCTATTTACAAAGAAATTTAAAAGAAGTTGGTGTGTTAGCAGTAGTGGCTGACCAGTCACCTATCAAAAAAAACAGAAAGTCTTGGAGAAAACTATTCAATCAAGATACGGCTTTTTTTAAGTCAGTTGAGTACCTCCCTAGGATTATGAATTCATACGTATATTTCGCTTCAATGCAAAGGACTTCGAGGGGTCATTATTCAGTAAATTTTGATTTGATTAGCGACCCTAATTTGAATTCAAAAAAAGATATTTTATCTGAATATGTCATCAAATTAGAAAATCAAATTAAATCAAAACCAGATGAATGGCTTTGGACCCACAATCGGTGGAAATTTACGCGAGATGATATATGATTTTTTAATTATAAATTATCTAATTTTGATCTTCTCAATATGAAAAAAATAAGAAATTTTTGCATTATAGCTCACATAGATCACGGAAAAAGTACTCTAGCTGACAGATTATTAGAATTTACTAGGACTGTTGATAAACGAGATATGACAAACCAGCTTCTGGATGATATGGATTTAGAGAGAGAAAGAGGNATAACTATAAAATCACATGCTATCCAGATGCTTCATGAACATGAGAATGAGCGTTATATACTAAACTTAATAGATACACCAGGGCATGTTGATTTTTCATATGAGGTATCAAGATCAATTGCTTCATGTGAAGGTGCAATATTGGTTGTTGATGCTGCTCAGGGAATTCAAGCTCAAACAATTTCTAACTTGTATCTTGCTCTTGAACAAGGCCTTGAGGTNATTCCAGTATTAAACAAAATTGATCTTCCTGGTGCTATGATTGAGGAAGTTTCAGATCAAATTGTAGATTTAATAGGCTGTAATAACGAAGATATATTGCAAGTTAGTGCTAAAGACGGATTGGGTATAGATACTCTTTTAGATAATATTATTAATAAGATTCCACCTCCAAGTGGCGATTCAAATGGTGACTTACAAGCAATGATTTTTGATTCGGTATTTAATTCTTTTAGAGGAATAGAAGTATTATTTAGAGTTTTTAATGGGAAGATTAGAAAGGGTGATAAAGTAAAATTTGTAAATACTGGAAAAGAATACAATGTTGATGAGATAGGTATCTTGAAATTTGATAAGAGTTCATGCGAAGAAATTTCTGCTGGAAATGTTGGTTATCTTATCTCAGGTATTAAAAATGCAAAGGAGGTTAAAGTAGGGGATACAATAACTCATTCTGAAAATGAAAAAATTGAAATAATTAAAGGGTTTGAAGATGTTAAGCCGATGGTTTTTGCTGGAATTTATCCTGTTGATAGTTCGGATTACGAAGATTTAAGAAATTCTTTGGAGAAGCTTCAGTTAAATGATGCCTCCCTTGTCTGGGAACCAGAAACTTCTGCTGCTCTGGGATTTGGTTTCAGATGTGGGTTTTTAGGTATGTTGCACATGGATATAATTCAGGAGAGGTTAGAGAGAGAGTTTGATATGTCTGTAATTACAACGGTTCCTTCTGTTGAATTTCTTTGTTATAAAACTAANCAGGAAAAAATTAGTATATATGCCCCTTCAGAAATGCCAGAACCAAATGAAATTTTAAAGATAGAGGAGCCAATGATATCAGCTCAGATTATAACTAAATCTGAATATATTGGAGGTATAATTAAACTCTGTATTGACAGAAGAGGAAGTCTGACTAATCAGATTTATCTATCTAAAGATAGAGTCGAGTTATCCTTTACNCTTCCGTTGGCTGAAATAGTTTTTGATTTTTACGATAAGTTAAAATCTATTTCTAGGGGATATGCATCATTAGATTATGACTTTTCAGACTTCAAACATTCTAAAATGTCAAAGCTGGATATAATGCTTAATGGAGAGAAAGTTGACGCTTTGTCAGCAATAGTTCACAGAGATAAAGCATACTCCTGGGGTAAAAAATTATGTGAAAAATTAAAAGAATTACTACCCAGACAAATGTTTGAAATTGCTATTCAAGCATCAATTGGAACAAAGATTATTGCCAGGGAATCTGTTAGAGCTTTAAGAAAAAACGTGACTGCAAGGTGTTATGGTGGTGATATTACTAGAAAAAGAAAATTATTAGAAAAGCAAAAAAAGGGTAAGAAGAGGATGCGGCAAGTAGGAAATGTGGAAATTCCTCAGTCTGCTTTTCTTGCAGTATTAAAAATAGATGAATAAAATTATAGACGGATTAAAGATATCTTCTGACATAAAAAAGGAGATAAAAGATGAGATTTCTTTAATAAAGAAAAGAGGTTTTAGGACACCATCACTGTGTATAGTTCTTGTTGGTGGTCACTCAGCTAGTAAAATATATGTTAATGCTAAAATTAGAGCATGTGAAGAAGTAGGAATTGAAGTTGAATTAATCTCTTTAAACGATAACATTTTAGAAGGTGANCTTCTAAATTTAATTGATAAATTAAATAAAAAAAAGTCATTGGATGGCTTCATAGTACAATTGCCATTACCAGAGCAGATTAATGTTCAGAATGTAATTGATTCTATTAACCCAGATAAAGATGTTGATGGTTTCACAAATGATAACATAGGCAGCATAACATCAGATATTAAAAAATTACTTCCTGCTACTGGTTTAGGTGTTATGACTCTTATTGAGAGGTATAAAATCGATCTAGAATCNAAAAGCTGTGTTATCTTAGGGTCAAGTAGAAATGTTGGGGCAGCTATAGCTCAGATGCTTATGCAGAGAGAAGAAGTTACAGTAACTGTGTGTAACAGTAAAACAAAAAACCTTAAGGATATTACCAAAAAGGCAGATATAATTATCTCAGCAGTTGGTAAACCAAATTTAGTTACAAGTGACATGGTTAAAGATGGTGTTATAATTATTGACGTAGGCATATCTAGGGTACGAGATAAATCCAAAAAATCAGGTTTTAAAATTGTTGGGGATGTTGATTTTAATAATGTTTTTTCTAAAGTTAGTATGATAACCCCTGTCCCTGGTGGTGTTGGCCCAATGACTATTGCTTCATTGATTCAAAATACTNTGAAAGCTCATAAAAATNATGAAAAAGGGCAGTAAAAATCTTCCAGTAATGGAGTCATTTTATAGCATACAGGGAGAGGGCTATCACTCCGGTAAACCAGCATATTTTATTCGACTAGCAGGATGTAATGTGAAATGTACTTGGTGCGATGTGAAAGATTCTTGGTCTAATTCTGATGATCAGTTTGTGCCTATTCAAGACATTTTAAGAGAACTAAATCAATTTTCTATTGACTTAGTTATAATAACTGGTGGGGAGCCTTTTTATCATGATTTGGGTCCATTAACTAAACTTCTTAAAGAAAATGGAAAAATAGTTCATGTTGAAACTTCTGGTACAGAAAAATTTACCGGGGAATTTGATTGGATATGTCTCTCTCCAAAGAGATTTAAAAAACCTCTAGAAAATTATTATCAAATTTCGGATGAATTAAAAGTTATTGTATATCAAGATTCAGATTTTAGATGGGCAGAAAGAATTTCATCAAAGATGAAAAAAGGCATTAAGAAAATTTTGCAACCTGAGTGGTCTGTGGAGAAGAAGGCTAATTCCAAAATTTTAAATTATATAAAAAAAAATCCTTCGTGGAGAATCTCTCTCCAGACTCACAAATACCTTAATGTTGATTAGATATTTACCTCTTTTATTTTTCGTTTTTTTTTCCTTTAAGCTGACAGGACAATCTAAAAGAAATATGAAGCTTTTCAAGGATGCGAATTACAATTATGATATTGGTGAATTTAATTTAGCAATAGATACTTATAATAAAATTCTCAAATCGGAGCCAGGTAATTGTGATGTTATATATAAACTTGGTTTAGCATATAAAAAACTTAAGAAGTTTAATGACTTTAAAAACTATTTTGCAAGATATACAGTGTTAAGTTGTAANAGAAACTTAGACCAGGTCAATTTTGATCTTTCAAATTATTTTTTGGGTATTGGACTGATTTCTAAATCAGAATTTCACCTCAGTCAAATTAANAAAAGTGAAGTTTTTGATTCATATAATGAACTCTGGAATCGGATTAATTTTATTAAAAAATTTGATCAAAATATATTAATTGATCATCAAGAAATTGATTCTATAGATTTTTTTTCATTGCAATATTCACCATCCTTCAATTCATTAGATGATAATATTTTTTTTACGGCAAGGGATGGGTATGGTATGTTTGATGATGAGAATATATATACTATAAGTGTAGGGAATAATGGATTTATTGGGAACATATCAATTTTTAAATTTTTAAATACTGATAATAATGAGGGCTCAGTCACATTCTCTTCCGATGGTAAATTCTTAATATTTACATCATGTAAAATGAATTTCAAAAAAAACTCATGTGATCTTTTCAAATCTTTCCGTAATGGATCAGGTTGGGGTATGCCAATTAAACTAAATGAAAAAATTAACTCTAATTATTGGGACTCGCAGCCATACCTTCATGAAGACAGTTTACTTTTATTTGTATCTAATAGGCCTGGAGGAAAAGGAGGTAGGGACATTTGGTATTCTAGATTAGGTGAGGATGGGAATTGGTCTGTGGCAAATAACTANAAAGAAATTAACTCAAGATTTGACGATATATCACCATATGTATATAATGACATATTTTATTTTGCCTCAAATAGAATAGAATCCCTTGGTGGATTTGATATTTTTTANCTAAAAGGTGGATTAAAAGAAAATATTAAGCCCCTTAATATTGGAAATTATGTAAATGACAGTAATGACCAATCTTCTTTTTTTATTAATGATCAATTTATGATGCGTACTGAGGAATCAAACTATACCAATGATAGTAAAAGCAAAATAATTTTAAGTAAGGTTAAATCAAATAATATATATGGAAATAGTTCTTTTCATTTAATAGTAAAAGATAAAATTTCGAAAATTCCTATAAAATCTGATATAAGTATTATACATTCTGATCAATCAAATGAGTACCAAACATCATTAAGTGGGNCTNTATCATTGGATAAAGAGAGTTTCAGCTCTAATGTACTAAGTGTTTATGCTGATGGTTACTTCCCAAAAAATATTAATATTAAAGATGCAGATTCTATAGAAGTCTTNTTAAGTGTGATGAATAAAAAATATATTCTTGAAGATATTCTTTTTGAATATGACAGCTATGAATTATCAGAAGAGGTGAAGTCTTCTTTAAATCTATTCATTAAATGGCTAAAGTTTCAAGATGAAATTAATATAAAAATAGAGGGTCATACTGACAGTGTTGGGTCTGATAGTTACAATATTTTATTGTCCAGGAGAAGAGCTGANGAAGTCTTAAGTTTTTTGGTTAAGAGTGGAATTGAAAAAAATAAAATAAAAGCCGTTGGGTTAGGAAATAAATTTCCAATTTTTAAAGGTTACGATGGTCCAAGAAATCGAAGAATTGAAATATCAATTTTTCAGTAACCTCAAATCTCTAGTTTTGGTATTAAATCAAGGTTAAATTAAGTTAAACTCATTTGAGAAAAAAGTGAGAAATATCATTGATTTCTCATTATAAGTTATTAAAATAGCTGATGGGTTTTTGAAAAAAAACCTCAAAATACACGTTTCCCCGCTTAAAACGCATGTTTTGGGNTGGGATCCTTGTCTGTGTTTGGGCAATTTTTTAACATTTTTTGTGAAAATAGCCTTAATACTGACTTTATATTTTTTTTAAACAATTGTTAAATAAACACAATTAAACTATGTTTAGATTTTTACTAGTTAGTTTCTTGTTCTTGGCATCCAATGTTTGGGCTCAAGACAGAACTATCAATGGTAGCGTTACATCAGACGACGACGGAAGTGGTCTCCCTGGAGTAAACGTTATCCTTCAAGGTACGACTGTTGGTACTACTACAGATGTCAACGGTTCCTATTCACTTGCAATACCAAGTGACGGAGGTACCTTAGTATTTTCATTCATTGGTTTAGCATCTCAAGAAATTGAAGTAGGTGCGAGATCAGTGGTGGATGTAGTTATGAGCTCTGATGTTGAAGAACTTCAAGAGGTTGTTGTAACTGCATTGGGTATCACCAAA
>NZYP01000041.1 GCA_002702205.1 Flammeovirgaceae bacterium | reverse complement strand
AAGATCTCATAAAATGTCTATTCCTAAAGATATGATAGGTGCTGTTATTGGTCCTGGTGGTAAAATAATTCAAGAGATTCAAAAAGAATCTGGTGCTACTGTTTTAGTAGAAGAGGTAGAAGATCATGGTGTTGTTAATATTTTTTCTTCAAATCAAGAGGATATGGATAACGCTGTAGAAAGGGTGAAAGCTATTGTTGCTGTTCCAGAAGTTGGCGAAACATATGTAGGAAAAGTTAAATCAATAAAAGACTTTGGAGCATTTATAGAATTTATGCCAGGAAAAGATGGTTTACTACATATATCTGAAATTAAATGGGAGAGGGTAGAGTCAATGGATGGTATATTAGAGGAAGGAGAGGAAATTAAAGTTAAGTTAATTGAAGTTGATAGAAGAACTGGTAAATTTAGACTTTCAAGAAAAGCTTTAATCCCAAAACCTGAAAAATAAGATTTTATGTCATCAAAAGATGTTGATGTTTTAATTATAGGATCTGGACCAGCAGGATATACTGCTGCAATTTATACCTCAAGAGCTGGACTAAAAACCGTATTATACAAAGGAGACCAACCTGGTGGTCAATTAACTATCACNTCTGACGTTGAAAACTACCCNGGTTATCCGGAGGGTATAATGGGTCCTCAGATGATGATAGATTTTGAAAATCAGGCATCTAGATTTGGTGCTGATATTAGAAATGGTNTGATAAAAAGTGTAAATTTTCAGGATAAAAANCTTCAAGCTATTGCAGAAGACGAGACATTAATAAATCCTAAAACAATTATAATTTCAACAGGCGCNTCTGCTAAATGGTTAAATTTAGAGTCNGAACAAAGGTTAAANGGTAAAGGAGTATCTGCATGTGCTGTTTGTGANGGATTTTTCTTCAAAGACCAAGTGGTAGGAGTTGTAGGTGGAGGAGATACAGCAGCAGAGGAGGCTTTATATCTCTCAAAACTTACATCACAAGTTAATCTCATAGTGAGAAGAGANGAGATGAGAGCTTCTACAATAATGCAAAACAGGGTCCTTGATAATGAAAAAATTAATATCTACTGGAATTCGGAAGTTAAGNAAGTTCTAGGTGACGATTCTGTAACTGGAATTGATATTATTAATAATAAATCAAAAGAAGTTTCAAATATTGAGCTAAGTGGTTTATTTATTGCNATTGGTCATAAACCTAATACAGATATTTTTAAAGATTATCTAAATATGGATGANAGTGGTTATATCAAGACAATCCCGGGTTCTACAGAAACTAATGTTAAAGGTGTTTTTGCAACTGGTGATGCCCAAGATCATATATATAGACAAGCTGTAACTGCTGCTGGATCTGGTTGTATGGGAGCGTTAGATGCTGAGAGATTTATTTCAAATAATTATTAAAATGAAGGTTGANATACTAGTTATTATGGCTCATCCTGATGATGCAGAGTTATGTTGTTCAGGTACCATACTTTCTTCTATCAATCAAGGCTTAACTGTNGGATTAGTNGATTTAACCAAAGGAGAGCTAGGTACAAGAGGAAATGAAGAAATTAGATTAANAGAATCCAAAAATTCATCTGATTTATTANAACTAAAATTTAGAGATAATTTAGGATTTAGAGATGGTTTTATATCAAATAATGAAGATTACATTNATGNAATAGTTAAAAAAATCAGAAAANATTCACCTAAAGTTATTATAACTAATTCAAAAAAAGATAGGCACCCTGATCATGAAAATACATCAAAAATTGTAAAAAAAGCTTGTTTTTTATCTGGTTTAGTAAAACATAAGACTAAATTAAATGATAAAAATCAAGAGCCTCATAGACCTAAATTAATATTATATTCTATTCAAAATGATTATATAGAACCAGATATTGTTATTGATGTAACTGATTTTTTCTCAAAAAAAATGGAATCAGTAAAATGTTTTAAAAGTCAGTTTTATGATCCAGATAGTAGTGAACCTGACTCATTTATATCGTCTTTAGAATTCCTTGATTTTATAGAATCAAGATCTATAGAAATGGGACATAAAATAGGAGCTAAACATGGAGAAGGCTTTACTTTAGATAATCCNATTTCATTAAATACTATATCAAATATTATTTAAGGGTATAGTTTCTTTACTATCCATTCATTATTTTTTTTTGAATAAAATATTCTATCATGCATTCTAGATTTCCTGCCTATCCAAAATTCAATAGACTCAGGTAATATTAAGTATCCACCCCAAAAATCTGGAAGAGGTATGTTGTCATTAGAAAACTTCTTTTCATATTCTAAAAATCTNTCATTTAACTCTTTTTCATGTATAATTTCAGAGCTTTGTTTAGANGCCCAAGCAGCTATTTTGCTTTTTCTAGGCCTGCTTTCAAAATATTTTTTTGAATCTTCTTTGCTGATTTTTATAGCTTTTCCNTTTATGATAANTTGTTTTTCAATTTCNTTCCATAGAAACACAATTGACACGTTATTATTATTATTTATATCTACNCCTTTCCTGCTATTATAATTTGTGTAAAANATAAAACCTTTTTCATTAACTCCCTTAAGTAATACTGTTCTTGAATTAATTTCTCCATTATTTGAAATAGTAGAAAGTGTCATTGCATTTGGCTCTAAAATATTATTTTCTTGAGCATTATTAAACCAATTTTTAAATTCATTGATTGGGTTTTTATTGATTTTATTTAGGTTTATTTTATTACCTGAATATTCTACTCTTAAATTTTGAATTCCTTTCATTATTATTTTAAATTATGANCAAATGAATTTCGATTATTTTAACTATAAATCCAATAATAAGGTAAAGAAAGGAAGTATTATTCTGTCTCAGCCATTAATGAATGATGATAATTTTAAAAGATCTATAATTTTAATATGTGAGCACAATACTGATGGNAGNTATGGTTATAAGTTAAATGATAAAATTGATTCAAATACCTTAAGTAATGGAGTTGATTTTCCAGTAAGTGAAAAATTATATTTTGGTGGACCTGTAGATCAAAATTATTTGAATTTTATTCATAATGATCACACAAATTCAGGAGAAAAATTAATAATATTTGATAATATTTATCTAGGTGGAAATTACAATGAATTCAAAAAAAAATTAAACCAAAAAGNTCTTTCATATAAGTTTTTTTTGGGTTATTCAGGATGGTCATCTGGACAATTAGATGAAGAAGTAAACAATAATTCTTGGATTGTAATTAATGATTTTAATATTGATATTATTTTTAATGAAATTAATGAATCTTCATGGGTTAAATTATTATCTAAAGATTCATTTAAAAATAAAATATTTTCTAATTATCCANCTGATCCCAATTTGAATTAAAATATTAATTACATTTGCATCATGAATAAATCAGACAAAACAGAAGATTTGTCGCTTAAATCAGATAAACCTATAAAAGAGGAAAAAGTTAATCTTCAAAAAGATTCTACTTCCACTGATAAGAAATCTGAAGAAAATATTGATTCTGAAAACAAAGTTGTAGTGGTTCCNGCTTACAAAAAAATTAAATTAAAAAAGGATATTGTAAAGAATCTACGAGATCTGGTTAATGGTATTGAAGATAAGGATACCTTTAATAAGGTAAAGGNATTGCAAGATTCCTGGAAAGAAATTGGTCCAGTTAATGATTCTAAAGATAAATCCTTATGGACTACATATAATGCTCTTTTAGATAGATTTTATGATAATAGGAGTATCTATTTTGAATTAAAAGAATTAGATAGAAAGAAAAATTTTGATTTGAAAGTTGAGATTTGTTCGAAAGCAGAATCATTAGTTAATGAGACAAATGTGATGAAATCTGTTTCTAAACTTAATGATTTGCACTCAGAATTTAAACATATTGGTCCAGTTTCAAAGGAAAAACAAGATGAGATATGGGAAAGATTAAAATCAGCGTCAGATGAAATATATAAAAGAAAAAAAGATTTTATTTCTAACATNAAGGAATCNCTAAACGAAAACTTAGATAAAAAAAATNAATTGCTATCTGAACTAAATAAAATTNAATCATTTACATCAAANGAAATTAAAGAATGGTCTCAAAAAACAAAATATGTNCTCTCTTTAAAAGACAAATGGAATTCAATAGGAGGTGTGCCAAAGACATCAGCAAAAAATATGAATAAAGATTTTTGGAATCTTTTTAAAGATTTTTTTAATAAAAAATCTATCTTCTTTAAGAAAATTGATGAATCATACAAAAATAATTTAACTCTAAAGAAAGATTTAATAAGTAAAGTTGATGAAGTNAAAGATAGTGATAGTTGGGAGGAAACGTCAAACTTAATTCAAGATATTCAAAAAGAATGGAGAAAGATCGGTAAAGTGCCTATCAAGTTTAAAGATTCAATTTATGATGATTTTAAGAAATCATGTGATCATTTTTATAATAGAAAAAGATTAGGTGATAAAGATACTATCAAGTTGTANGATGATAATCTTAAATTAAAAGTGTCNATATGTGAAGAGATCGAGAATCTNGCCAAATCAGATTCAATAAATCAGGATGAATTTTTTAAGTTACAAGTTAAATATTTAGAAGTTGGNCACATACCTAAAGAAAAAATAGATGAGTTGAAAAATAAATTTAAAAAAGCTATTGACCTTGTAGTAAGTGTTTCCTCTAAGTTACTAAGTAAAGATGATTTTGATAAATTTAAATTTATTATTGAATTAAATTCTTTAGCAAAAAANCCTTATTCTAAGAGCAAAATAATTAAGAAAAAATCTGACCTGATAAGAAAAATAAATTCTATTGAATCAGAAATTAAAAATCTAAAAAATAATATCTATTATTTAAAAGAATCAGTTGCTGCTGAAAATTTAAAAAAAGAATATATGAGTAAAATTAATGATTCTGATAGGGAAATTGAGTCATTAAAACTTCAGTTAAATCTTATCAATAAAGTTTGAAATTTTCTTCTTTAGATATTTATAAAGACGTTCATNATAAAATATCNCCTTACATCAAAAGAACTCCAATTATAANATCTAATACTATAAATAATCTTTTTGATCTGAATGCATACTTCAAATTAGAATTATTTCAAAAGACTGGATCCTTTAAGGTCAGGGGTGCAATAAATAAGATTTTAAACCTTTCTGAAGATGAAAAAAATAAAGGAGTAACTGCTATATCTGCAGGAAATCATGCTCAAGCAGTTTCATGGGTATGTTCCCTCTTTGGTATAAGATCAAAGATTGTAATGCCTTATAATGCATCTAAATCAAAAGTAGATGCAACTAAATCGTATGGAGGTGATGTTGTATTGACTCGTGATAACATGATGGATGTTTGCAATGAAATTATTGATAAAGAAAATTTAACATTTATTCATCCATTCGATGATCACGATATAATAAGAGGTCAAGGTACCNTATCATTAGAAATATTAGAAGAAATTAAAAATATTGATTACGTATTTATTAGTATAGGTGGTGGCGGTCTAATATCAGGTATGTCTCACGTCCTTAAATTATTCAATCCTAAAATTAAAATTTATGGTGTTGAACCTATTAATTCAGATGTTATGAATAAAAGTATCATATCAGGAAAGGTTGAAATATTTGATACCAATAAAAGTAAAACAATCGCTGATACACTAGCTGCTCCGTTTTCTGGTAAAATAACATTAGAATATGTGAGAAAATTTGTTGATGATATTTTGTTAGTATCTGAATCTGAGATGATTGATTCACTTAAATTTATGATTGAGAGACTTAAAGTTGTTCCAGAACCAGCAGCAGCNGCCTGTTTTGTTCCTATCTTAAAAAGTAAAATTAACATAAATCCACAATCTAAATGTATGATTATCGTGTGCGGAGGTAATATTGATGTGGATAGTTTAAAATCATTCTTTTGAGAATTTNCTTAACTTTATCTTTTATCTTTTTATTTATTTTTGATTCTAAATCAGTTGATTCATTAAAAGTAAAAAAAAATAAGAATTTTTATAAATTCTTAGNTGCTGAGGGTGTTNTTTTAACTGGTGGAATAANCTATCTAAGTAACCAGTGGTATTCAGATAAAAAAAGAGTTCCTTTTCATTTTTACAATGATTTTAAAGGTTGGAATCAAGTTGATAAGTTTGGTCACTTCTACGCATCATATATAGAGAGTANTATTGGTTATTCACTAATGAAAAAANTTAATTTTNCAGAAAAAAAATCACTTTATCTTGGTGGCTTTCAAGGATTAATTTTAGAAACTCCAATTGAATTTTTTGATGCTTACTATGAAGGTTGGGGTTTTTCAATAACNGACATGGTTGCAAATGCTGCTGGTTCTGTTTTTTTTATATTACAACAAAAATATTTTAANGATCAAATNATTAAACCTAAATTATCATTTTCAAGATCAATTTATGCTAGAGAAGCTAATGGGTATCTTGGTAAAAATAATATTATATCTGAGTTTTTATATGATTATAATGGCCACACATACTGGTTTTCTTTTTCACCAAAAACTCTTTTCCCTAATAGTAAAATACCTAAATGGGTAAATGTATCATTAGGATATGGTTCTGATGGAATGGTTGGAGAATTCACTAATATAAAATCCTATAAAGGAAAAGAAATACCTTATTACAGAAGATTTAGGCAATATTATCTATCTCTTGATATTGATTTTTCTAAAATTCAAACAAATTCAAGATTAATAAAAACTATTTTTAAAACAATTAGTTATATAAAGGTACCATTACCTACAATAGAGCTATCCAAAAAAAAATTAAAGGGTCACTGGATTTATTTTTAAATTCTATTTAATAGATATTATATTTGCGATCAAATAATTGAAGCCTCGTTAGCTCAGATGGTAGAGCAAGTGATTTGTAATCACTAGGTCGCTGGTTCGATCCCGGCACGAGGCTCTACTATGAAAACCATGAATGTTTTCCAAATGCGTTTCTTGGTACTTTTTCTCCTTTTTCTAAATACCAATTAATTCCTTTAAGAACTGACTTTAAGTATTCTTCTAATTTAGGTCTTATGTATAATTTATAAGGTAAAGAAGAAATAATTTTAGGATAACTGGATAGAAAATAAGGATATACGGTTATAGTAAGATAAGTTTCTTTATTTATTGATGAAATTTTCCAATTGACTTTTGACTTTTTTTTGTTTTTTTCACCAATAAGCAATGTATACCCTTCATTTTCATTCCATATCATAAATTCCCTGATATATTTAAGATTATTTAAATATATCAATTGATCAATATGACTTTTTTTATTCCAAGATATAATTTTATTCTCTTTACAAAATGGGTGAGAAGAGTTAAGATATCCTGGTGATGATATAAATTTCCAAAGTTTGAATTCAGTTGTATGAATTTTCTTAGATACTGATATTGATTGATTGTAAACACTTACCATGCAATGCCGTAATCTTCACCAAAATCGCTTGATCCTCCTTGAAATGTTTTATTGATATTATCGAAGAATATAGCATTAATAGGTCCAGATGTCTTAGGTCTGAATTGAAGATTATATCCTTTTTTTCTTAGTTCTTTTCTAATAAAGTTAGGTGTAGAATCATGTAATAATAAATCTCCGGGTTTATTTTCATGATATCCAAATGAAGATCTCATCTGAAAACTATTTATATTAGGAGCTTCACAAGCTTCTTGTACATTCATATCAAATTCAACCATATTCAGAAAGAATTGTAATAAATTTTGGTCTTGAGAATCTCCACCTTGGACAGCAAAAGATAAAAAGGGTTTATCATCTTTGAGTGCTAATGTTGGTGTAAGAGTTGCTCTAGGTCTTTTTCCAGGCTCTAAAACGTTATATGGACCATCTTTTGGATCTAGAACAAAACTTTGCATCCTCTGACTTAACCCAATTCCAGTATTTCCTGCAATAACGGCGGGTATCCAACCTCCGCTTGGTGTTATAGAGACGATCCATCCTGATGTGTCAGCAGCTTGCACTGTTGTAGTTCCAGCATTGAATGAATCATTAAAATCATAATTTTCACTCATATTGTGATTAAGATCAAATGCAGATTTAAGTTTATCTATATTATTATCTGTTTCCCAGCTTTCAATGTAATTAAGAAAAGGATTATTGCCTTCTTGAAATTTATAAGGGTTACCGGGTTTAATATATTCATTGTTTTTATCTGTTATAAGCTTTAACCTTTCTCTAGCATAATCTTTTGAAAGTAAACCTTTTATAGGCTCCTGAGGTTCAAAATAAGGATCTCCATAGTAGAAGTCTCTGTCAGCAAATGATAGATTCATAATTTGATAAAGGTTATGTATATATTTTGTCGAATTAAATCCCATCGACTTTAAATCTAAGTTTTCAGCCATATTTAATGATTGTAGAAGAACAGGGCTCTGTACCCAAGTTGTTAATTTGTATACATCTATATTTTTATAAGATGTTTTTAGAGGCTCCTCAATATAAACTTTATAATTTTTAAGATCATTTTTTGTTATTAGTCCTCCTTGTTCTTGTGAAGATCTAACTATTTCTTTAGCTATATCTCCTTGATAAAATCTCTTGTATGCTTCATAAATTGCTTCTTTCCTGCTTTTTCCCTCAGCTAATGCTTCCTTTTCTCTTTCGACTAATTTTAATAAAGTATTTTGTAAATCTTTTTGAATAAAAATTTCACCTTCGTTTGGCGATTCTCTTTCTTGATCTTGATTTGTTAAAAATACATTTTTAGAATAAGGCCATTTTTTAATTTCTTCTATATTTCTTTCAATAGAATTTGCAGCTTGTGCTTCAATTGGATAACCTTTAGCCATTTCAATTGATGGTTGTAAAATATCTTCTAAACTCATTGTGCCATATTCTGCAAGCATTACCATTATNCCTCCTGGAGTGCCGGGTGTNACCGCAGCTAATGGGCCATATTTTGGGGGAATTGAATAACCTTTTTCTTTGTANAATTCTGGGGTTGCTCCACTTGGAGCTACACCAAGTGCATTTATTCCAATTACTTTTTTGAGTTTTGGATGATAAATTAATGCTTGAGTTTCTCCTCCCCATCCTAAAACATCCCACATNGTTGCAGTAGCAGCAACCATAGCNCATGCAGCATCAACAGCGTTTCCACCTTTACTAAAAATCATTGAACCCGCAGTAGCTCCCAATGGTTTTCCAGTTATTGCTATCCAGTGTTTTCCATGTAGAATTGGTTTGTTAGTATTTTGTGCATGAGNAAAATTTATTAAAAGAAGTAATATAATTATTAACTTANTTTTCATTTTTATTAATTTCATATGGTAAATATTTATTTATTTCTCCTCCGTATCTGATAACATCCCTAATAATGGTTGAACTTATAGGTGCTAGATTAGGAGATGTTATTAAAAAAACTGTTTCAAGATTAATATTAAGATCTTTATTTATCTGTGATATTGAGTTTTCAAATTCAAAATCTGTCGTGTTCCTTAAACCTCTTAAAATAAAATTAGCNTTTAAATCTTTTGCTAATGAAGCTGTCAGTTTATTGTAATTTATAACATCAATACTTTTATTAGATGAATAAAGATTTTGAATTTTTTCTTTAATAAGTTTAATNTTAAAGTACCTATTTTTTTTTGGGTTATTTCCAATAGCAATAAAAATGTGATCAAACATTTTTAANCCTCTAGTTACAATGTCATGATGTCCAAGTGTATATGGATCAAATGTACCTGGAAATATTGCAATTTTTTTACTCATTTTCTTCAATTATAATATTAAAGATAGATTTTTTGTATTTAATTATATTTTTAAAATAAGATTTTAACTCATTGATTATTTTATTTTCATCAATGTTTGATGTGATATAAGTTAANTTATCATTATACTGATCTAAATTAAACTCGTCATATAATAATATCAGATATTTTATGTAATTATTNTTTNGTAAATCAAATTGATTNTAAAAAATTAATTTTTTGTTTTGAGTAAATAATAAAATTATTTTTTTTTCAATTATGGAAAAATATACACCCTCACTATCTTCTGATTTAGAAATATTTGAATATAAAATATTAGATATGTGTTTGTTGTTGTTTTTGTTTTTAGATTGATAATTAAAAACAAGATTTTTTTTCAAGTTTTTTATTTTGTTTTCAAGGTTAAAATCTGATGAGATTGTCTGTTGAATATCTTTAACTTTTATACCTATATCTAATTTGGTGGGAANAATATAAAACTTATTTGTAANGCTAATAAAATATTTTTTATCAAAAGTATCCTTTTTAGGTTGTCTACTAAAAATTTTTAACTTATTACTATTATCAAAATAAGAGATAGGTGATATATCTTCTAGAATATAAATTTTTTTAATTTTTGAAGGAGACAAGTTAATTATTTACTCCCAATTACCAGCGGTGGTTATACTAGTTCTGGAACCAAACCTAAGGGGTTTATTTATATTTGCTTCGTTGGATTCTTTTCTATCTGGGTCAACTGGTTTAGGATTCCTAACTTCAACTACGTTAACAGANACACCTCCTTTTTCGATTTGACCTGCCCACATCTCAAAACTAACATTCTCATATCCTGGAACAAATTTCATTGAGNTAGGGTTGAAAGACTTATATTGAGAAAAAACTGAATCTATAACGGATATGCTTCCCAGTGTGTCTAAATATAAAGTAGTTTCTTCTGCACCGTAGTCTAACAAAACAGTTTCTTCTCTTCTCTGTACAATAAAAATTCTACCGTTTTCTACGAAGTTGATTAAGCTATCCCAATCAGATGTATAACTACCCTTAACACTTTGAAATGTTATTTGAGCATCTCTAATAATTTTAAGGTTATCGATAATTAAATTTTCTGCTTTACTTATCCTAGCCTCTTCATCAATACTATATTTAATTCTTGAAACAAGAAATATACCCAGTCCAATTGCTAGGACTAAAGTTAAGTATGTATAGATTTTTAGTTTATTCATTAATTAGTATGCTATTATAAAGAAATGTAATTAAAATTAAAAGCTATCTAAAGATAGTTTCTTATTCCAAAAATTTTTGATCCTATTCTGATCATATTGCTTCCACAATTTAGAGCAATTTTATAGTCGTTACTCATTCCCATTGATAGTGTATCTATTGATTTAATCTTAGATTTATTTATTAGATAGAATTCATTAAGTCTATTAAATTGATTGGTTATTGTNTCTTTTTGATCAGTAAATTTTGCCATACCCATAAATCCTTTTAGTTCGATATTTAAAAATTCTTTTCTAAAATTTTTATCAATTATTGATTGAGCACCTTCAAATGTAAATCCATATTTTGNTTTTTCTNCAGAAATATTTAATTGTATTAAAATGTTAGACTTTATTTTTAATTTTTTTGATTCCTTATCAATAGTTCTTAATAATTTGATGCTATCAACACTATGAATTAAATGTGATATAGGTAGAACCTTTCTTACCTTATTTGACTGTAAGTGCCCTATCATATGCCATTTTATATCTTTTGGCATTTCTTTTTGTTTACTAATTAATTCTTGAACTTTATTTTCACCAAAGTTCCTATGCCCTAAATCATAAATTTTTTTTATTTCGCTTACTGGTTTTGTTTTACTAACAGCAACACAAACATATTTTTTATTAAATAATAATTTTTTCATTTAGTCTTTGGTTATGTTATAAATAAACGATGATTTAGATAATAAAAATGATAAATATAAAAATATTCCATAAAGTAAATAATATTGATAAAAATCAANTGTATTAATAAATTTGTTCTCTTTTACTTCTGATTTCTCTAATTGATCAATCTCTTGAAATATTTTTTTGAGAGAATTTTCATTAGATGCTCTATAAAAATTACCTGATGTTATCTCAGCAATTTCTTTTAAATTTTTTTCATCTAAAGAATTTTCAACGTACCTGNTTCTTCCAAAATAGTCCTTACCAAAAGGAACTTTACCNTTTTTTCCAATGGCAATGCTATATATTTTAATATTATATGCTTTTGCAATTTCAGCTGCTGTTAATGGGTCTATATTTCCAGCTGTATTATCACCATCACTTAGTAATATTATTATTTTACTTTCAGACTCAGAGGATCTCATCCTATTTGTTGCAATAGCGATTGCGCTTCCTATAGCAGTTCCTCTTGAGCTTATTAAATCAAAGTTAATTTCATCAATATATTTTTTTAATAATTCATAATCACTAGTTAAAGGGCATCTTGAATACGATTCTCCTGAAAAAACAACAAGACCTATCCTATCTTGAAACCTTCCGTTTATAAAATCTTTAGCAACACCTTTAGCAGATTCTAATCTGTTTGGCTTAAAATCCTCTATTTGCATTGACTCACTAATATCAAGCGTAAGTATTATATCTATGCCTTCTGACCATTTTTCTATTTTTTCATTATTTTTTTGAGGTCTAGCTAATGCTATAATAATTAAAAGAGTGGATAATGAAATTAGCAGATTTGGTATGAATCTTAGAAAAGAGTATTTGTAATATTTAAGATCTTCATCAGGGATAGTAACTTTAAATGTATTTTTCTTTCTAATTAATTTTCTGATAATTAAAAAAAATGGAATCATTATTATAGCANATAAAATTTCCTGATTCTGCCATTCATAACTTAAAAATTGAGATGGATAAAACCATTTTAATGAAAACCAATCTTCATAATAGCTACTCATTTTCAATATTCTTTATCATGTTGTTTGTTTTGTTTTTTGCNATAAAAATTAAATATTTTAATGAAAGAATATTAAAATTTATATTGTTTTTGGAATATAATAAGTGATCAACNTCTAATAAAATCTCTTTTAACTTATCATCTTTATGAAAAATATGTATTTCTATTGATGTTGATGATGAGTAAGGAAATTTAGTTACCCTCTCCATATATCTTTTCCAGTTAAGTATTATTTTTTCAAGAATTTTCTTGTCATTATTTTTATTNATTATANTTTTTAGTTCTTCATGATCTTTTATAAAATCATTTAAATTTTTAATAAGCTTTCTTTTGCTTAGATATTTGTAAATTTTTTTTCTAAAAGAAAAATATAAAATGATAACTAATAATATGATAAAACTTAAAAAAGAGGCAAATTTATATGTGTTGAAGATGTGTAAAATCTCATTTAGAGAGAAGTTGTTTTTAACTGAAACACCTGTATTATTAACTAAACTTTCAAAATAAATAGTATCAGAATTTGAGCTTATTTTTAAACTGTCATTTTCATTTAAAATATATGCATTAAGGTTTAATGACTGAATAGAGTCAAGTTGAAAGGTTCTTAAATAATAAATTGTGCTGTCGTATATTATATTATTATTAAATTTTGATTGAAAGCTTTTTTTACCAATAAAATAAAAAGGGGAAAAATTATAAGATGAATCAGGCTGTATTATTTCAATCTCTTTAGGGTAATTTATAATCGAAGCTAGCCTTATTGAGTCGCCTAATTTAATTTTTTCATCTAAGAAATATGATTTGTATTTGATCTCTTGGGAAAATAATTTTGATGAAATAAAAATTAATATAAATAAGAATTTCATCTGTTGGTGTTTCTTATTTTGAAAAGTTTTATTAGATCCTTTAAATAATCTTTATCTGTTGACACTTCTAGGTAGTTGGTATTTATTTTTTTTAAAAACTTTTTAAATTCATTTGGATCATTATAAAAAGTGTTTTCAGTTATTTTTTTAAATTCAGAAGAGGAAGTATTTATCCATTTTTTATTAAAAAGTTCATTATTTTCAACTTCTATTAAGCCTAGATTAGGAATTTTCATTTCAGTCTTGTCGTTAATATGAATGCAGATGACATCATGAAGTCCTGACAATGATTTTAAACTTTTATTATAATTTTTATCTATAAAATCACTTATAATAATTACTAAGCTCTTCTTTTTAATTGTGTTTAGAAAATATCTAAACATACCATTTAGGTCTGTTTTATTAGATGTATTTTTAATGTTGTAGAGTTTTTTTATAAACCTGTAAGCATGTGAATTTCCTTTATCTGGTTTTAGGAATGTCTCTTTTCTATCACTATAACATAATAATCCTACCTGGCTATTTTTTCTTATTGCTGACAAACATAAAACTGATGCAATTTCTTTACTGATGTTGATTTTTTTCTTATCCCCAATATTTTGTGAATTGCTGACATCTAACAAGAAGAAAACGGATTGCTCTTTTTCTTCTTTGTATGTATTAATAAAAACTTTATCTTCTTTAGCTGATGTTTTCCAATTAATAGACCTATGATCATCTCCGTAATTATAAAGCCTTAAGTCATCAAAGTCTAATCCAGTACCTTTAAATAATGATTTGTAGTCTCCTTGGTAAGAATTATTAATGAATTTTCTTATTTCAATCTCGTATTTCCTTACTTTCTTTAAAATTTCTTTCAAAATTTACATTTATTTGCAAAGCTAGAAATTGATTTTAT
>NZYP01000040.1 GCA_002702205.1 Flammeovirgaceae bacterium | reverse complement strand
ATTTAAAAAAATTATAAGAAAATTAATTTGATAATATTCCATAATTTGATAATTGATTATTGATAACTAGATTTGCAATCATAAAAAAACAAGTCATGAGTAAAATAAAGATAGGAATTAACGGATTCGGGAGAATTGGAAGATTAGTTTTTAGAGCTGCAATTAATAATAAAAATATTGAAATAGTAGGTATCAATGATCTNATTGATGCAAATTATATGAGTTANATGTTAAAGTATGATACAACNCACGGCAGATTTGANGGTTCTGTTNAAGTAAGTGGTAACGACTTAATAGTNAACGGTAATAAAATTAGAGTATCAAGTGAAAGAGATCCTGCTANNATTAACTGGGGNNNNATTGNTGCAGATTATATTGTNGAATCAACAGGNTTNTTTCTAACTGAAGANNCANNTANAGGACATTTNTCGGCTGGAGCTAAAAAANTTATTATGTCAGCACCNTCNAAAGANTCNACACCAATGTTTGTNATGGGNGTAAATAATGAAAAATACTCTAACGATATGAANTTTGTATCAAATGCATCATGTACAACTAACTGCCTTGCTCCAATGGCAAAAGTTTTAAATGATAACTTTGGTATAGAAAGTGGCTTGATGACTACTGTCCATGCTGCAACTGCCTCACAAAAAATAGTAGACGGTCCTTCAATGAAAGATTGGAGAGGAGGAAGATCTGTNTTTGGAAATATCATCCCTTCGTCAACTGGGGCTGCTAAGGCTGTTGGAAAAGTAATCCCATCATTAGATGGAAAACTTACTGGNATGGCTTTTAGAGTTCCAACTGTTGATGTTTCAGTTGTAGACCTAACAGTAAACTTATCTCAAGAAACAGACTACGAAAGTATATGCAAAGCAATGAAAAGTGCATCAAATAATGAAATGAAGGGAGTTATGGGTTANACAGAAGAGGCTCTNGTATCAACTGATTTCATTGGNGATACTCGAACATCTATCTTTGATGCTGGTGCNGGAATTATGCTNAATAAGAAATTTGTTAAGCTAGTGAGTTGGTATGATAACGAGTGGGGATANTCNACAAAGGTTGTAGAGCTTATTCAATATATGGATAGTAAATCTTAAATTAAAANTATACCTTCTGACCTCATCTCTTCNAAAGCTTTTTTNCATTCTAATTCGTCAATACCTTTNGTGCATTTAGTAATAACTCGGGTATAGAAACCNTCTCTNACTGAGTCTAANGCNGTAAANTTNACACAAAATTCNGTTGCTAAACCTACGAANTCAACTTTTTCTACTTTATTTTCTATTAAGAAATTAGTTAATCCAGTAGATGCCTCCTTATAATTATCATAAAATCCACTGTAGCTATCAATATTTGGATTTTGACCTTTATAAATAACTTTTTTAATTTTAGAAAAATTTAAANTTTTAGGGAACTCCGANCCAAAAGATTCTTNTACACAATGANTAGGCCATAAAATCTGATCTATATTATTTATCCTTATTTTATCTCCAACTTTTTTATTTTGGTGATTAGATGCAAAACTTATATGATCTAAAGGGTGCCAATCTTTTGTAGCAATAATTAAATCATAATTATCCATAATCTCATTAATAGAGTTAANAATTTCATCACTATCTGGTACAGCTAATGAACCTCCTGGAAGGAAATCNTTCTGTAGATCAACTATGACTAATGCTTTCAATTTTTTCTTAATTTAATAATCATACTCTTTTTCCTATCAAAAAGTTTNTTCTCTAAACCAACTGGATAGATATGAGGGTTTTTAAGTCTTTTATGAGACTCGTCAAGATGACTAAGATCTTTTTTCAATTTTTCTTTAATCACATCTAAACTAGGTCTATCATAAATACACTTACCTTTCCTAAATACTGGTATTAATAAATCTTCATATTCAAAATTATCTTTAAAGATCTTAGATTTAGTAGAATCATTAGGATCAATCATACTATTNGANAATTCTTTATTATTAATATCATATATCATATCACCTAAATACTTTGAATTATTTTTAAATCTCCTTACTTGATGAACTCCAGGNTTATTAATCTTTATTTTTTGTTCTGAAAGTTTAATTTTATTTATCCATTTTCCATAAGAATCTTTTATTGCAGATAATTTATAGACAGCACCTAAAGAGGGGTTGTCGTAAGCAGTTACTAATTTGGTTCCTATACCCCAAACAGAAATTTTAGAACCCTGTAATTTAAGAGACTCTAGTATGTGTTCATCAATGTCGTTACTGGCAATAATTTCCACATATTTAAGATTATTTTCATCTAGTATCTTTCTAATTTTTTTACTTAGATAAGCTAAGTCACCTGAATCAATTCTAACTCCAATTATTTTTTTACCCAACTTTTCCATCTCTTNAGCAACTATAACAGCATTTTTAACACCTTCAATGGTATCAAATGTATCAACTAATAAAACTGTATTATCAGGCATAATTTCTGCATAATTTCTAAATGAAGACAGCTCAGAGTCAAAAGCCATTACCCAACTATGAGAATGCGTTCCACTAACAGGAATATCATAAATTTTTCCAGCTAAAACGTTTGATGTCTTAGATGTCCCTCCAATGTAGGATGATCTACTTGCAGATAATGAGCCATCTATACCTTGTGCCCTTCTTAAACCAAACTCAAGGATGGGATCTCCATTTGAAACATGATTAATTCTTGCAGCTTTAGTTGCTATAAGTGAATTGAAATTAAATATATTTAATATAGCAGATTCTATTAGTTGACATTGGTATATAGGTCCATTAACCCTTATAATTGGTTCATTTGCAAAAACAACTCTTCCCTCCTCTACTGCCTCAATATCACATTCAAATTTAACTTTAGATAAAAAATAAATAAATTCTTTNGAAAAAAGATTTGTCCCTTTATCTGTTTTTAAGGTCAGAAGATAATCAAGATCTGATTTTGAGAATTTAAAAGACTCTAAAAGATCAATTATATTCTCTAGACCACATGATACAGCATAACCAGATCCAAAGGGATTCCTTCTAAAAAATACATTAAAAGAAGCTTGATTATTATGAATANCTNTTTTCCAGTATCCGTATGTCATGGTGAGTTGATACAAATCAGTTAAAAGGGATAAAGAAGTCTTATATATGTTTTTTATCATCTCTACTTATCAAAATATTAAAAANAACACCAAAAGTAACTAGTATCATACCTATGTATACCAAAAAATCAAAGTTTTCACTAAAAAAAATATTACCAATTAAAACAACAAAAATTAACTCAGAATAACTAACAATAGAAACTTTAGANACTTTATCTGATTGAAATGATTTAGTCATAAAATACTGGGCAAATTGAGTAAAGATGCCTATTGATATTAATATTATCAAATCATAAAATGAAGGTTGAACCCAATTGAATATACTTAATAAACCNCCAACAGGAAAAGCAATCATAGGAAAATAAATCATTAATACTAATGAATGCTCTTTATCTTTGAGGTAACGAATGATATTATAAGCAAAAGCAGCACAAAAACTCCCAGCCAAACCTACCAGTAAATAGAAAGTATTAACTCTGGGGTCAAAGCCTTGTATAATAATTATGCCAATAAAAGCAATAATTAAAAAAAACCATTGAATAATTTTCATTTTTTCTTTTAGAATTACNACACCTACTAATGTTGTAAAAAGTGGTGTAAAATAAATTAATGTGGATGCTGTTGCTAATGGAATTTCTTGCAGAATAATAAAATAACAATAAAGTCCAACTGTACCAAATATTCCCCTTAAGGATAATAATGTTTTGTTTTTACCTAAAATATCATGCCCTTGTTTTTTTAATAAATAAAATGTAATAAAAAATGAGATTACACACCTGAAGAAAACAATCTCCATAGGGGGAATATGAGGTAACATCTTCACAAAAACTTTCACAACCATAAAAAAAATAGTTGCAAAGAACATAAAGGTTATTCCTTTACTCAAATTGGTTCTATTTTACCATTTATTAATTCAAAGGAATAATTAGAAATTTTTTTAAATTCTTTATTATGAGAAACAACAATAAAAGTTTGATTATACTTCTCATTTAAACTTTGAATTAGCTTGATGAATTTTTTTGAGTTACTTTCATCTAAATTTCCAGTTGGTTCATCTGCAAAAATTATATCAGGTGAATTGATTAAAGACCTTGCGATAGCAACCCTCTGTTGCTCACCACCTGATAACTGATTTGGCATGTTTTTTTCTTTATTTTCAATTCCTAAATCTGTTAAAAGTTGACGCGCTCTTTTCTCTACCCCAACAGATTTATTCTTTGAAACATATGCAGGCATACAAATATTTTCAAAAACATTAAATTCATTTAATAAATTATGAGATTGAAATACAAAACCTATCTTATCATTTCTAAAATTTGATAAATTATCTCCTGATAATTCAATTAGGCTGTTTCCATTTAATTCAATATTTCCCGAATCTGGCTTCTCTAATGTACTTAATATATATAACAAAGTTGATTTTCCTGCACCAGAGTCTCCAAAAATTGATATGATATTACCTAATTGAAATTCAATATTGATATTATTGAGTACTCTTACATCTCCAAAACTTTTACAAATANTTTTTGCAACTAACATAAACACAAATCTAAATAATTATAGAGCTTATGGTTAAAAAATAATGTAAGATTTGAAATAATAATCTATATACTATACTTTCGTGTAATATGAATATCCACGAGTATCAGGCAAAAGAGATTCTTAAAACATTTGGAGTAAAAATTCAAAATGGATTTGTTGCTGAAAATCCTGATGAAGCTGAAGAATGTGCTAAAAAACTTTCNAAAGAAAATAGTGAAATAATCGTTATAAAGGCCCAAATTCATGCTGGAGGTAGAGGAAAAGGGATAATAAAAGAAACAGGATCAAATGGAGTTGTTATTTCTAAAAGNATGGAAGAAGTTAAAGAAAAATCCAGTAAAATTTTAGGTGGTACTTTAGTTACNCACCAAACTGGTGAAGAAGGAAAGGTTGTAAATAAAATTCTTATAGCTGAAGATGTTTATTATCCTGGNTCAGATGAATGTAAAGAGTTTTATTTAGGAATTCTTCTAGATAGGACAAAAGGCATGAACGTAATCATGGCATCAAAAGAGGGAGGNGTTGAAATTGAGAAAGTTGCTGAAGAGACTCCTGAAAAAATTATTAAGGAATGGATTGATCCAAAAATTGGTCTTCAGCAGTATCAAGTTAGAAAAATTGCATTCTCACTTGNTCTAGATGGTAATGCTTTAAAAGAGATGATAAAATTTATTAATTCTTTATATACTGCATACGAATCTATAGATGCCTCACTATTTGAGATCAACCCAGTTCTNAAAACCTCTGATAACCAAATTTTAGCTGTCGATGCAAAAGTAAATATTGATGATAATGCTCTATTTAGACAAAAAGAAGTTGAGAGTTTAAGAGACTTAGATGAAGAAGATCCATCTGAAATTGAGGCAAATAAATCAAATCTTAGTTATGTTAAGTTAGATGGAAATGTTGGGTGTATGGTTAANGGAGCTGGTTTAGCAATGGCTACAATGGATATAATAAAATTATCTGGTGGTGACCCTGCAAATTTCCTTGATGTTGGCGGTACTGCCAATGCTGAAACTGTAGAAGCTGGATTTAGAATAATTTTAAAAGATCCTAATGTTAAAGCTATATTGGTTAATATCTTCGGTGGAATAGTTAGATGTGATAGAGTAGCTAATGGTGTTGTACAAGCATACAAAAATATTGGAGAGATCGNAGTACCAATTATTGTCAGATTACAGGGTACAAACTCTGAAGAGGGATCAAAAATTATTGAGGACTCAGGTCTAAAAGTTTTTGCAACTAATACTCTTCAAAATGCAGCTGACAAGGTTAATGAGATTCTCTCCTGAAATTGCGTTGGTAGTTCAATTGGATAGAATATCAGATTTCGGCTCTGAGGGTTGAGGGTTCGAGTCCTTCCCAACGCACATATATATATGTTTAGAAAAATAACATTTACAATATCTCTTATATTAGTCTCAATACTAATATATTTTCTAAATATTAGAATAAATGAAATTCCACCTATTGGAAAATTTTTAAATCCCTATTCAGGGTTCTGGGTTAATGGTGAGGAAAAAACTGGTGAACCATTCAAAAATATAGATTTACAAGGTATAGATGANGAAGTAATAATACAATATGACAGCTCTCTAATACCTCACATATATGCAAAAAATGATAAAGATCTCTTCTATGCACAAGGTTATCTAACTGCACTTCATAGGCTCTGGCAAATGGAATTTCAAATAAAAGCTGCCTCAGGAGANCTTAGTGAAATATTTGGAGAGAAAGCACTTAAAAATGATATAATAAAAAGAAGAACAGGAATTCTATTCGCTGCAAAGAGAACCTTAAAAAAATCTATTAAAGACAAGGAAACATATGACTTACTGGAATCTTATGTCCTTGGTGTAAATGATTATATAAATTCATTAGAATATAAGGATTTACCTTTAGAATATAAACTTCTTGACTACAAACCAGAGGAGTGGACAGTATTAAAGACATTTATTTTAATGGAATATATGTCNGATATGTTATCCAGAGGNAATTCAGATATAGAGGATACATATCTGATTAATGNTATTGGTAAAGATGCTTACAATTATCTTTTCCCAGAATACTTTGAAGAAGTTAAACCAATAATACCTGATTATGTAGACTTTAATTTCAAGAATAAAAGAGAAATGAGTATTTCTNAAAATTTTATTTTANAATCAAGATTAGATTTAATTTCAAATCCAAATCCAGATAATGGAAGTAACAATTTTGCAATTTCATCAAATAAATCAAAAGACGGTAGCACATACTTAGCAAGTCAACCAGATCTTTCGCTAAATCTTCCATCAATTTGGTATTTAGTTCATCTAAATTCACCAAATTTTAATACAATGGGAGCTTCTTTACCAGGTGCACCAGGAATAATTATTGGATTTAACGACAATGTTGCCTGGGGAGAAACTAATGCCACAAGAGATGTCGTAGACTGGTATAAAATAGAATTTAAAGATTCTGAAAGAAAAGAATATAGATATGGTGATAAGTGGCTTAAAACTGATAAAGTAATAGAGGANTTTAAAATTAAAGGAAGTAAAAATTATTATGATACAATAATATACACGCACTATGGTCCAGTAGTATATGATAGAAACTTTGGATCAGATAAAAATAAATTAAACTTAGCGATGAGGTGGGTAGCTCACGATGAGTCTGTTGAATACAAAACTTTTTTTTTACTAAATAAATCCAATAACATTAATGAAATTAAAAATGCTCTTAAATTCTTTGATGGCCCAGCTCAAAACTTTGCTTANGCAACTAAGGATGGTGATATAGGTTTAACAATTGCTGGAAAGTTTCCAGTAAAATATAATGAACAAGGAAAATTTATTTTAGATGGATCAAATCCTAAAAATGAATGGAAGGGCTATATTCCTTATGAACATATTTTAAATTANCAAAATCCAAAAAATGGNTTTGTCAGTTCAGCAAATCAGCACCCNGTCAATAANNATTANCCTTACTATTACTACAGCTTNAATTATGAAATGTACAGAGGAAGAAGATTAATTGAAAGGCTCGAGTCAATCGAACAAGTGAATTTGAATGATATTAAAAAAATTCAAAACGATAACTTTAATTATAAAGCATACGAATCACTTTCTCTATTAATAGAAAAAATTGATACAAGTTTCCTCTCAGAAAAAAAATTGAAATACCTAAAAAAACTTAAAGATTGGGACTTCTTTGCTGAAATAAATAATGAAAATCAAGTTATATTTAACAAATGGTGGAATAATTTATATAATAAAATCTGGGACGAATTTGATACTTTAAAATATTCTTATAGAAAACCTAATTCATTTAGAACATACAAATTAATTAAAGATGATATTGAATCTAATTACTTTGATATTATTAAAACTGAAAAAAAAGAATCAGTATATGATTTAGTAAATATTACATATAATTCAACAATTGATTCAATTGAATCATTTAAAAATAAATACTCCTTAAAAAATATCAGGTGGGATATGTATAAAAATACATCTGTTAATCATTTATTAAGAATTAAAAGCTTTAGTTACGATAGCNTATCTGTTGGAGGGTATAGAAATATATTAAATGCTGCAAGTGAAAGACACGGCCCATCTTGGAGGATGATTGTTAAATTAAATAAAAATAAAGAAACTGAAGCATGGGGAACGTATCCTGGTGGTCAATCTGGAAATATTGGAAGTNCTAACTATTTTGGAGATATTGAAAAATGGGGTGAGGGTATTTATAATAAATTATTATTTAATGATAATTATATTGAAAATAGAAGTAAAATAATATTTGAAAAGAAATTCATTAAAAAATGAACTTTATACTCAGAATCTTAATAATTGGAATTTTATCATTTTANCTNCCCGCTTTTTTTCCATGGTGGTCAATAGTAATAATTACTTTTTTTACTGGTTTATTATATGGTGAAAACTATTTTTCTNAGTTTCTAAGTGGATTTATTGGGGTTGGAACAGCTTGGATATTTCTTTTACTTAGTATTGATACAAGTACCAATTCTATTATATCTTCAAAAATTATTGATTTATTAAATATTAAATCTGTTAATTNTTTAATCATATATACNTCNTTAATAGGTGGTTTTATTGGTGGGNTAGGATCCTTATTAGGAAAAGGATTAAAGGAAATATTATATAAGAAAAAAAAAGAGAGAAACTTTAATTTTTAATTTAATACAAATTCCATTATTTCTTTATCTAATGGATTAGTATTAGAGGAATATATTGCTTTTAACGCACCATTTGTATCAATTAAGTATTTAAAAAAATTCCATCTTGGAGATTTATCATTCCAGCCATTATCATCAATACTAGATAACCATTTATATACATCGTTCGAATTTTTTCCTCTGACATCTGATTTTTCAAATAATTGAAATTCAACACCATAATTTTTTTCGCAGAATGTCTCAATCTGATCATTTGATCCTGGTTCTTGAAATCCAAAATTATTTGATGGAAATGCAAGTATTGTTATCTTATCATTATATTTTTTATGTAGTTCCTGTAAATCTTCGTACTGATGAGTGTATCCACATTTAGAAGCTACGTTAACTATAAGGAGTTTTTTTCCTTTGTATTTGTCAAAATTGATCAGTTTACCATCAATGTCTACGGCCGATAAACTATAGAAACTATCATTAGATAAAGAATTATCATCTGGTGCGGTTTCATTTACTTTAAAAACTTTTTCTCTTAAAATATATATACCACTAACGGAAACTAGGGTTGAAATAAGAAATATAGCTATAATCTTCATCACATTTTGTTAGTAACATCTATACCCAATAAGTTTAACAATGATTTAATCACATTAGATGTTATNTTTGATAACGCAATTTTAAATGAAGTTGTTTCATTATTTTTTCCATCAAATATTTTTTCTTCTTGATAAAAAGAGTTGTATGTCTTTGTCAATTCGTATACATAATTACATATTATTGAGGGAGAATAAGATTCAGCTGCTGACTCTAATATAAATTTATAATTAACTATTTGGTCTATGATTTTCTTCTCATTTGTTGAGATACTTTTTATAGAACTAAATTTTATATTTCCATATTCTATATTAAGAATATCTGCCCTTTTTATAATTGACCTTATCCTTGCATAAGTATATTGCAAAAACGGACCTGTATTACCTTGAAAATCTATCGATTCATCAGGATTAAACAACATTTTCTTTTTTGGGTCAACTTTTAAGAGATGATACTTAAGAGCTGATAAGGCAATTTTCTGATATAATTTTGATAAATCTTCAAAATCAAAATCGTCAATTTTACCTAATTCAATAGTTCTTTCCTCAGCTGTATCTTTCATAACAGATATTAACTCATCAGCATCAACTACTTTACCCTCTCTTGATTTCATTTTACCATCAGGCAGATCTATCATACCATAAGATAAATGGTAACACTCTTTGGCCCAGGAATAACCTAACTTCTCTAATATTTTAAATAATACTTTAAAATGATAATCCTGTTCATTCCCAACAGTATATATCTGTTTCTCGGATTTTGGAAAATCCTCAAACCTTCTAATTGCTGTACCAATATCTTGTGTCATATACACCGAAGTTCCATCACTCCTTAATAATAGTTTTTTATCAAAATTTTCTTTTGATAAATCAATCCATACTGAGTTATCCTTTTCCTTATAAAATATTTTTTTTGATATACCATCTTCAATATTTTTTTTCCCTAGCAAATAAGTCTCCGATTCATAATAAATCTTATCAAATGATACATTTATACTTCTGTAGGTTGAATCAAAACCATCATAAACCCATCCATTCATTTTTTTCCATAAACTAATTATTTCTTCATCACCCTTCTCCCATTTTCTTAAAAACAAAATTGCTTCTTTCATTAGAGGTGATTTTTTTATAGCGTCAACTTCAGATAGACCATTTTTAATTAGATCAAGAACCTCTTTTTTATGTTCGGCCTCAAATCTTACATAATAATCTCCTACAAACTTGTCTCCCTTTATGTTTTCGGTATGAGGAGATTTATCATTACCATATTTTTTCCATGCAACCATTGATTTACAGATATGAATCCCTCTGTCATTAATTATTTGTACTTTATTTACTTTATACCCTAGTGATTCATATATTTTTGAAACAGAATCACCTAAAAATATATTTCTTAAATGACCTAGATGAAGAGGTTTATTTGTATTTGGTGAAGAAAATTCAACAATTATCTCCTTATTATTTTTTTTATATTTTGATTTAAATTCGTTTGAAAATTTTGATAACTCATGAATAAGATAATCGGATTTTAAATCAAAATTTAAAAAACCTTTCACAAGATTATAATCTGAAACTATTTCCGAATTTCTAATTAAAGAGTCCCCAATTTTATTCCCTGCCTGCTTTAGATTTATTTTCAAATTTTTTAGATGAGGAAATAAAATAAGTGTATAAAAACCAGAAAAGTTTTTTGGTGTTTGGTCTATACTAATGTCATTGATAGAACATTTATATTTGAACTCATCATTAAAAACTTTAATAACTTCATTTTTTATCTTTTCTTGTAATTTCATACTTAACAAAATTTAAATTAAAAGTTCGATATTCATAATGATTAAAGCATTATGTTTATAAATATTTTTATTTAAGAGATATGTCTGATTCTGTTATTATTATTCCTACATATAATGAAATAGGTAATATTGAAAACATTTTAAATCAAATTCAAGATTTAAACTTGCTTTTTGATGTTATAGTAGTTGATGATAACTCACCAGACAAGACGGGAGAATTAGTAAAAGCATTTATATTAAAAAAAAAATATAAAATAAATTTATTATTAATTGAAAGAGAATCAAAAAATGGTCTTGGTTCTGCATATATTGAGGGATTTAGAAAATCCTTAACCTTAAATTATAAATATATTTTTCAGCTTGACTGTGATGGATCGCATGACCCTAGGAAATTGATAGAAATGAAAAATTCTTTAAATTCCAAATCAGATATTGTTGTTGGATCCAGATATGTAAAAGGAATTTCAGTACTTCATTGGCCTTTATCAAGATTACTCTTGTCAATATTTGCTAATTATTATGTTAAAGTTATCACTGGCATGAAAGTGAGTGATTCAACAGGTGGATTTAATGGGTATTCTAGGAAAGCACTTAAAAGTATTTTAAAAAATAATATATCATTTCAGGGATATGCCTTTCAAATACAGATGAAATTTATTGGAAATAGATTAGGATATAATATTGACGAGATCCCCATAATATTTAAGGACAGAGAAGTTGGAGAGTCTAAAATGTCAATAAATATTTTCTATGAAGCTTTTTTTGGAATCTTAATTATGAAAATTAAAAGCTTATTTAATTCCTATAAAAGCTAGTTAAACTTAACATTATCATTTATTGATATCTTTCCTATAAAATATATGGGGATATATATTGATACCAATATTATTGCTATTAAGGATAAATTCATAATTAAGATTTTAGAAAATTCAAATTTAATAGGAACGAAATCCAAGTAATAATTATCCTTATCTAATCCTATAATTTTATACCTAGATTGCACTAATATAAATCCATATGCTAAAAAATTACTTATTAAAATACTCTTTATAAGTATCTCAGTTCCGGCCCTATAAAAAATTGAATAAATAATAGAGTTATTAGTTCCAAAAGATTTAAGAATTCCAATAGTTTTTATCTTATCCATAATAAAAATTAATATCACTGATATCATATTAAAACATGCTACAAATGAAAGTATTATAAAGAAAATAATTACGTTTTTATCAAGTAGACCTAACCAATCAAAAACTTGAGAATATTTGCTCTGAGATGTTTCTAAAAATTCATTATATAAAGATTTTTTTCTTATTTTGGTTAATACAGAGTTGGTCTGAGATGCATCATCTAGATAAATATTTAGACCAGAAGCAAGGTTAGAGTTCCAGTTATAAACTTTTCTTCCTAAATTAATATCTCCAATTACAAAAGAATCGTCAAATTCCTCAAGACCTGTATCATAAATTCCTTTAACAATTAATTTTCGAAATATTGGAGGGTCATTGGGAAAAAACAAAGAAACTGTATCATTAAGATTTATGTTAAGTCTTTGGGATTGTGATTCACTTATAATAATAGAATTTGAGAAACTTAAAGAACTATTAAAAGATGATAAGTGAGGGGTAATCTTTTTCAGGTAATCCTCATTTACACCTTTGAATATAAGTCCATCAGAATTATTTTTTTTTTCTATTAGGGCAGACAACATAATAAAAGGTATTACAACATCTATCTCTCCTATCTCTTTATATTTTGAATTTATTCCCTGGTCAAGTTTTATAGGATAATTCTTAAAACTTAATCCATTACCAAAATCGGACACATTAATATGTCCAGAGAAATCAAAAATTTTATTTTTAATAGAGTCTTGAAAACCATCCAGAATACTTGATGAAATAATCATTGAAAACACTCCAATAGTTAAAGTAGTTATTGAAATGTTTTTTATAAGAGATGAATAGACACTAGAATTTGACTTCCAAAGATTATTAGCAATTTTATTTAATATTTTCATTTGGTAAATTTGTAATCAAAACCTAAAAATATGGTTACCAAAGATATTGTTAAATTATTCTTTTTTCTTAATCTGTTTTTAATTTCATGTACAAAAGATGAAAAAGTAATAGTTGATAGTGAATCTGAAAATTCAAATTTTGATGAGTTTGAATGTCTTAATTGTCAAGATTCTATTTTTATTTTTAAAATTAATACTTTAGGTGGCGAAATAGTAGATGAACCTAAGATTGCATCAGCATTAACTGTTTTATTAGGAGATAGCACACAATATGCAGGTAATATAGGTATTGAAATTAGGGGAGAAACTTCTCAATTTTTTGAAAAAAAATCTTACGGGATTGAGACATGGGATAAAAATTATAATGATTTAGATTATAATCTAGCAGGTCTTCCCGAAGAAGAAGATTGGATATTATATGGACCTTACAGTGATAAATCTTTAATAAGAAACAAAATAATTTATGACATATCTAATAAAATGGGTATGTATGCATCAAGAACTAGAAATGTAGAATTATATATTAATAATGATTATAAAGGTTTCTATTTACTTATGGAAAAAATAAAAAGAGATAAGAATAGAGTTAACATCAAAAAACTTGAAAACAATGATATAGAAGAAGAATTAATTAGTGGAGGATATATTATTAAAATTGATAAGAGCGATTTAGAAGATAATAGCTTTAATGATTTTAATTCGTTTAGTTCAAAATATGATGTTCACGGAAATTTAGAAGGAGATAAAAAAATTTTATTTAATTATGAATATCCTAAACCTGAAAATATCAATGATAGTCAAAAGAAGTATATAATTGATTATATAAATGGGTTTGAAAAATCACTTTCCTCATCAAATTTCAAAGATGTAAATAATGGTTTTAGAAAATTTATTGATTATAAATCCTTCATAGATTTTTTCATATTAAATGAATTATCCAATAACGTGGATGGATATAGGCTAAGTACATATCTCCACAAAGAGAGAGATGAAAAATTAAAAATAGGACCAATATGGGACTTTAATTTATCTTTTGGTAATGCGAATTATTGTGGAGGAAATCAATTTGACATATGGACATTCGAATTTAATAACAGATGTCCTGGAGATTTCTGGAATGTTCCATTTTGGTGGAAAAAATTTTTAGAAGATGAAGTTTTTGTAAATAATTTAAAAATTAGGTGGTTTGAACTTAGATCTAATATATTATCTGACCAATCTCTGGAAAATATGGTAAATAATGAATTTGATCTACTTTATAATAAAACAGAAGCTGCCAAAAGAAATTTTAATAAGTGGAAAATTCTTGAAAACTATGTTTGGCCAAATAGCTTTGTTGGAGGAACATACATTAATGAAATTGAATTCTTAAAGAACTGGTTAATAAATAGGTCTGAATGGCTTGATAACTCTATAAACGAATTATGAATTTTTTAATAAAAATTTTTAAGGCCACAATACTGATTTTAATTATTTCCTCATTATTAGTATTGGTTATCTTCTATCTAGGCTCTAATTATAATACAATTTCCTTAAAAGCTGATAAAATTATTTACGGAGAAGAATATTGGAATATTAATACAGATAGTCTCGCTGAAGTTCTAGTATCTAAAATGGATTTAAATGAAAAAATTGATCAGATGTATGGAGAGAAAATGATTAATTCTATACCTAAATTTTTTGGAAGTTATCTCTTCAAAAATAGATTTGCTCATATATATGCAGGTAAGAATGAAAGGTTAAATATACCTCCATGGGTTTTATCAGATGGTCCTAGAGGAGCAAGAGTTCTAGATAAAAATATAAATGGAGTAACTACATTTCCAGTTGCTATGGCAAGAGCTGCTTCATGGAATATAGATTTAGAAAATCAAATACATCAAGTTATAGCGAAGGAAATGAGAGCAAATAAAACAAATTATGCTGCCACTCCATGTATAAATCTTTTAAGACACCCTGGATGGGGAAGAGCTCAAGAAACATATGGTGAGGACCCTTGGCTTTTAGGGGAATTAGGTCTTGCTGCAGTTAAGGGAATTCAAAGTCATAATGTAATGGCTTGTCCTAAACATTTTGCCTTAAACAGTTTAGAAAATTCAAGGTGGGTATTAAATGTTGAGGTTGATGAAAGAACACTAAGAGAAGTCTACCTACCTCACTTTAAAAAAGTTATAAAAGAAGGGAAACCTGCATCTATAATGTCTGCATATAATAAAGTTAATGGTGAATACTGTGGAAGTAATAAAATGCTTATTACAAATATTTTAAGGGATGATTGGGGCTTTGAAGGTTTTATTTCAACTGATTGGATGTATGGCCTTTACGATGGTTTGGATGGTATTAAAGCTGGCCTCAATGTTGAAATGCCATGGCAAGATGAATACAGTTATAAATTATTAGAGGATGGAATTGTTCAAGGTGAGATAAAAGAATCAGATATTGACAAGTTAGTTTTAAATACATTGAAGACAAGATTAAAATATGCATTTTCATTTGATAGCATAGATTATAATGAAAATATAATTCTTAATAATGAACATATAAGACTGGCTAGACATGCTGCAGAAGAAAGTATGGTATTATTGAAAAATGAAGATATTTTACCTTTTAAAAAGATAAATAATATAAAAGTTGCTGTAATAGGGAAAATAGCAAATTTGGATAATACTGGTGATCTTGGAAGTAGTAACTCTTCACCTCCCTACGTTATAACACCATATGAAGGGATTAAATCATATAATGAGAAATTAAATAATAAAGTAATTTATGATGATGCTTCTGACATTAATAAAGCTGTAGATATTGCAAAAAATTCTGATCAAGTAGTTTTAGTTGTTGGATATACTTATAAAGATGAAGGTGAATATATTCTAACTAAAGGAGAAATGCTAAAATCAGCAGAAGCTAAGGAATTAGTTGGTGTAAAGGGAATTGGCGGAGATAGAATTAATTTAAGTTTAAGAGATGAAGAAGAGAACTTAATAAATAAAATATCTAAGGTAAATAAAAATTTAGTAGTTGTATATGTTGGAGGAAGCGCTATTGATATGAGGAAATGGGAAGACAATGTTCCGTCAATTATTTTTTCTTGGTATTCGGGAATGGAAGGAGGAAATGCTTTAGCAAGAATTCTATATGGAGATGTTAATCCTAGTGGTAAGTTACCCTTTACAATTGCAGAAAATCCAGATGACTACCCATATTTCAATCCATATACAGATACAATTACCTATGGATATTATCATGGGTATTCATTATTTCAAAAATTTAAAAAGAAAATTGCTTACCCTTTTGGATATGGTTTAAGTTATAGTGAATTCGAATATGAAAATTTTAAAATGAATGATTTTAAAAAGGAAGATTCTGTATTAAAATTTAATTTTGATCTAATTAATAAAAGTAATGTAAGTGGTAATGAGATTGCTCAACTTTATGTAGGCTTTGAAAACTCTAAAATAGAACGACCACTAAAACTTCTTAGAGGATTTAAAAAAATACAACTTAAACCAGGAGAAAAAAAAACAATATCTCTTCAGTTAAATAAGAGTGATTTGTCATATTATAATACAGAAAAAAAGAAATGGGAAAATGAAGATATTAGCTATAATTTTTATGTTGGAGGATCATCTCAAATTAAAGACTTATTAAAAATAAATAGAAATATCTACTAATATTAAGCCTTATCTTTTATCTAAAATTTGTTTATACTTTAGTATTAACTCGCTCGTAATAATTTTAGGTGAAAATTTACCAACTGCATATTTTCTTATCAGTATGGGATCATATTTTTCATAATTTTTATAAATATTAATCATTGCATTTGTCATTTCAACCTCATCATTTGTAGGTACAGTTATTGATACACTTTTATTTAAAATATCACTAGATCCCATATTATCAGTCGATATAACAACTTTACCAAGTGCTAATGCCTCAGCGGAAACAATACCAAAAGTTTCATAATTACTGGAAGAAATAAATACATGAGAATCATTTAATTCTTTCATGGTTTTTATTCTAGATAATTGACCTAAAAAACTTACACTAGATAATATCTTGAGCTTTTCTGATAAGCTTGTTAGTTTTTTAAATTCTTTACCATTACCAATAATCTTAAGAAAAGAATTAGGATATATTTTATTAAAATTATAAAATGAACTTATAAGAAGTTTAAAATTTTTTTCATTAATTAAATTTCCGATACCTATAAATGTAAATTTGTTTTTAGGTTGTTTATTTATTTTTTGATCAAAAAATATTTCAGAAACAAGATTATGATGAATTTTCCAATCAGGTGATTTATCAATTTTTTTATTTAATAATAATCTTAAATTTGAGCTAACTGCAAGACAAATTCTAGATTTATTACATATTCTTGAAATATCATTTAGAAGCGAATTGTATTCTTCATAATAAAACCCTGAATTATGTTCAGTAATCAAAAAAGGAACTTTATATCTTTCACTTAAATTTTCAGTGATAAATCCAGAATAGACAAGAGAATGATTATGTATTAAATCTGGAATTCCATTTTTTTTAATATATTTTTTAAAACCTAATAATGAAATATACTTTAAAATATTAATCTTATACTTTTCATGAAATGGAACCCATTTGTTCCATGAACACCTAACAACATTTAAATTATTTTCAGTATTATAATTAATTTTAGGTAATAAAGTAGTTTGAAAAGGTTTAAGGAAAGATGTTAACTTAGAACTTAATACTCCAACTTTAACTCCCAACTCAGATAAAGATTCAGCTTGTTCTCTAAAAAAACTATATTTAACATCATTAATATCATTAGGATAACCATATGTAATAAATAATACATGAAGTTTTTTAGACATTTAATTTAAAGTAAGATTCATCTGAAAAGGTATGTATTAAATTAAAGTTATTTACTGAAAATAAATCATGTTGAGAAATTAATTTTAACTTTTTTGGTTTACCACAAAACCTTTTAATGAACCTTAAATTCATGGGAAAAAAGTATTTCTCAGAAACATAAAATTTTTCATAACCAAAAGATTTTAATATTTTAATAACCTTCTTCCTTGATGAAGTGTTAGAATTTAATTCAAATGAAATTATGGGTAAATGTTTTACAATCGATTTTTGCATACTTAATAAAACATTTTCTTCATTTCCTTCAACATCAATTTTTATATAACTTATTATATCTTTATGATTCTGATCATAAACTTTAAAATTCACTTTTTCAAAATAGCCAGTTAAATCTTTTTTTGATTCATTAGCCATACCAGAATTAGAATAAGGAATGTGAAATTTAGAATTATAGCTTTTGATATCTAAACCATAATTAAATACATCAATATTTTCGGAATTATCTGTATTTATTTCTAAAATTTTAAAAATTTTATTTTGAGGCTCGAAGGATTTTATATGCTTAAAGTAATCTTTAAAAAATAATGAATGATTACCAATATTAGCACCAACGTCAATAAAAGTGTTTTTCTTAACATCTTTTGAAAAGTGTTTTTTTAAAACAATTATTTCATCTTTTTCATAATAATCATTAATTAAAATATTAAGACCTATCCAATCATTTAATATTACAACCTGAGATTTTGATTTATTTATTTTTTTTTGCAAAAAATTCATAAATAAGTCTTTTAAAATACTATAAAACATAAATTATATCTTTAAAAAGGAACAATCTAAAAAATTAATATTAATAGATTTGAAATAGTGTAAAAATATGAAACAATGAAAAATATTCTAATATTAATATTTGTGCTTTTTTATATTCAAGTTAAATCAGAAAATAAAAATATAAAGGTTGGAGCAGAAAATTTACATAAATACAATACTATTATTTCAGGTAAGAAAATTGGACTTCTTGTAAATCATACCTCAACGATAAAAAATATACATCTAATTGATACTTTATTTTCATTGAATATGAATATTCAAAAAATTTTTAGCCCAGAACATGGATTTAAGGGAAAAATAGAAAGAGGTAAAAGTATTGATGATTACGTTTATAAATACGAGGAAAAATCAATTCCAATAATATCTATGTATGGAAAAAAGAGAATCCCTAATAATGAGGATTTATCAGGAATTGAGGTCATGATTTTTGATATTCAAGATGTAGGCGCAAGGTTTTATACCTACATAAGTGCAATGCATAATATGATGGAAAAGTGTGCTGAGTTAGGAATTAAATTTTTAGTTCTTGATAGACCTAACCCCAATGGAGACTATGTAGATGGACCTGTTCTTGATACCCTTTATCAATCATACATAGGAATGCATCCCATCCCAATAGTTCATGGTTGTACTGTAGGAGAGCTAGCACTTATGATAAAAGGTGAGGGATGGATTGAACACCATGATAGGTTAGATATGAAAGTAATAAAAGTTAAAAACTGGAATCACAATGATGAATATATATTACCCATAAAGCCCTCACCTAACCTACCAAATCAGAAATCAATCAGACTCTATCCAAGTTTATGTCTATTCGAGCAAACAGTAGTTAGTATAGGAAGAGGAACAGAATTCCCTTTTCAAGTTATTGGTCATCCACATTATAAAAGTGATTTTAATTTTACTCCAATAAGTGTTTCTGAAGAGAGTAAACCAAAATTAGAAAACATATTATGTTATGGTATTGATTTAAGAAATAAAAAATATGATAAAAAATTAAATCTTGAATATTTAATTAATTTTTACAATAAATTAAAAGATCATGATACTGATTTTTTTGATAAGTATTTTTATAGATTAGCCGGAAATAACATACTTGAAAATCAAATAAAAAAAGGATTAAGTGAAGATCAAATTAGATTAACATGGGAAAATGAAATAAATGATTATAAAAAAATCAGAAAAAAATATTTACTATATGATGACTTTGAATAAATGATGTCAAAATCTATAATTTTCATGGGAACTCCAGACTTTGCCGTAAAAAGTCTTGAGAGAATAATAGAAAAAAATATTAATGTAATTGCTGTAATCACTGCTCCTGACAAGAAAAGTGGAAGAGGTAGAAAAATAAATTTTTCTCCAGTAAAAAAATATGCATTAGATAAAAAAATAGATGTATATCAACCTAAAAATCTAAAAGATGAAAAATTTCAAAGAGAAATTCAGAATTTAAAAGCAGATCTTTTTGTTGTTGTAGCATTTAGGATGTTACCGGAGTCTTTGATAAATATCCCTGAATTAGGATGTATAAATCTTCACGCATCTTATCTACCACACTACAGGGGTGCTGCACCTATTAATTGGGTAATTATTAATGGTGAAAAGGAGACAGGTATTACTGTATTCTTTTTAAATAAAAGAATTGACGAAGGTGATATTATCATGCAAGAAAAAGTAAAAATAGATAAAAATGAGATAGCAGGAACTCTTCACGATAAGCTAATGACTTTAGGGTCAAACCTTTTAACTGAATCTATATTTAAAATATTTAATAATACTTTTAATAAAATAAGTCAGGATATAAGTTCTAAGCACAAAAGAGCTCCAAAGATTGATAAAATGTTATGTATATTATCAACTAAAGATGGGGCTCAAAAAAATATAAATAAAATTCATGGCCTTAGCCCATATCCTGGTGCAATAATCAATCATAAAAATAAAAGTTATAAAATTTTTAGTGCGAAAAAGTCTAATTACGTTACTTTCAATGATGTTGGATTATTTATAAAAGACAACAAAATTTTTTTTAATAATATTATAAATGAAAGTATCGAAATATTAGAGATTCAAGCTGAAGGAAAAAGAAAAATGAGAACAAAAGAATATTTAAAAGGAAATAAATTATGAAAAATATTTCAATGATAGTAGCAGTTTCCGATAACCAAGTTATAGGAAAGGATAATACATTAGCTTGGCACTTACCTGACGACATGAATTATTTTAGTAATATGACAAAAGGACACTCAGTTATTATGGGAAGAAAGAATTGGGAGTCTATACCTTCAAAATATAGACCATTACCTAATAGAAAAAATATCGTCATTACAAGGAACTCTACTTTTGTTGAAAAAAAATGTGATATAGTTAATTCGATTGAAGATGCTATTAGTATCTCTAGAAACAATGATGACGAAGAAGTTTTTATTATTGGTGGTGGAGAGATTTATAGACTAGGTTTTAATTTTATTGATAAGCTCTATATAACAGAGGTTAAAGCTAAAGTAGAAGGTGACACCTTTTTTCCATCATGGGATAAGTCAAACTGGAAAGAAATATCTAGAATTAAACATCCAATTGATAATAATCATATTTATGAATTTGATTATGTCATTTATAAAAAAAATTAAGTGATAAAATCTCATATAATCACTATTGGTGATGAAATACTATCAGGTCATATTATTGATACAAATGCAAAATGGCTTAGCGAAAAGCTAAATTCAATTGGTCTTAAGACCACAAAAAGAGTTACAATTAGTGATGATAAAAAACAAATAAAAAGGACAATAAAATCATCAATCAATAGCTCAGATATTATTATAGTAACTGGAGGTTTAGGCCCAACAAATGATGATATAACTAAGAAAACATTATGTGAAGTTTATGGAAGTAATCTTATTCAAGATAAAAAATCATTAGATAATATTTCAAAAATATTTTTAAAAAGGGGGCTTGAATTGACAAAAAAAAATAGAGACCAAGCACTAGTTCCTGATAAATGTAAAGTTCTAAATAATGAATTTGGCACAGCACCTGGAATGGCTTTTTATGAAAATAACACATTATTAATCTCCCTACCAGGAGTACCTTACGAAATGAAAAGTCTTTTTCAAGACAAATGTATCTCATATATAAAACAAAAATTTGAGTTACCATATATTTACCAAAAAACTATAAAAACAACAGGAATTGGAGAATCTTGGCTTTCTGATATAATTAAAGATTGGGAAAATGAAATAGAAGAAGATATTAAATTAGCTTATTTACCTAGTTTGGGAAGAGTCAAGTTAAGACTAACTGGTAAAGGCGAAAATATAAATGTTTTAAAGAAAAAAATTGAAAATCAAGTTGAAAAGGTTTTACCATTAATTAAAAAATACGTCTTTGGATTCGATGATGATGAACTCGAAGATGTTATTGGTGAAATATTATTAAAAACAAAAAAAACAATTTCAGTAGCAGAAAGTTGTTCATGCGGAAATGTATGTAAGACAATAACCACCGTTCCTGGAAGTTCTAATTATTTTATAGGTGGAATAATAGCATATAGCAATGATGTTAAAGTAAATGAATTAAAAATTGGTAAAGAACTAATAAAAAAATATGGAGCAGTTAGTAAAGAAGTAGTAGAAAAAATGGCTGAAGGAGCTAGAAAAAAATTCAAATCAGATATTGGAATATCAACAAGTGGGATAGCAGGACCCTCTGGAGGAACACATGATAAACCAGTAGGAACAGTCTGGATTGCTTACTCAGATAAAAAAAATACAATAAGTAAGAAACTTAATTTAACCGAGAGAAGAGATCTTAATATTATACTAACAACTGTTAATGTTTTAAATTTATTAAGGTTAAAATTAGAAGAAAATAGAGAATGAAATAAAAAATCTTTTAAAAACACCGTCCCTTTTAATCAAATTTACTGAGTTATCAATAAGATTAATATCAAATATAAAATCATCCCATCTCCAGAAATTATGTTCAGACTCATATTGTTGTAACTGGTAACCCATATTTAAAGAAATATGTGATTTTCTTAATGACTTTTTTAAACCTATCCCTAAATTCCAAAATAAACCACCGTCAGTGGATAAATAATCACCTCCAAAATCAGAACTAAATGAATAACCAATATTATTAAATGCAAAAAACCTATACCTAGAGTTATTTCTTAAAATACTGTTAGAAGTCAATATATCTACAGAGCTTGACAAGTAAATAGGTATAAAATTAATTCTGTCAATTGTTAATATACCAGATCCTATACCTGAATTTAAGAGTTTTTTATTGTTTAAACCCTTCGATAAATAAATTTGAGCATAAGTAACGTAATCCCCAAAATTAAGTCCCATTTCTACTTTATTCCATGTTTTCTTATCTAATTCATTAAATTCATTTATTGATGATTGATTTAATTTTAATTTAAAGTTAGATCTAGATGATAATCTTATAGTGTCATTAATTTTATAAACATAAAATAAAACTTCTCCTCTAGAATTATCTATAAGATTGTCAATAGTATAGCCCACAAGTTCTCCTTTGTATCTTCCAGGAAAGATATAATCATCATAACCTAATACCTCATAAGGTTTTGATCCCTTGATAATGAGAAGATCATTACTTTGAGAAATTCCTGAAAAAAAAATGATATTAAATAAAAAAAAAAGATATATCCTCATCTAAAGTCTCTCTATTGGAATAGTACTAATATATGAAATATCTGTATTTTCACAGTCATAAGTGTACTGGTGAAAACCATCGCTACCGATAACCATTAAAATTCCCTGAAAAGGAATAACATCAAGAGAACTTAAATCTTCAAAATGTTTTGTCAACTTTATATCTTCCAGATTACTTATATCAAACATTTTAAGACCAAAGTCTCCTTCAGAAATAAATAAACAATTGCCATCAATTCCAAGACCATGAGGATTTATCATTTCATATGTTTTAAAAAGTTTAGGATCTCTAAGATTAGAAATATCTACAATATCCAGCTGATTATTAAAACCAAAACACTCAGTCCCACCCCTCAAGGTTACAAATGCGAAGTCATCTTGAACAACAACTGGATCACAACTTGTAAGGTGTTCGTAAGTAGACAACCAAGATGGCTCTTCCTTATTATCTAAACTATAAATGTGCATTCCACTCTGAGCTCCAATAAATAAGTTTTCACCATATGGAAAAATAGTTTCAATACCCCATCCTAAATTAACTTCTGATGTTATTTGAGGATTTTTTCTTTCTGATATATCAAATGTTTTTAAATTATCTGAATCAACTGTGTAAAGATAATCACCTTTAATAGTAAATCTAGCCATTGATCCACCTATGCCAGTACTTGATGATTCACTATTAAACTGCACATCTGATGATCCATTACCACCAATAGATATATCTGATGACATGTCACATGATGATAACAATATAATAAAGAACAACATATTTTTAATTCTCATAATTAATAAACCAATTCACAATCTTTATTCTCTTCAAACTCTTCAATAACTTGCTCTTCATATCCAGTAACTATACCTAACGTCTCAGAGAAGAGGAATCTGTTTTCGTAATAATTTTGGAAAGAACCCTCAACCCTATTAACCTCCTTTATTTCATTTACATTAGAAATATCTAGTATTACTAGATCAATATAGCTATCAGCATATAGGAAATTATCCTTTGTTGCAATATCATAATTACCTGGGATATTTATGAATCCAATTTTTATAGGATTATTTACATTTCTATTGTCTATTACATGAACCCCCTTGGCAACCTCGCTAATAAAAAGATATCCATCCTTATAATTTAATTTTCCAGGTGAATTAATTTCTCTTTCTATATCAAAGTAAACCGAATCTCTGAGAGATTCCATTTTTAAATATTTAGGAGTTGACTTAACATAGGTTGTGTACTTATCGCATTTATCCTGACATGAAAAAAAAGAAAAAACAAAAGAAAAAAATATGTATCTTGGGTTCATATTATACTCAACGTATACAACAAAATTAAATTATTATTATTAAAAAAAATAAATAAATTGAATGAGTAATACTGAGATGTTAATGCCAAAGATGGGAGAGAGTATAATGGAAGGCACAGTTTTAAAATGGCTTAAAAAAGAGGGAGATAAGATAAATGAAGATGAGTCAGTTTTAGAGGTTGCAACAGATAAGGTAGATACAGAAATACCATCAAGTTGCTCAGGAACTCTAAAAAAAATTTTAGCAAAAGAAGGTGAAATAGTTAAAGTTGGTAGTCCAATAGCAATAATAGATTCTGATAATTTAGTTCATAGCGATAAAGATCAAGACTTCGTTGAAGAATTAGAAAATAACTTTGAAGAAATAAAAGAACTAACATATAAAAAATCTGAACCTGAAATAAATAAAATAAAAAATGATTCAAATAAATTTTACTCTCCCCTTGTTCTAAATATTGCAAATAGAGAAAATATAACTTTAGATAAACTTGATACTATAAGAGGATCTGGAGAAAATGAAAGAGTTACAAAACTAGATCTACTAAAATATTTAGAAGATAAAAATGTAGAAATAAACTCTATAGTTGAAGAAGTTCAAGAAAAGGAATTTAAAATAGAATTAAAAGATGGTGAAGAAATTCTTGAGCCTGATCGAGTGCGAAAGATCATTGCTTCTAGAATGGTAGAATCAAAAAAAATTGCTCCGCATGTAACATCATTTGTAGAGGCTGATATAACCAATGTTTTCATTAAAAGGAATGAAATTAAGAAAAAATTTCTTGATGAAAATAATATGCCATTAACTTTTAATCCAGTATTTATTAAATGTGTGGCTGATGCTCTTACTGAATTCCCAATGATGAACATATCATATATAAATAATAAAATAATTAAGAAAAATTATATAAATATTGGTATTGCAGTTGCTTTAGAAGATGATAATCTAATTGTTCCAGTCATTAAAAATGTTAATAAGATGAGTTTTATGAAACTTGTAAAAGAATCTAATAAGTTAATTGGAAGGGCTAGAGATGGTAAATTAAATCCAGATGATCTAGAGGGTGGAACCTATACTATTTCAAATGTGGGATCATTTGGGAATGTGATGGGAACTCCCATAATTGTTCAACCACAAGTTGGTATTCTTGCAATAGGCACAATTAAAAAAATGCCTGCAGTTGTAGAAACTAAAAATGGTGATGAAATACAAATTAGATATAAACTTTTTCTTTCTCATACATATGACCACAGGATTGTAGATGGGGCTCTTGGTGGGAAATTTGCACAAAAAGTTGCTGAAAATCTTGAAACTTTTAATTTAAAATCAAATATTAGCTAAATGAAAGTTAAAGAAACTTTTAAGAGAAGCTTTTTAAAAACATTTACATGGAGAGTTTTTGCTTCATTAGATACAGCACTTTTAACTTGGTTCTTTTCAGGTGATGTTATAACTGGTCTAAAGGTTGGCGGATTAGAAGTTGTTACAAAATTAATAATCTATTTTTTACATGAAAGAGCATGGAGGATTGGTTGGGATAATCAATCCGATAAATTCCATCATTCTAAGAAAAGAAGCTTATACAAAGCAATTACATACAGAATAATAGGTACAATGGATACTTTTTTTATTGCTTGGTTTTTTACTGGTTCAATAGCTACAGGTGGCTATGTTGCTATTGCTGAAGTATTTACTAAAATATTTATTTATTATGTCCACGAAAGAATTTGGGACAGACAAAAAATCGGAAATTAATTTAACATACCTTTCTATTGGTTCAAATATTGGTGATAGAATTAAAAATTTGTCTAAGTCTCGTTTAGAAATTAAAAAAAAGATTGGTAATATAATTTATGAATCTAAGATTTATGAAACAGAACCGTGGGGTTTTAAAAAACAAGATTTTTTTTTAAATCAAGTTATTTTTGTGAAGACTTTTTTTAATCCAGAAAGATTATTAAAAAATTGTAAAAAAATTGAAAGCGATATGGGAAGAAAGGTTAGTGGGAAATGGAAAGAAAGAATAATTGATGTTGACATCCTTTACTTCAACAATAGCATTGTTGAAAAAAGTGATTTATTAATACCACATAAATTTTTACATGAAAGGAAATTCATACTAAAACCTTTAAACGACATAGCTCCTAACTTTTTACATCCAAAAATTTTAAAAACAACATCAAATCTTTTAAATGAATGTATAGATAATTCAGCTGTTAATGTTATTTGAAGGATACGAATATCTTATTTTATTTTTAGCTGGTTTAGCTTCAGGATCAATAAATACTATAGCAGGAGGAGGTTCTCTTTTGACATTACCTATTCTTATTTTTATGGGGTTACCTCCAACAGTGGCAAATGGAACAAATCGAGTTCAGTTAATATTTGCACAGTTTTTTGCGGTTTATGGTTTTAAATCAAAAGGCATATATAATTATAAATTTTCTCTGTGGTTATCAGCATCAGCAGTGATAGGTTCATTAGTTGGTGCTAAAATAGCAATTGAACTACCTGAAGAGTTTTTCAAAAAAATATTATCAGTAGTAATGATTTTAGTTATGATTAATATGATTTTCAAAAAAAAGGAAAAAGAAAAAGAAAAATCAAATCAAATAAAGAAACAAAACCTATCAATTTTTTTATTTTTTTTTATTGGTATGTATGGAGGCTTTATACATGCTGGTGTTGGATTTTTAATGATTCTAATATTAAGTGGAGTTAATGGGCTAGGTATTGTTAAGGCTAATAGTGTTAAAGTGTTTGTTGCTCTTTTGTTTACTATATGTGCTTTTGGAATATTTATATTTGAAAATAAAGTTCAATGGATGTACGGTATTAACCTAGCTATTGGAAGCTCAATTGGTGGTTGGATAACTAGTAGGTGGTCTTTTAATAAATCCGAAAAAATCATGAGATATATACTATGTGTTATAATATTTTTTTTAGCAATAAGGTTATGGATATTTTAAGATGAATATACTAATTATTATACCTGTTTTTAACGAGGAAAAAAATATAGAAAAATGTGTGGAATCATTTCAAAATCAGACACATAAAGTTTCTAAAATAATATTAGTTAACGACAGTTCTTCTGATAA
>NZYP01000039.1 GCA_002702205.1 Flammeovirgaceae bacterium | reverse complement strand
GTGGAGCCAGAGGGAGTCGAACCCTCGACCTCTTGACTGCCAGTCAAGCACTCTAGCCAGCTGAGCTATGGCCCCTAAAAATTATTTAAGGACGTCTCTTTTGAATTGATTCCAACCCTGAACTTTACCGTCAACTATATGGTAATACTCATAATATACTTCTGCCTCTAACTCAGAGTCAGGATTGGTGTGAGTAGATGTAAACTGAGCATTTACATAATCTCCCTCTCCTGTTGTGACAGCTAGAGAAAAAGCATAATCAGTATTCCACGAATACTCATTCCCATCCTCTTCTTCGACTTGAACAACCCAATTCTTTATGTATTCTACAAACTCATCTGGACCTGTGACTTTACCCCCATCAGCAAAATTCATAACCGCATCCTCGGCAACAAATGTTTTGATTTTATCATAGTCTAATTCAGCCCATGCCTTATCCATCTCATTAAAGACATCTAATGCTGATGCGCTACCTATTTTAACTTCCCCTTCCATTCCGTCAATAAATCCATTTGAAGGAGTCTCGCAATCTGCAACTTGATTGATATTTGTACATGATACTAAGAATACTAATACTAGTAAGATATTTCTCATAATTATTATTGTTTATTTATTTAAAATTTAATTGAAAGCACTTTGAATCAATAACTTTATATGATTTCTGTGTGCAAGAGATGATGTGTTACCCTTAGGCTTTTGCATCATCTTGTGTATTTTCTCTAGGTTATATATTGCCATAGACTTAGCAGGAATCTTAAATCTATCAGAAGATTTACCACCTACCATTTCGAGTAGTCTTGTAACGTACACAGCTTGAAGATTTTGTCTGAATGTATTTACATCTGTTTTAAGGTCAGTCATAAAAATGGATTCATTTAGGTCAGTCATAAATTCTGACAAGGTATAGGTATTACCATATAACTCTGAATCAATAATTCTCTGTAGTGTATTAGGATGTAATATATGGGCTAATACCCTAGACTGATAACTTAATACCTGATCATGAATCTTTGGATCTTCAGGCCCGGAAAAGAAATCAAAACCTCTTCTCTGTCTCGCAAGGTAATTATAAACTTCATTAGGATGATCAAATGCATTTGGAGAAAAGATATATGTATTCAAAGTTTGCATAGCTCTTCTTTGATCTTTTTCAGGGACAGGCGTATATGGTTTCGTGCCACCCGGCTGTCCAATAGTAGATCTATCGACATACACACCTCCAATAAATCGAGATACAACGTCACCAGCTCTTGCTGCTTGACTATTTAGCGTGTAATATGCTCTCCTCAAGTCCTCATAAGTATCGCCCTCATTATTAAATTTTGATTTTATTTTTTTCATCATATTGTTGACAATATTAAATCTGTCAATTGAGTATGATATCTGATTATTAGACAAGTCACCTGTCATAACTCTAGGATCAATTGCCTTTCCAGGTGACCTCATGTCATCTGCATCATTTCCAAAGATTAACTCTGGTTCAGTTGATCTTGATAAGAGCTCATTCATTTCTGCATCGCTGTTGAATGGAGTATATCCATATTGAACAGCCCATACATCATATGGACCCAAAGCCATATCATAAAATTGACCCTGCTTTGATCTATCTGGTGTTAGGTTTATTCCTGCATAATCCATGACTGAACCAGTTAGTGCCTTACCTTCAATGAAATCAGCGTCGTATAACTGTGCTGGAGAAAATAATTGACTTGCTTTCATGTTATGATTAAGTCCTAAAGTATGTCCAACTTCATGCATGATAAGTGACTTTAAACCTTCTTTTTCAATTCTNTCTAACTCATAATCTGAAGCTCCATCAATTTCNAGGAGGGCTTTGCCAAAAAGTAAATTCTCATGCATAAGGTGACCCATTGAACAATGGAACACATCATGACCTTCATGATTATGAGTTTCATTATCTTCTTCAAGGCTCATATATGTTTTGGCATCACCAANAAGTTTGTTATAGAAAACTCTGTTTGTGAAGTGAACAAACTCAAGCATAATATCAGCTCCAATAATTTCACCTGTTCTTGGATTCGTCATACTTGGCCCGTAACCACCAAAAGGTGGATTTGGAGATGAGGTCCATCTTAACACGTTATATCGTATATCTCCTGCATCCCAATCTGCATCATCTGGCTGAGTCTTTACTACTAGTGCATTTTTAAAACCTGCTTTTTCAAATGCTTCATTCCATGCCAAAACTCCTTCTTCAATTGTCTCCCTCCACTCAAGAGGTGTTGAGTTCTCAATCCACCAAGTAATAGGTGTTATTGGCTCTGAAATTTCAAGTTCAGGATTCTTTTTTATTAACCTCCACCTATTTACCATGTCTCTGTAGTTTGTTGTTCCTGTCTCAGTCATGTCATTAACTGATGTTAAGAAGTATCCTACCCTTGGATCATCGTATCTAATTTCATATCCATCATCAGGCATTGACATCATTGAATGAAATACTTCTATAGAAACATAACGACCATCTGTAACAGCTTCTGAACCAGAATTTAAAACTCCTGGNTTTTTATATACATACTCAGTCTTAAGGTTCGTATTTTTAGGATAATTATTTATCTCTTTAACCTTTGACTTACCCTTATCAAAAGTTCCAAGAGTAAATCTCGTTGATGATGATCCCGGGTAACGTGGAGGCTTCACTCTCCTGAGAGTCTCTGATAGAAATAGATCATTAACATTAATTAATATTCTTCCATCTTCTTTATCTTCTTTTAAAATTTTATTACTTGAGATTATTGCGTGGCTCATATTAGCATCTTTGGATCTAGAAAGTGGATTATCTTTATCAAAATAGAAATTTGTGTTTGGAGCTATAAATTCAATTTTATTAAAATATCTCTTGATATTAAATACCACATCAGCACCGTACGCACCTCTAAAACTCCCTGCTTCTGTAACNCCATCTGCAATTTGAGAAAAATATATAAAGTCTTTGTTAAGTTGATCGTGTGAAATAACCATTTTCAACTCACCAGTAACTGTATCTTGGTAAATTGGAAAAAGACCATCAATCATTCTACTAGACTCAGTCAAGTCTTCGATAGTCTTTTCTTTCTTCTCTTTTTTTTCTTTCTCATCTTTATCTTGGGTAAATGCTAAAAGGGAGAAAGATAGAAATAATGTTGTTAAAAAAATTCTCATACGTTTTAATTTGTGATTATTTGACAATAATATGAATTTAAAGTTATAAACTAAAATATTCTTTTTACTTGCCTTATTCTTCTCATGTAGTAGTCTTTTATAAGTTGGGTCTCAATAACACCCCTTGATGATGATGCATGAATAAATTTTATATTTTTCTGACTATTTACATTTGATAAAATACCAACATGAGTGACTTTTCTCCTACTTTTTCCAAAAGCAAAAAAANNAAGATCTCCCTCCTTTGACTTTTTTAGGGATACTTTCTTTCCAATATCAATCTGTTGAGAAGTTGTCCTAGGAATTTTCATTCCTATCGATTCGAATGATCTAACAAGTAACCCAGAGCAGTCTATACCTCTTTTATCATTACCACCCCACTTGTATGGTGTACCGATGTATGTCCTAGCTTCTCCAATAACTTTACTTACTTTCCTTTGATTACTTATTTTTTTTTGGGAGATACAACTAGAAAAAAATATTAGTATTAATGAAAAGAAGAAGTATTTATTCATTTTATTTTTTTAAGACAACAAATAAATCTAAATTATTTGGATCGTCTTTAACCAGTTCATAGTCTTTGAAAGTTATATCTGATACCAACTCATTATCATTTTTTTGGAGATTATTTCTATTTATCCTGTTTAGAAATTCGTAAGGAATTTTATATATAAAANTTGGAAGGTTCTTCTCTAAATTAAAAATATCTAATCTCTTAAACCTCTTAACAGATTCTAAGTTTTGATTATAGTATTCAATAACCTTAGAATTTCCAGAGATTCCAAGAACATCAACTTGAGAAAAATATTTTCTACACAATCTATTTAATTCTTCTGAAGTATACTCTCTTACGTGCCAGGGATTTCTAGTTAGAGTCATTTTTATATTTGGAGTAGTAATTAAGGCAACTCCTCCAGGTCTTAATATCCTCTCAATTTCAGATATGTATTGGGTGTCATCTTGAATGTGTTCAATCACTTGGAAAGAAATAACAGTATCNAAGGAGTTATCTTCAATATCACTTAGCGGAGGGAAGTTTGAAGATATAAAGACATTATCTCTATATTTCAAAGATAATTTTTCGATTACATCTTTTATTTTATCAATAGCTGTAAAGGATTTACTTTCTTTTAAAATGATATCAATACCTCTACCCTCTCCACAGCCCAGTTCTAGAACGTCTCCCCTAATGTATTTCTGAGAGAATACGTAAGCACTAAGAAGCCTATGATGAAGAGGGTTATCAGATGCAATAGTATCAGAAGTTATCTCCGTAGTGAATAATGACATAAGGTAAAAATAATATGAAATGATTTCTAAATAATCATTATGGTTAAATGAATAAAAATTAGTTATAAAATATTTAGTATATTTTAATTATGTATANAAAGAAAGAACTAGTATTTAAAAAAATTATTTATCTATTTATTCTTTTATCTACTTCTCAAAATCTTTTCTCGCAGACATCTATCAGAGAATACAATCAAGAACTTAAGACATATGACTTTAACGATCCAAACCCAATTCCAATGTTCATATCTGACCCTAAGATTTATCCTTACTTCTCCTTCGATGGATATGATATCAAATCTTCCAACAAAGAATATAAGGTTATTGAGTTAGAGAATAATTTCATAAAAGTACTTCTGACTCCAGAAATTGGAGGAAAGGTGTGGGGAGCAATTGAGAAATCAACTGGGGAAGAATTTATTTATAAAAATGAGGTTGTTAAATTTAGAAATATCTCAATGAGAGGACCATGGACTTCAGGAGGAATTGAATTTAATTTTGGTATTATTGGGCATCATCCTTCCACAGCAACTCCTGTAAACTACACTTTTAGAAAAAATGATGATGGTAGTGTCTCATGCTTTGTTGGGAATATAGACCTTCCATCTAGAACACAGTGGAGAGTTGAAATTAAGGTAGAAGAAGGTAAGGCTTCATTTACTACCGACGCTTTATGGTATAATCCATCCCCAACTAGCCAGTCTTACTATAATTGGATGACAGCGGCAGCGCCTGCAAAAAATGACCTTCATTTTTATACGCCAGGAGATATGTACTTAGAACATAATGGAAATATAAAAAGCTGGCCAGTAGATAGTTCTGGAAGAGACCTATCAAAATATAGTAATAATGACTTTGGACCGAGTAAGTCTTATCATATAGTAGGAGAATATAATGACTTTTTTGGAGGTTATTATCATGATTCTAATTATGGATTTGGGCACTGGGGAAGATACGAGGATATTCCTGGGCAGAAACTNTGGCTATGGTCTCAGTCAAGAGCTGGTGGAATATGGGAAGACTTACTAACAGATAATGACGGACAATATATCGAGTTTCAAGCTGGTAGGTTGTTTGTTCAGTATACTCCTACAGAAGAGCAAAACCCAATATCAAATGTAAGATTTGAACCTTATAGANTAGACAGATGGAAAGAGGCATGGTTCCCACTCAAGAAGACAGGTGGCCTAAGTGATGCCTCAGAATTTGGAGCCTTAAATGTTATTAGGAATGATGACAGTCTTACCATAAAACTAAATCCATTCATCAAAATAAATTCTTTANTTGAAGTTTTAGTAAATGGAAAATTACATTACGAAGAAAACTTGGAATTAGATCCNATGGATGTATATTCATCAACAATATTTTTAGAGAAAGGTAAAAACTTTCAAGTAAAAGTAGATGANTTAGGTATACACTATGAATCTGATAAATCAAAAAAATATATTGACAGATCATTCTTAACAGATGAAAAGTCTAAATATGAAATTACTGAACAAAAACTTTTTCAGCAAGCTAAGGAAGATATAGCCTTCAGAGAATATAAGAAGGCAGCAGAAAAGCTAATTAAAATAATTGAAAAAGATAAGTTTAATCTTGATGCAAGATATTATCTAGGAGAAATTTATTTCAAGACGGGTAAATTTAATCTTGCACTTGAAACAGTAAAAGAGGGTTTAAAATTAGATACATACCATCCCTCACTAAATTATATTGCTGGGATCACATATAAAGAAATAAATGATAATTTAAATGGAAAAGAGGCACTTGGTTGGGCAGCTAGATCAATAGAGTATAGATCAAATGCATACTCCCAAATTGCTGACATATTTTTGAGAGAAAAAAATTATTTAGAAGCTTTGGAGTATGCAGAAAGATCTCTCGAGTATAATATCAATAACATACCCTCCATTGAAATAATTGCTATAGCAAATAGATATCTCAATAATAAAGGGGAACATGAATTAACTTTAAAAAGAATTGAGAGTTTAGACCCACTTCACCACATAATAGCATTTGAGAGGTTTATATTATCGCCCAACAACCAAAATAAAATTAATGTGATTAACTCACATAGGTCTGAGTTATCGTATCAGACATATCTAGAGTTAGCTATAAATTATTACAATCGTGGACTCACGAAAGAAGCCATAACTATTTTAGAAATTGGACCAGATGAGCTAATAAATGATATTTGGAAGGCATATCTTAATGAGGATATAGAAAAACTTAGAAATTCAATTTCTAATAAAAAAATTGATTTCTCTTTTCCATTCAGGAGAGAGTCCATTAAAGTATTAGAATGGGCTAAAAAAACATCCTCAAGCTGGAAGCTAGATTACCTACTTTCTCTCAACTTATGGGGTAAAGGAAGATATACTGAAGCAAAAAATTTATTAANTGATACCAAGAATACTTCCGAAANCTCTTTATTCTATTTGAATAGAGGACTAATGCTCAGGAAATTGGATATAGATCCTAAAAATGATTTTGAAAAAGCATATGAGCTAGATAATAAAAATTGGAGAGTATCCAAGACACTCTCAGATTATCATTTTAATTCTATGGAGTATAATCTATCTAATAATATTTTAAGAAAAGCATATAATAATGATAAAAGTAATTATATAATTGGGATGGGTTATGTTGAGACATTAGTAAAACTTGAAAAATTTTCATCAGCAATATCGGTATTGGATAATATAAATATTTTACCCTACGAACATGCTGGAGAGGGAAGAAAACTTTACACTAGTGCTTACTTTGGATTAGCTATAAAAAAAATAATTTCTGGAGATTATTTAGAAGCAATAGAGACGATAAATAAATCTAAATTATGGCCTGAAAATCTGGGTGTGGGTAAACCATATAATCCGGATGAAAGGATCCAAGACTATTTAATTTTTTATTGTAAAGAAAAACTAAATAATTTATCATCTAAAAAACATCTTCAATACATTATTGATTACTCTGAAGATAATATAAATGAAATGAGCATAAATCATGTTCTAGGTTTCCAGGCTATTAAAATAATTAGAGGCAAAGAAGAATCCGAATCTTTTATCAATAAATTAAATTCAAAACATAAATATGAGTCGGATGAGATGAATTTTATAAATAACTTTAAAAGAAANAGTTTATTAAATAGTCGTAAAGAATTTGATTTACTTCGTAAAATATTACTTCTGAAATAGATATGAAGAACCAAGACATAATATTTGGTAAAAGACCTGTGCTGGAGGCAATAAGATCTGGGAAGACAATTGAAAAAATCTTTATCCAAAAGAATTTGTCAAAAGAAGTTTTTGATGAAATAAAAAAGTCAACCGTCAAGAAGAAATTGAATTTATCTCTAGTTCCCAAAGAAAAGCTTAACAGGATAACAAGAAAAAATCATCAAGGGATAATATGCTATATATCACCTATTAACTATCAGCCACTTAGTGAGATAGTTCATAGTTGTTATGAGTCAGGGAAAGACCCTATCATATTAGTTTTAGATAGAGTTACAGACACTCGAAACTTTGGTGCTATTACNAGAGTAGCCGAAGCAACAGGAGTAGATGCGATTGTTATTCCTGAAAAAGAATCTGCACTAATTACAAGTGAAGCAATAAAAGCATCCGCAGGCGCATTAAATTATGTTTCTATATGTAAAGAAAGAAATCTTAAGAATGTGGTAAATAAGCTAAAAGAAAGTGGCCTCAAAATAATTTCATGCACTGAGAAAAGTGATGAAGATATTTATTCAATAGATTTCAACTCTCCAGTGTGTATAATACTAGGATCAGAAAAAAATGGTATTTCACAGAATTTGATTGAAATAAGTGATGTTAAAGCTAAGATTCCTATGAAGGGGAAGATAGAGTCTTTAAATGTATCATCTAGTTCCTCAATAATTTTGTACGAATTAATTAGGCAAAGAATTTAGATTGATTTTAATCCAGTAAGGTCTGAACTACTCCTTATTTTCTTTCCCATCCCATCTAATAATTCAATACCATACTTTCTACACACTACTGCTTCTGGAATCTCCTTATTATGTCTATCCCCTCCATTAGTAAAAATATCTGGTTTCAATGCCTCTAAACTTTTACATACTGTTTTATCTTGGTCTATTGAGAGATATACCTCATCNACCCACTGAACAGATGATACAATTTTCATTCTATCTTTCTCATCCATAAATGGTTTTCCCTTNTTAAGCTTACACTGATTATTATTGTTGATTATTACAATAAGATAATCTCCTAATTTTTTTGAGAGCTCTATATACTCTAAATGACCCACATGTATAGGATCAAAATACCCGCTAATAGCAACTTTTTTCATTAAATATATTTTTGGATAAAATTAATGATAATTAAATGATATTTTTGATTATGAATATTTTAATAATTGGATCTGGAGGTAGAGAGCATACCTTAACATGGAAAATTAAACAGAGCAGATACTGTGATCAACTTTTCATACTTCCTGGAAATGCTGGAACAGCCAAATTAGGAAAAAATGTAGATTTAAATCCTAATGATTTCGAAAAAGTTAAAGATCTTGTAATAGAAAAAGACATCGGACTTGTTATTGTTGGACCTGAAGAACCCCTAGTAAATGGTATTGTTGATTTTTTTGAATCACAAAGTGAATTAAAAAATATAAAAATATTTGGTCCAAGTAAAAAAGGAGCTCAGCTAGAGGGGAGCAAAGATTTTTCTAAAGATTTCATGTTCAGAAATAAAATACCTTGTGCCAANTCCAAGACATTCCATTCAAAAAATATTGAAGAGGGCTTTAGTTTTTTAGANGAGATATCTCCACCATATGTACTTAAAGCAGATGGTTTAGCGGCTGGGAAAGGAGTATTAATTCTTGATAATATTGACGATGCGAAAATAGAACTAAGCGAAATGTTGATAAACAAAAAGTTTGGTGATGCTAGCAGAAGTGTTTTAATCGAGGAGTTTCTTGATGGAATAGAAGTATCAGTATTCTTTATAACCGATGGCAAAGATTATGTATTGCTCCCAGAAGCAAAAGATTATAAGAGAATTGGTGATGGAGATAAAGGACCTAATACGGGTGGTATGGGTGCTGTATCGCCTGTAAGTTTTGTTGATGAGGACTTTATGAAAAAAGTTAAAAATAAGATAGTTGAAAGAACCATCAATGGATTAAATTCAGAAAAAATTAATTATAAAGGTTTCATTTTTGCCGGACTCATGAATGTNAATGGAGAACCTTATGTAATTGAATATAATGTTAGGATGGGAGATCCTGAAACTCAAGTTGTGATACCTAGATTAAAGAATGATTTAGCTGAAATAATTTTAATGTGTTTGGAGGGAGATATAGGTAAAGTAAATACTGAATTTAAAAAAGAATACGCAACAACAGTAATTTTAGCCTCNGATGGTTACCCTGAAAAATATACCAAGGGGAAAAAAATTTCTAAGGCATATGATGACGAAGGCACATTAATATTTCATGCAGGCACAAAACTTGAGGGGGAAGAAATTATTTCAAATGGAGGAAGGGTTCTTGCATGTACTGGATTTGGATCTGAACTAAATGAGGCTATTGAAAACTCATATAGAAAAGCAAATGAAATTCTTTGGGATAATAAATATTTTAGAAAAGATATTGGTAAAGATTTACTTTAGATGAAAAAAAACAAACTCCTTAATATATTATTTTTTATCTCTTTTTTTTTTGAGCTGTAATAATNCTAGATATAGTAANTACTATTCATTTAATGATCAAAAGTGGTTTCAAGATTCATCAATAGTATTTGATTTTAATAGCTCAAAATCTAAAAAATTAAAATTTGAGATTAGTATTTCATACGACAATAATTATCCTTATCAAAATTTGTATACATCCTACTCATTAATTGACTCAAAAAAAAATGTGATTAATTCTGAAATGATAGAACTCCAACTTTTTGAAAAAAAATACGGTTATCCGCTAGGTTCAGGAATATTTAAAAGTTTTATTATTGATTCTACTTTTTTATCAATTGATAATGTAACTCAAGACGAAGATTATAAATTATTAGTTAAACATTCTATGCGGGATAAAAGCTTATTTGGTATTAATAAGTTAGGTTTAACTATTACTGATTAGATAAATCCTCAAAATTTTCTTCTTTATCAAAAATAAATGAAATAGAAAATCTCATAGTCTCAGCCAAAGGGTGATCATTCTCAATTGTAGATAGGTAAGAAAAATCAAGACCTAAATTATTATATTTTAGACCAGCACCGAGAGTTAAAAACTTCCTACCACCCTTATCTACATTTTCAAAAAAATATCCACCCCTTAGAGCAAAAACATCTCTGTACCAGTACTCAAGACCAGAAGATATAGTTATCTCCTTTAACTCTTCCGTAAAACCATCAGGAGCATCCGAGAAAGATGAGAATATACCACTAAGAACTGATCTGTTTGGATCCTTACCCTTTAAAATTTTTGGTTGATTAGTATTAGGGTTGATTATAAAATTACCATTATTATCAAGTTCATACTGTGGAGGTGAAGGAACCATTAATTTATTAAAATCTATAGCTATTGTAATTGAATTAAATTGATCAATAAATGTTTTAAGGGAGGAACCAAATCTCATATTTGTAGGAATAAAATCTAAATTCTTAGAACTTCCATATGTTATCTTTCCTCCAATATTTGATATATGACTACCAAATGATAACTCTGAAGTTCTACCTGAAATATTAATTTCTTTATTATAATATAACCCAAGATCTACAGAAAAACTTGTACCAGCCTTAGCATCAGAATAGTTCGATATACTTCCAGATAAATTTGACCAGATATATCGAGCGGTTCCTCCTAAAGATAAATTATTTGTTAATTTTCTAGAATAAGTAAATGCTGTACTTAGTTCTTTTGGATTTTCAACACCCATAGACATACCCTGGTTATCAGTCAGCTGTATCTCTCCTAAATCAAAATATTTCATAGATACTCCAACGGTTTGTACTTTATCAATCTTATAGAAACCGGTTAGATAAGAGATGGACATATCATCAACAATTTTTCCTAACCATGGCACATAAGAAAGACCAAAACCATATTTCTTATCAATAAAAGCCAACTTAGCATTATTCCAATGTATTGAATTTACATCTGCATCAGTAGCAACTCCAGTTTCACCCATTGCAGAACCCCTAGAGTCCGGAGATATCATAAGAAATGGTACTGCAGTTATTATTGGTCTTCTTGCTGTATCCTGACCGCTAAGCATTGATACCTGAGAAAGGCCAGTTGAAGAAATCATAAGAAAAATTAATAACAAACGTATCATCTTATTTTAAGGAGTTTATTATGAACAAGTTCAGTTTTATTTTTTGAAGTATTTTGGACTTGTAATTTATAAATATAGATTCCTTGAGACAAAGTATATCCATTTAAATCTTTACCATCCCAAGTCAATCCATCAATAACCTTTGGTGAAATCTCATAGCTATGATAAATAGATTGTACAAGATTACCTCTTATATCAAAAATATATAATTCTATATCTAGTCCATCTCCATAGTCTTGATTACTAAATTTAAATGTCGTTTTCTCTGAAAAAGGATTAGGATAATTCATTAAATCTGTAACGATACTTTTATTTTTCTCATCAATAATGAATACAACTTCCCTAGTAGATATATTATTGTAATTATCTGATACTTTTATTTCAATTTTGTGTTTACCTAATGAAATATCCTCTAATGGGTAAATGATTTTCCCTTTTTTATATGAATCTTTATCTTGAGAAAAATAATTTAAAAGAGGTATTTGAATAGTATCATCAAGAATTGCATGCGGAATAATATATGGATTTCTATCAATTATATTGATTCCACTCTCATCAAATATATCAACTATCAATAAAGGATTACGAGAAACTCTATCACCAGAAATAAAATTGTAATCATCAATATTGACAGAGAGATTTGGAGTGATATTATCAGACTGATAATCTTTATTTGTTCCACCTATTACAAAATTCGAAAAAGATGATGCCTCATTTCCACTAATAGAGTCAACTGCAAATAAAGAAATTTTTCCATCACCATATTCATAATCAATATTTTTAGATACCATAAATTTAAAATCAAATTGACCATTTTTGATAGAAGATAATCCGTAAAAAATATTTTGGTCCCATTCTCTAAATGAAAATGGCTGACTTTCATCACCTAAAGTTTGATTAAGATTAATTTTATCAAAGATGTTAACGTATAGATTCCCATCAAATGATTCATTTATATTACCTAGCTCATCTAATATCCTACCTTTTATACTAACTTCACTTGTAGCAGAGAGTGTATCTAAATTATCTATTTCAATACTATAACTTGGGTAAATAAGCATTAAGGAAGGGTCACCAAGTAGAGAAAAATTTCTATTAATAGAACCGCTAAGACTATAATTTTTTGTTAATTTGAAAATATCTCCTATTCTAAGATATTTTCCATTTTCTTTTCTAAATACATTTTTATAGAATTGGTTATTTAATCTAAAATTAGTTTGTGAGAAGACTGGTCTAGTTGTAGTTAATAATGCTATAGCACCTCCATTTTCCTTATTTAATAACATTTCACCTCCAGATGTTATAAGAGGATCATCAAATTTACCAAATTCACAAGTTGCTGTTATTATTAGGGGTAGCTTTAACCTATTATTCCAACTGAAAATAGAATTTTCATCTAGTATTTTTTCCTCAGTCCATAAAAATTCATTCCCGTGCCCTATGTAGTTTAATATTAAGGATCCATCTTCAATTGCATTATCTAATTCTTTTTTTGCTTCCTCAGATACTATCACCCCATCTTTTAATTTCTGTTCATAGTTATCAAGATATATTTTTTTAATATCGTATTCTCCTGCGAATTCATTTAGATAATCAAAGTGATTCTCGGCATCATTCTGGTGAACATTACCATCACCATCATCTGCAACTAGGTAAATATTCTTTTTCCAATCACCTAATAAATTTTTATTATTTGAATACCTGATCAGTTTATCTACATAGTCTCTAGCCTCATTCTCATCTTTACTTGGAATTCTGCCAATACTAACCTCTAAATCATGATCTCCTGAAAGTGATTCGACCCATATGCCCTCATCTGAATCTAAAAAGCCGTAATAGTCATCTGATGAAAAGCTATAAATATTATTAGATGAGTTATATGATTGATAAATTGGAACAAAATTTGTATTATTTGGGAGCCTATCCTTGTAGTCATAGGAACAATCACCAAAAAGTAATACATATTTAAGATTGTATGAACTTGAATTATAAATGTATTTAATATAATTTCTTATAGAGGAGACGTCTAGATTGCCAGAGGAAAACTGATTATATATATCATCAACTATTTCAACTTTAACATTTAAAAGGTCTTTACTCTCTCTTAAATCCTTAATTCTCATAGCTTGCTTTACAAACTCTTTTGATGTAATAATTATTAAATCTGGATTATTATGATCTAAAACATTTGCATTATTTATAATATTATTGAAAATAGGATACTTTAATGAGTTTGGCTGAAAGACTATTTTATTTTGATACCTCTGATTATCAGATACAAAATAATAATTTAATTCATCAACCTTTTTTACTTCATGTTCATGTATATTATATGGATCAGAAACATCTAAAACCTTAATATCACTAGATGAAGAAATATTATAACGAATTTTTTTACTTTCAGGACTTGGTTTAACATAAAATTTAATTTGATCTTTTTCATAAGTCAATGGAATAATAGTATTTAATTTTATGTAATCCAGATATGAAATAGCAGATCCTAAACCATTATATTTCAAGGTTATTATATTATTATTATTTGTTCCATTAAAAGAATAATTTTCAACTTTCCTTTTATATTTTTCACCATAAATTTTTTCTTTTATTAAGTCCATATCAATTAAAGATATACTCTTATCATTGAAGAAAAGATCAAAGCTTGATTCAACAGTTGATCTTGAAACCAAGGATATTTCTAGATCGATTTTAGACTCATCTTGTATCTCAAATAAATTTATATTATAAGACTCCCCACTTGAGAAAATCTTACCAAACCATTCTCTGCCAGATTGGATAATACTAAATCTATCATTTTCATAATGATAAAAATAATTTCCATGAGATGATACACTATCGTAGTCAGTTATATTATCATTATCAATAATACTTTTATTTTCTAATGAATTGTAACTAAGTAAATAATATGCTGTATCCGTATAAATATTTTTTTTAGAGGTCATCAGATTATTAATTGAATCGTATAAAAGTTTATCGGAGGACTGAAGATAAAAAAAGAGATATTCTCCTTCATCTAAATGATTATCATCATTTCCAATAAATGAAGTTTCTATTTCAACCGGCTGAAATAAATTTGATTTTGAGTTTAACTGAGGAATAGGGCCATTATAACCTGATCCAAAAATTTGAATCTTATTTGGGTCTATACTTACATCATAAAGATTATGCGTTTTAAAAAAATCTAAATCTACCTTATAAACTCCAGATTCTGTAATTCCAATTTTTATCCAATTACCCTCTTTGAGTATGGAATTATTAGATTTCAAAATAGAAGCATTTATAAGAAATAATGATATTAATATAATTTGTTTCATCTAAGCAGTACTACTAACTGAAAAATACCTCAAATATTATGTTTATATGATCTTTTGAAAAATTTTGAACATAGGGATATAAAAGTATAAACTAGAATTATAATATACAGAGAATCAAACCCTTTGATAAAAATTAAAATAAGAGATATAAAAATAATTAAGAACCTTTCAGGATTATCTTTTATGGTTAGGTTTGAAAACTTCATAGAAAAGAATTTGATTTTAGATATCATCAAAAATGAGGATAAAATGATAATAAATATCATAGAATACTGAGTTAAAAAGTCAAGAGGAAAGTAATTTGAGTAGTAAAGAGAAAATAATAATAAAGCATTTGCTGGTGTAGGTAAACCCTTAAAATCGTTTGATTTAGTACTTTCACTATTAAATTTAGCTAATCTGAAAGCAGAAAATAATAGAATTAAGATTGAAAAATATTTAAGGTTATTTAAGGATTCAAATTGATTTAACCATGAAAATATGAGAAATGAGGGGACAACACCAAAAGATATCAGATCAGCCAATGAATCTAGCTCTCTACCAAAATCAGTAATATAATTTAATTTTTTTGCAAAAAAACCATCTAAATAATCTGAAATTAAGCATATAAAAAAAAGATAATAAACTATATCATATTTATCCGATAACATATAAAATAAACATAACAACCCTACACATAAGTTTAAGGAGGTAAAAAAGTTTGGAATTAAAGCTTTCAAATTAAAAAAGGGTTTTCATTTTTCTCATCAGAAATTATAGTGGTTGGCCCGTGACCAGGATATATTAATATATCGTCTCCAACTGTAAATAAATTATTATTAATGCTATTTATCAATGTATCATAATCCCCACCAGGAAGATCAGTCCTGCCAATGGAATTTTTAAATAAAACATCCCCACTAAAACAAACCTTACTATCTCTAAAAAAATATGCTAGATGGTCTGGAGAGTGTCCTGGTACATTTATTATTTCGATTTGATTATTACAAAAATTTAGTTTGGAATTTGATTTGATTAGCTGGACAGAATCTAAATGATTATATAAATTTAGACCATATATTATTGAAATATTTTCACTTGATTTATACATCTCTAACTCTCCCTCTGGGATATATACATCCATCTTATAATTTTCGTGAAGATACTTTAATCCTAAGATATGATCGATATGGCAATGAGTCAATAAAACATAATTTAATTTTAAATTATGTCTATCAATAAAATCTTTTATCTCGAGATCCTCACTTTTTAGATAGTTTCCTGGATCTATAACAATACAATCTTTCTCATTGTATATAATGTAAGTATTTTCCTGGAAATCATTAAAAGTAAATGACTTTATCTGTATCATATTGATAATTATATGCAAATTTGAAATATTAAAATGATATAAAAAAATTGGATAATAAAATAGACTATTTAATAGTGGGTCAGGGAATAAGTGGGACATGTTTTGCATGGAAATCATATATTGGAAAACAAACATTTAAGATTATAGATAAAGAGAATAGCTTTTCTGCTTCAAAGGCTTCAGTTGGTATTTATAATCCAATTACTGGTAGAAAATTTAATGTTACTTGGAATGTAGATAAGCTCTTCAATGAATTAAAATATTTCTATACTCAGGTAGAAAAAATACTAGACGAAAAGCTATTATTTGAAAAAAATATTTTTAGACCATTTAAAGATAATAGTACAATTAATGATTGGAATATAAGATTAGCATCAAAAAAATATCAAAAATTCTGTGAAAAGATTAATGATGATGGAATATTAACTAACACCAGTGGATATCTTGACGTCAAAAAATTTTTATTATCATCCAAAAAATATTTTGATAAATTAGGACGTTATAAAAGAGAAAACTTTGATAAAAATAAACTAAAAATCAAAGAAAATTACTTTTCATATAAAAACGAAGAGTTCAAATATGTTATAATGTGTACAGGAATTTCAGAAAAAAAAATAAATTTATTTGGGGGTATAAAATTAAATGGGGTATCAGGAAATAGTATTATTATTCAATCAAAAATGGAAAACAAAAACATTATTAATAAAGGAATAAATATTTTACCCATTAAAAAATACGTTTACCACATTGGGTCAACATATTACCATAACGTGATAGATGAGGGGCCAGATGAATTAGTAAATAAGACCAAGAATTTAATAAAAGATGATATTTCGTTAATTGATTCAAGATTTGGCATAAGGTCTACTTCAAAAGATAGAAGACCGATTGTAGGAGAACATAACAAAATAAAAAATTTATTTATAATAAATGCTATGGGTTCAAAAGGAGTTAGCCAGGCACCTTACTGTTCAGAAAAATTATTTAACTATATTAATGAAGATAAAAATATAGATAAGGAAATAAACATAGATAGATACAGATCGTAATTTAAATATGAGATTATTATTAGTAATACTTTTTATAATAAATACATTTTCTGCTTTTACTCAGAGTAGTTTTTATAATGATATAGGTAAAAATGGAATCCAATATAAAAATTTTAAATGGAAAGTTATTTACTCGAATAATTTCGAACTCTACTTTAATGAAGGCAGTGAGTCAATTGCAAATATTGCAATGAGTCACATAGAAAAAAAATTTACTGAACTCGCATCAGATGTTGGTCATCAGCCATTCAAAAAAACGAAGATATTTATTTATAATTCACTGATTGATCTTAACCAGTCCAATATAGGAATCAATGAGAAAGATCAATTTTTAAATACTAATTCTAATTTCAATAATAAAATTCAATTTAAAGTTGCTTTCAAAAATAATATCACTGAGTTTAAAAAGGACTTGAATTTTGAAATATCAAAAGTATTAATTTCTGATCTTATGCAAGGCAACATGTCATTCTCAAAAAGGTTTGGCAAGGCATCATTTACAACAATTCCTAAATGGTTTTCAGAAGGTGCTGCAAGATATCTAGCCTATGGATGGGGTATCAAAATGGATAATATATTAAGAGATTATTTTCTACAATCAGATAAAAAAACTATAAAATATATAAACAGTAACCGCTCTGAATTTATTGGTCAGAGTATGTGGAACTATATATCAATTAAATATGGAAAGTCTAATATTTCAAATATCTTAAACCTCTCTAAAATAATAAGAAATCCAGAGAGAGCAATTTCAAGCGCTTTAGGAATAAGTTTTGAAGAGTTTATCATTGACTGGTCAAGGTACTACTCTAATTCAATAAATGATAGATTTAAAAAATCAGAAATTTCTGAGAACAGTAATATTAAAATAAATGATAGGTATAAAAATATCGGAGAAGTTCAATCAAATGAAAATGGAGATTTTATATTATTAACTTCTAAGAAAAATAATCATAACCAGATAGTATTATATGATAGGAAAAAAGAAAAATTCAAAAAAATTGAAAGTTTAAAAACCAGAAATTCAAGTAGTTCATATTTTTTAAGATGGATTGACGACCAAACTGCCTCATATCTAAAAGAGATAAATGGTAAAAATACAATTGTGAATTACAATGTTATAAGTAAAAAGAAGACGTATAAAGACGTATCAAAATTTAATAAAATTCATGGATTTTCTTATAATACTAATAAATCACTAATTGCAATAAGTGGAAGTATTGAAAATCAGAGAGACATTTACCTTTTAAGCGCCTCATCGAATAGTTTAAAAAAAATAACTGATGATGTATATGATGATATATATCCTGAATTTTTCCCAAACTCAACTTCTATAATTTTTAGTTCAAACAGGAAAACGAATTTTTTAGATGAAGAATTTGATGGAATATATAATGAATATTATAATCTTTTTGTATTTAACCTTGATACCACAGAAAATATTATTAAAAAAATAACAAACTCACAAAGTAATAATTTAAAAGCAATCACCATATCAAAAAATAAGATACTATATCTNAGTGATAGAAAAGGAATATATAACCTTTACAGTCATGAAATTGGAAAAACACATAAGCAGATAACTAATTTCAATTCTAATATTAATTACTTTGATTTAATTCTAAAATCTAAAACATTATACTACAGCTCTCTGACAAATGGTAATATACTGTTAAATAAAATAGATAATCTANAAATAGATAACTCATCTTTTGGACCTCAGACAAAAAGAATTGACTTTATTCAATTACAAAAAAATAAAGAGAAAATAGAAGAGAAGCAAGAGGCTAATTTTATTAAGAGTAATAAAGATTTTTCTGATACTAACGACTTCTCATTTGAAGAAGAAAATAAAAATAATTCAGTGCTAAATAATCTTCAGAGGTTTAATCAAAGCAAAGGAATTAAACTCCCTTATGAATATAAATATTCTTTTCTAAAAAATAATTTTAATACTTTCGTTCTTATTGATCCATTAGAGGGCTTTGGTACTCAAATTGAGACAGATTTTATTGAACTTTTTGAAAATCATAATTTATATGCAAGAGCATTTCTCCCAGTTTCAAGCCTCAAAAGTTCAGATATTTTTACAGAATACTCTTATCTAAAGCATCGAATAGATTTTAAAATTTCTTTCAATAGAAATATTGTTTATCCGGAAGACAACCAAAATTATATATATCACAAGTATTCAATGAACCAAGTAAATGTAAATTTATCGTATCCTATAAATAGATTCTTAAGATTCGAATTTTCACCTTTTATTTCAATAAATAAATTCTATGATCTAGACTACAGAGTTCTAAATACATCGCCCCCACCCTTTACCTACTTCGAAAAAACAAATTATTCTGGATACTTTATAAATTTACTCTATGATAACACTCAGAAAATTGGTATGAATCTAGAGATCGGCTCTAAGATGAAAGTATCNTTTGGAAACTATCAAAGCAAGTCAAACGAANATAAAAACTTTAAAGATTTTTCTGTTGATTTTATTCACCATCAAAAATTAGTTAATAATATAATACTATCATCAAGAATTTACTATGGAAATTCTTTCGGAAACAATCCTTTTAAATATTTAGTTGGTGGAATACAAAATTCATTCATAAATACTAAGGAAGATAAAGGAATAAATGATCCTCTTTTAATAGCTAATGGAGGTAATAACAACAATTTCTTATATAGTAAGTACCTTAATTTAAGAGGGTACAACTTAAAAAAGTTTGATGGTTTTAAAGCTTTAGTAATTAATACTGAATTAAAAATTCCATTAATCAAAACAGTTATAGGGAAGAGTATTACTAGTAAATTCTTGAATAATTTACAGCTTATTGGATTTTTTGATTTGGGATCCTCGTGGAATATCAATTCACCTTTTAGTAAGAAAAATGATGTAAACACTTGGTTTATCAGGGAACCTGGTTCTGTTTTTCAGGCTGAAATAGAAAATTCAAAAAATCCATGGCTTGCAAGTTATGGGTTTGGTATTAGGTCATTTATAATGGACTACTTTATAAAATTAGATATTGCAAAACCTATCGAAGATTATAAGTTAGGTCAAACAAAATTTCATCTATCCCTCGGATATAGTTTTTAAATTTAGGATATGCACTCGATGACAGGTTATGGTTTAGTGACACATCAAAGTAAAGATTTAATTCTTGAATTTGAGATAAAGAGTATCAACTCAAAATTTTTTGACTTTAATTTTAAATCCAATCTAGATTCGATTATACTGGAAAAAGAAATAAGAAATCTAGTAAAGAAGAAAATGTTAAGAGGAAAAGTTGAAGTAACCTGTAACATCTCTAAAAAAGCACAACGAGAAAGAAAGATTAATAAAAAAGAGTTTATAAACCTATATAACGAGATTAATGACCTAATGAGTAGGGATAAGATAAGCAAGGAGGCTATTTTAAATAATACTTTTTTGTTNTATGATAAAAGTCATAAAATAACCAATAATAAAATTCCAAAAAAAACAATTATTGAAATTACAAAAAATGGTTTAGANAAGTGTATTAAATCCAGATTGGAGGAGGGAAAATCAATTAAAAGAGATCTTAAAAAGAATATTAATGAGATATCAAAGTCTCTCAAAGTCATAAAAAAAATTGAGAAAAAGAGAATTCATAAGAAAAGAGATAAACTAGAGTCACAGTTAAAGAAAATAAAAAATATTACAATAGATGAGGGACGCCTTGAACAAGAGCTATTCTACTTCTTAGATAAAATAGATATTAATGAAGAGATGATTAGATTATCTAAGCATATAATCCTTTTTAATGAAACTATTAATGAAAAAGAACCTCTCGGAAAAAAAATCAATTTTATCTCTCAAGAANTAGGTAGAGAAATAAATACTTTAGGTGCTAAATGCAATGACTTCGAAATTCAGAATCTTACAATAAAAATGAAATCTAATCTTGAAAAAATAAAAGAGGAGTCATTTAATATTTTGTAATCTATTATAAAAAAAATACCTTAATTTAAAATTTAAGCNATATTTTTACTAAAATTTAAATTTTAAGCTAATAGAGTCCATGAGACTTTTCCTAATATTTCTNATAACACTGATACATTGTAATCTTTTTGCACAGGAAAAAAATATAAATGGAAAAGTANCTGATGAAAATAATGAAGGACTACCTGGTGCAACAATTATAATTAAAGGAACAACTAAAGGCACAGTCAGTGACATAAATGGTAGTTTTATGCTTGATGTTAATGAGAATGATACATTGACTATATCTTTCTCAGGGTATATAAAACAAGATATTCCAGTAATAGGCAATAAATCATTTTCAATAAATCTAGACCCTGATGTTGAGACTTTAAAAGAAGTAGTAGTAGTTGGTTANGGTTCTGAACAAAAGATTAATCTAACAGGAAGCGTGGCAACATTAAAAGATCAGGAACTTACCTTAGCACCAGTTGCTAACTCTTCTAACCTATTAGCGGGAAGAGTTCCTGGNGTTATGACAAGACAAAATTCAGGGTTNCCTGGTGGAGAAAATACACAGATAAGAATTCGTAGTTTTAGTGAGGCTCCTCTAATCCTTGTTGANGGTGTGCAGATGGATTTCTCAAGAATTGATCAGAATGATATCGCGAGTATTAGTGTACTAAAAGATGCATCTGCAGCTGTATATGGNGCCAGAGCAGGGAATGGCGTTGTCTTAGTAACAACCAAGAGAGGTGAAAGTGGTAAACCAAAAATCTCATATTCAAGTAATTTAACACTACAATCCGCTACAGCATTCCTTGACCACGTATCTGCTTCCCAGTACGTTGAGTTGGTTAGAGAAGCTAATTTAAATGATTTCAATGACCCAAATGCAACCTTCTCCGAAGATGATATCGAAAATTATCATAGCAAAACCCAAGGTTACGAGGGAGGAGATTGGGTTGATGCATTAATAAAAAATAATGCACCTATGCATCAGCATAACATAAGTATTTCTGGGGGAAATAATAATGTAAAATACTTTACCTCATTNGGNTATATAGACCAAGAAAGTTTCTTTAAGTCAAGAGACTTCGATTATAAAAGATATAACGCTAGATCAAATATTGATATAGAAGTAAATGAAAGAATAAATTTTTCAGTAGATCTATCTTACAGACAAGATATTAGAGAAAGACCTGCAAAAACTGCCTTATCAAATATATGGATAGATCTCTCTACAGCTCAACCAATATTCCCAACTAGGTTATCTGAGAACATGATAATACCTGACCCNTCCGTATCATCTGTATCTTACTCTGGTTCGACAACAGGAAATAGAAACCCAATTGCCAGATCAGATAGAANTGTTTTTGGTACNTACGATAGGTTTGATAATACTTTCAGAGGTAANATTGGCNTTAAATATAAANTTCCAGGTATTACAGGTCTTACGCTTAGGGCAGATATGAACCTTACATTACTTGATAGATCAGAAAAGACATTTAGAAAACCTTACAATGTGTACAGACAAAATCTTGAAACCAATGAGTTAATACTGGAGGGTGTCGGAAACGGAGTTTCATCTATCTCTGATTCTCAATTTAGACGTACTATGGTATATCCCTTACTCTCTGCAGAGTATATAAAAGAAGTTGGNAATCATAACNTAAAGGTATTAATGCTAGCTGAACAAACTACCAGAAAGTTCAGCATGTTTTCAGCTACAAGAAAGAATTTATTTACAACTTCCATACCAGAATTATTTATTGGTTCAGAGAACGAACAGACTAATGATGGGTCTTCGGGACCCGACATAGGAAGAAAAAGTGCGGTAGCAAGAATTAATTACAGATTCAAAGANAGGTACTTACTTGAGACTACATTTAGGGCTGANGGTAATGTTCTATTTGCTCCANAAACCAGATGGGGATATTTTCCTAGTATTTCATTTGGATGGATAATATCTGAAGAACCTTTCTTCAATGCAAATCAGAATACTACCCTTAAGGTTAGGACTTCATTCTCTCAGCTTGGAGATGATACAGCAAATGGAATTAGTGGTTTTGATTACCTAACTGGTTATGAGNCTAATTCAACTTATTTGTTTGGTGATAATATTTCTGAGACTACGATCAGAACTCTTGGTGAAGTCAATCCATTTCTTACCTGGGAGAAAATGACGATGTATAATTTAGGTCTAGAGGCTACTTTTTTTAAAGGTCAACTGCAGCTAGAAACTGACATTTTTTACAGGAAAAGAGAAAATATTTTAAGCAATGATCAGCAGTCTGTTGCAAATGAGGGAGGATATGATCTGCCACTAACAAATATTAATATAAGTGATGACAGGGGCATAGAGATTTCCGCANTATACCAACAAAAAATGGGAGAATTTAAAATTGATGTAGCTCCTAATTTTGCTATTGGCAAAGAAAAGTTTGTTGACAGGAGAGATATTGAAGATTTTAAAGACTTAGATTATAAAAGAATTTATGGAAGAGAGGGTGAGTGGGTAAACAGAAGGTTTGGATATCTNTCTGATGGCATTTTTATGAGCCAAGATGAAATCAATAATCACCCAACTATACAAGATGGTAATGGAAATTTACTTTTAAATCCNGGAGATATTAAGTATAAAGACTTAGATGGTAATGATACTATTAACTTTAGAGATCAAGACGTAATAGGATANGCTAGTAATATGCCAGAAATAAATTATGGANTTAATCTTAGTGCATCCTACAAGAACCTAAAACTTTCACTTCTACTTCAAGGTGCTTCAAAATTCAGTATTTATATAAATGGACCAGCTGCGACAATGTTCAGCAACGGATCAATACCACTATCATACCACTATAAATATGCATGGCAGCCACATCCGGATGATCCCTCGATAAACATAAATCCCGATGCTATTCTTCCTGCATCAAGTTTTACAGCTAGTACAAATAACGCACGAATTTCAGACTTCTGGCTTAGAGACGTAAGGTACTTGAGATTAAAAAATATAAATTTATCATATAACATACCTAAAAAAATAATTTCTAAAATCGGTCTAGATAACAGTCAAATTTATTTTTCGACGGAGAATCTTTTCACTTTAACTAATCTAGGTATTTATAGAAACTCTTTTGATCCTGAGTTTGATCCAAATACTCAGACTACAAGAAGATACCCTATAACAAGATCTTTCACAGTTGGACTAAAAATGATATTTTAAGATGACAGGAAATAAAATATATGTAATCTTCTTTCAATTATTTCAAATAAGTTGTACTGATCCTTTTGATCTAACAAGGACTGATATAATTTCTGATGAATTAGTATTTGATGACCCCGTCCTAGCCGATGCATTCTTATTCGACTTATACGACAGAGCAAGGTTTCACATTAGCAGTGGAAATGGCAATTTAAATATGGGACTAATTTCATCTTATGGAGGTGAGTCAAGAAACTATGGAGTGTCTTGGCAAATACCATATACTCAAGTTATTGATGTAGACTATAATGAAAATGGACTCACAGGTAAAGTCCTAGATTATTATAATTACAGACTTATCAGAGAATGTAACCAACTCATAACTAAGCTACCTGAATCTGAGAGATTATCAGAGAATTTTATTAATTCTAGAGTATCTGAAGCAAGGTTCATAAGGGCTCACGCATACTTTGAAATGGCCAAAAGATTTGGTGGTGTGCCATTGGTCACAGACGTTATACCTGTCCAAGGTTCAGAAGATGAACTTTTCAGACCTAGAAATTCTGAGAGGGAGATTTATGATTTTATATTATCAGAGATGAATGACATAGTAAATCACCTACCAACATATCCCGAACAAGATGGAAGAATATCAAAATGGGCTGCTTTATCTCTAAAAAGTAGATCAATGCTTTACGCAGCGAGCATAGCTAATTTTGGCACTGAACA
>NZYP01000038.1 GCA_002702205.1 Flammeovirgaceae bacterium | reverse complement strand
TAGAAAACATAAAATTATTTTTTAATGTTATGTAATCTGTCCTCAATTCCTCAACCTCTTTCTCAAGCTTATTGATATTTCTGATTTTCTTTTCTACAGAATGTTGGTTACTTATATATATTATCAAAAAAAATAGAAAATAAAATAATTTAAAATAACTAAGTTTAATTTTTGGGTTAATAACATTATCCTTTGATTTATTATATAGATCACCTATTCTATCTTTTATACTCATAATCTTTCTCCAATTCTTAATTTAGCACTTCTTGATCTAGGATTAATTTTTACTTCTTCTCTAGAAGGAACTATCGGCTTCTTAGTGACTCTAAAAAAAAACTCTTCTTTTCTTCCGTACATATCTTTTTTATAATCAGATGAAAAACTAGACTTATTTATAAAGTTCTTTACAATTTTATCTTCAAGAGAATGGTATGATATTACTACTAGCCTTCCCTTTTTATTAAGATATTCAGCAGATTTTTTCAACATAATTTTTAACGCGTTTATCTCATCATTAACCTCAATTCTTATTGCTTGAAAAAATTTAGATAATAATTTATATCCTATTTCTTTTTTAAATATTTGATTTAGGATAATAACAAGATCTTTATTGTTTAGAATCCTTTTTTTTTCTCTTTGTCTGATAATCTCTCTAACAATATTTCTTGGGTTGAGTATATTACCATAGTTAAAAAAAATATTCTCTAATTTTTCTTGATCATAGGTGTTAATTATTTCAACAGCGTCAAGAGAGTCACTTGTGTTCATCCTCATATCTAGTTTAGTATCTCCTTTATAAGTAAAACCTCTTTCTAACTCGTCAATCTGGTGAGAGGATACACCTAAATCTGCAAGAATCCCATCAACTTTATCAATACCTCTTTCCTTAATATGATTATCAAAAAATTTAAAATTGCTTTTTATCAATTCTAAATTGATATTATTAGTCTTACTGTATGATAAGGCACTCTCATCTCTATCAAAAGAGATAAGTTTTCCTTTAGTACCTAATTTTTCTAAAATTTCCTTAGAATGTCCTCCCCCACCATAAGTCAAATCAAGATACGTTCCTTCTGGCTTTATACTTAGTCCACTTATGGATTCGTTAAGTAAAACGGGGACGTGGTACTTCATCATTACTTATTCATCTAGATATTTTTGAGCAAGTTTTGAAAACTCGTCAGAGTCATCAATTAAAAATTTTCTATATTTTTTTATATCCCATAACTCAATAATATTTCCCATACCAACTAGAATAACATCTTTATCTAAATTACAATGTAAAACCATAGATTTTGGCAATAGAAATCTACCATTAGAATCTAATTCAACCTGTGAGATACTACTAAATAAATTTCTTTTTAATTTTCTTTGCTCCGAACTAAATTCATTTAAAGAATTAATTCTAGANTAAATATTTTGAAANTCNNTNANTGGGTANANTATCANATTNGNTTCGAANCCCTTTCTNANNATNATANTTTTCNTAGAAGCTNCAGGNAAGACTGATTTNANCCTTGAAGGTAANNNCAGTCTACCCTTAGCATCTAATTTACACTCATGTTCGCCTGTGAAAAAAGCCATATCAGAGTATTAATATAAACCACTTATGTAAATGTAATAAACATTTATACATTTTACACCACTTTATCCCACTTTATCCCACTTTAAAATAAAAAAATTATTTTTTCCTTTTAATAATATAATTTAGTAGTGATTCAAGACTGGCTTTATATTTTGATTGAGGGAAGGAATTTAATATTTCCATACATTCAAAAATTAGATTATTCATGATTTTCTCACTGTATTCGATTCCATTATTTTGTTTAACAAAATCAATAATTTTATCAATTGATTTAAAGTTCCTTAAATCATTTATAATTCTTTTTTTATCTGATTTAGTGACTTTTGATAAAGAATGGATAAGAGGCAAAGTAATTTTTGCTTGTTTGAAGTCGTTGAGAGATGGCTTACCTGTGTCATAAGAAAGATATCCAAATAAGTCATCCCTAATTTGAAATGCCTGACCTACAAGTAATCCAAATTTTTTCATCTTTTCTATATCATCCTTCTTTGATCCAGCAGATATGCTCCCCATCATACAACAAGATGAAAATAAACTTGCTGTTTTACCTTTAATTATCTTAAAGTAAGTTTCTTCATCTATATCAAGAGATTTTGATTTTTTAAGTTGTGTTATTTCCCCCTCACTCATTTTTTTTACAGANGAGGACAATATCCCAAGAAATTTGAAGTCATCATTTTGTACAGATAACTCTAATCCTCTTGATAATAAATAGTCACCTATTAATACAGAATATTTACTTTTCCATAAAGCATTAACAGAAAAGAAACCCCTTCGATAATTTGAGTCATCAACAACGTCATCATGAATAAGTGTAGCTGTATGTAAGATTTCTATTAAAATTGCAGCCCTGTATGATGATTCTGTAATTTTTCCATTTAGACCAGCTGTTAAAAAAACAAATATTGGCCTTATCTGCTTACCTTTTCTTTTAAGGACGTAGTTTATAACCGTATCAATTAATTTACTTTCACTAGTTATAGACTCTCTTAACTTATTTTTAAATTTACCCATCTCATTAGCTATGGGATTTCTAATTTCATTTAGATTCATTGAAATTGAGTTAAATTGCTAAAGTATAGCAATAATAGTATTTACGATTAATGAAGCAAAAGGATGGCTAATCAAAATAAAAATAAGATTAAGAAATATAAGAAAATCGTAAAAAAATCTAAATTTTGGCCGATTGTTAAACTTTTTAAAAACAGAGATAACTTTATGCAAAAAATCTCTGAAAAAACTCAAAAAAAAATTCTTGAGAAAGTAAATAGAGGAGATCTCTATGAAGAACTAATAAATACTGTTTATAAAGAAAAGCTAAGAATATCAAATATATCATGGAANGCAGATCCAAAAGACGACAAAAAGTTTTGGTATGAAATAAAAGAAAAAATATCAAAGTTTGATTCAGATAGAAAAAATAAAAAAATTTCTGAGGAGATATTNCCAAAAATAATTGANAGATACACCAAAGAAATAACTGGTAATTTTAAAAGAACTCATTACAGTTTTGCCAAAAGAGTTATAATATCTTTCTTAGGAAGACTCCTGAATGCATCAAGACTAAGAAATCCATTTGGTAATTTGAATTTAGATAGTACTATTAGTATTGTAGGTAAAAAAAATAAATTAAGAAAACTTTCAAAAAAAGGAACTATTGTAATGGTTCCTACTCATTTCTCACATTTAGACTCAGCCCTTATAGGATATGTAATATCACATTTAGGACTTCCAGCATTCATGTACGGTGCAGGTTTAGTNCTTTATAATCTTAAAATATTTGCTTATTTTTTTAATAGTTTAGGTGCATATAAAGTAGATAGAAGAAAGAAACATTTATTGTATCTAGAAACCTTAAAGACATATACTGAAGAAGCTATCATTAATAAATGCCATAACTTATTTTATCCTGGAGGGACTAGATCAAGATCTGGCGCAGTTGAAAAAAATTTAAAGNTAGGATTATTAGGAAGTGCTCTTGAGGCTCAGAAAGAAATAGNAAAAAATAATAGAAAAATTTTTGTAGTACCAGTTACTTTTAATTATCAATTCGTTCTTGAAGGCCCAGCTCTAATAAATCAATATATATCATCAAAAGGAACTTCTCAAAACCACCTAAAAGATTTAGGATATTCAAATACGTATAAAATTTTATTATTTCTAATAAAATATTTTACACAATCCAATAAAATAGCTGTTACGATAGGTAATCCAATGGATGTTTATGGTAATAAATTAGATAAAAATGGAGATCCAGAAAATAATCAANAATTCAACTATAGAAAGATGAATAAAAAAGAAATTTTAAGTAATCTATCAGATAAAATTATAGAAGAGTTTATGAATGGTACTGTGGTTTTCCCTAGCTCACTTATTGCTTTTACATCTTATCAAATTATTAAAGGAAAATTTAAAAATATTGACATCATTAATATGATATCACTGCCAGATGATGAAGTAACAATTAAATTAAAATATTTTAAGAAATATTATATTAAAACCCTTAAAAAAGTAGATGAATTGGCTTTAGATAAGAGGATAAGAAAATCTAATGAATTAGATTTGGATATAGATAAACAAATTTCAATTGGATGTCAGAAACTTGGACTTTATCATACGCCAAGACCCTTAATTATAAGAAATAAAAGCATTATTATAAAAAATATGAAAATGCTATATTATTACAGGAATAGGCTAGATGGATTTGGAATAGAAAAATGTTTATCTAATTAATTTTTTCAATCGAGTATAATCTTTTTGATATAGATGGATGAGAATAATTTATAAACTCATATAATGGATGGGGTGTCAAATTTGTAAGATTATCTTTTGACAATCTTTTTAATGCATCTATCATAGGTTTCTTCTTAAAATTTTTTACTGCATACTCATCAGCCTCATATTCATTTTTTCTACTTTTAATATTCATTAAAATAGATATCAGAGAACTAATTGGACTATAAATAATAAAAAATGCAAAAATTTCGAGATGCCTGAAGGAGACATTTCCTCCTAACGCATAACTAACTTGACTATTAAATATGAAGTTTGATAAAATAAATAACATAAATCCAGTAGTAATTACTGAAATAACCATATTTGTCTTGACATGATTTAATTTATAGTGACCTATTTCATGAGCTAATACAGCAACTAACTCATCTACTGAATGGTTTTTTATGAGGGTATCATATAAAACTATTTTTTTATTTTTTCCTATCCCCGAGAAAAAAGCATTTGCTTTTTTTGATCTTAATGAACCGTTAATTACAAATATATTAGATAGCGGAAAATTTACATTTCTAGAAAACGTATCTAGTTTTTGTTTTAATTCTCCATCTTGAAGAACCTCTAACTTATTAAATAAAGGAACAATCAATGAGGTATAGAATATATTTGCAAAAATCAAAAAAGCTGAAATAAGTATCCAAAAATATATCCAAAAAGAATCTGGATATAGTATAATAAATAGAAGAAGAGGTGTTATCAGAATAACAATAATAAGAGAGGAAATTAAATAACTTTTTATTTTATCAATTAAAAATATAGAAATTTTCATTGTATTAAAACCAAAATTTTCTTCAATTATAAAGGTCTTGTAGAGTTGAAAAGGAATTTTAATTAAATCTGAAATTAAATATATAGAAAGGAAAAAAAGTATTGAAAGGCTAATCTCATTTTCAAATGTAATATTTCGAAGGTATGAATCTAATTGACCTAGTAAACCAAAGTATAAAACAAGAAAAATTATTAAAAAACCATAGGTTAATGATATCAGCTCAAATTTAAAATTAACTTTCTTGTAAGATTGTGATTTTGAATACTCATCTTTAGAATAGATATCTCTAACATTTTTAGGTAAGGGCTTATCGAAGCTATTAAAATTAAGTAATCCAGAAATTAACTCAAATAAAAAATTTAGAGTTACAATTGCTAATAGTAAGAACTTTATTTCAGAATAATCCATAGGTGAAATTACTTAAAAATTAGGTACAGGACACTTTAAATAACGCACATTTTTAGGAGGGAGTTTTTTTCCAAAAAAATGAAAGTCAAACATCAGAGAAATTTCATGGGATCCAAGCTTTTCATCAGGTAAATTATAATCATAACTATATGCAACACTAAAATTTTTACTTTTAAAATTTAACTTGCCTACTATAGTTTCTAAATTATTTTTATTTCTTGACAATGGAATTGCCCTGTACCACAGCCCTATTGAGATTGGATTTAAATTAAAGTATGAGCCCAAACTAAATTGAATAAATGATGGATATTTTATTATGTTAAAAGAAGGAGATACCTTATTGTTTATTAAATTCATTCCACCATGTAATGAATAATTTCTTTTTAAATTATTTTCCTGGTCTGATAATGAAATATCTGGCTGAAGTAAATTATAAATAGAAGATCCAAGCCAAAATTTTTCTGAAAAGATTAAAATCCCATAGTTTAAATTTAAAAAACTTTTTCTGTTAAAATTATTTAAATTTTCTGAAGTTAGACCGATTAAACCTGTTGGACCTAACTGATCAAAAAAAATCAACTTGGAATTATCTAAACCAATTGAAGAATAATTTATTTGAAACCCTGACCTGATAATCATATTAGAGTTTATATTTATTTCGTAAGAAATAGAGGGAGAAATATGATTTGAAGAATAATTTGAGAGATTAAATTCTTCTCCTGAAAAGTTTACACCTACTGAAAAATTTGATTCTAAAAAATTATAATCAAACCAAGTACTATAAGAATTAAAACCATCACCAATAGAAGTCCACTGATTTCTATAGTTAATACCAAATCTTCCAAACTCACCGAGTCCGGTCATGGATGGATTTAAAATTAAGGGTGATGAATAATATTGAGAATAAACTATATGTTGAGATTGGATTACTCCAGGTAAAAAAGAAATTAAGATTATTAGAAGTTTCTTTTTAATATTCATACTATAAATTAAATATCAAGATGATTAATAAACTTGCCTATTTTAATACTCTCTTCTAAAAGATATTTTTTGCTGTCCTTAACAACATCTTCTACTTTTCTCATATCACTAATAGAAAATATATAATCAAAAAGATCTTTAAATTTTTCATTTAAAGAATAATCAAATTTACCAGCTATTGCTATTCTTACCGGTTTTTTAATTTTCAAATTATTTATGTATTTAATTAAGGCAACAGGACCTTTATAATTTAATGATTGTAAATCTATAGCTCCCTCTCCCGTAATAATCACTTTTGAATCATTCATATATTTTTTATAGTTTATGTAGTCAAGTAAAAAATCCGTACCATTATATAATTTCGCATCAAAAAAAGCAGATAAAATAGCTCCTGCTCCTCCAGCTGAGCCGCCACCCTTTATTGATGATATATTCACATCAAAAATTTTAGAAGTTAATTCTATAAATTTTTTTAAATAATTTTCAAACTTCATGAAGTGTTCTTGAGGAAGACCTTTTTGTTTTCCGTAAATCATTACAGCACCATCTTCTCCTAATACCATATTATTAACATCAGATAACAAAATGAATTCTACATTAGTAATGTATTTTAAGAATTTAGATATATCAATATCTTTCATTTCAGTAATAGGATTTCTCTTTTCAACTTTTTTACCATCTTTTAAAAATTCCACTCCCAAAGCTTTTAAAATTCCAGATGCACCATCAATTGTAGCTGATCCTCCAAGACATAAAATAATTTTTTTAGCACCACTGTCAATAGCTGATCTAATTTGAACTCCAGTACCATAAGAATCCATATTGGATAAGTCTCTTTCTTTGTTAAGCATTAGACTATAACCAGATGCATTAGCAAATTCTATTACTGCAGTTTTTTTATTATCTATTAAGATATATTCTGAATCTATAGCTTCACCGATAGGGTTTAAAGATTTTATTAAAACTGATTTATAAGGAAAATAATATTTAAAAAAATCTAAAGATCCATCACCTCCGTCAGCGATAGGTAATTTGTATGTATCAAAACTAGGATTACCTTTTTTAATACCTGTTTCTATCATATTACAAGCATCAATTGCTGAGAGAGTTCCCTTAAAAGAATTTGGTGAAATTATTATTTTCATATAACTAAAAATTTCAATACTACGTATTGAACAACAATATTTAAAATATATTATAAGAAGAGATTATAATTATAATATTTTTTTTTTCATATTTGACAACTTTTTAAAAAGTATAAATCATATAATGAGTAAAAATTTAGTAATTGTTGAGTCACCGGCCAAAGCCAAAACGATTGAAAAATACTTAGGTAAAGATTTTAAGGTGTCTTCATGCTATGGGCATATAAGAGACCTAGCTAAAGATGATAAATCTATTGATAAAGAAAATGGATTCAGACCTACTTACATTCCATCTCCAGATAAAAAAAAGGTAATAAAAGAGCTAAAAAGTCTAAGAAAAAAGTCTGAAAAAGTATTTATTGCGACTGATAATGATAGAGAAGGTGAAGCTATAGCATGGCATCTAAAAGAAATATTAGATCTAGGAGATAATGACTATGAGAGAATTATTTTTAGAGAAATTACTAAAAATGCCATTTTAAAATCATTAGAAAATCCTACAAAAATTGATATGAATCTGGTTAATGCTCAACAAGCTAGAAGAGTATTAGATAGATTAGTAGGTTTTGAAATTTCACCTATTCTTTGGAAGAAAATAAAAAGAGGACTTTCTGCTGGTAGAGTACAATCTGTAGCTGTTAAGTTTGTAGTTGACAGAGAAAATGAAATTAATAATTTTATACCTGAGTCTTCTTTTAAGACTACTGCCAATTTTATTTCAGCCTCCAATGATAGATTTAGTGCTGAGTTAAATAAAAGATTTAAATCAAGTGATGAGGCTAATAATTTTTTAAGTAGCTGCTTAAATAAAAAATTTCATATATCAACAATTGAAAAAAAACCATCCAAAAGATCTCCTTCTGCACCATTTACTACCTCCACTCTACAACAAGAGGCATCTAGAAAAATTGGATTCTCACCTTCATTAACTATGTCAACTGCCCAGCGACTTTACGAAGCTGGTCACATAACATATATGAGAACAGACTCTGTTAATCTATCAGAAGAAGCATTAAACAGTGCTGAAAAAATTATATATGAAAATTTTGGAAAAAAATACCATAATAAAAGAGTATATAAGACAAAATCTAAAAATGCTCAGGAAGCTCATGAGGCAATTAGACCAACAAATCTGTCTAACGAAAATGCTGGTAAGTCTGAAACTGAAAAAAAATTATATAATCTCATATGGAGAAGAACACTTGCATCTCAAATGGCTGACTCGATGTTCGAGAGAACTATTGTCAAAATTAATTTAGTAGATGACACATCTTTCAAGGCAACTGGAGAGGTTCTAGTATTTGATGGATTCTTAAGGTTATACAATGAACTTGAAGATAAATCCAAACTTCTACCAAAACTTGAAGAAAAAACTGAAATCAAAATTGAAAATATTTTATCGAAGGAAGTTTTCACAAAACATCCGCCTAGGTATTCTGAAGCAAGCTTAATTAAAAAAATGGAAGATTCTGGAATAGGAAGGCCTTCTACTTTTGCAGAGACCGTCAGAAAAATAAAAGAGAGAGAATATGTCATCAAGGAGGAAAGGGATGGTAAAATTATAGATAGTAGAGAGCTGCTTTTAGAAAATAATAAAATATTATCTGAAATTAAAAAAGAGAAAACTGGATTCGAAAAGAATAAAATATATCCTACAAATATGGGAATGTTTGTTACAGAATTTCTTAATGAAAATTTCATATCAAGTTTCATGGACTACTCTTTTACTGCAAAAACTGAAAGTCAATTAGATCAGATTGCCTTCAATGGAAAAAATTGGAATGAAATGCTTAAGGAGTTTTATACTGGATTTTCTGATTTATCTAGTAATGTCCCTGAAGAAAGATATCAACTTGAAAGAGATCTTGGTGAATATGATGGCAAGGTAATGAAAGCAAGGATTGCTAAATTTGGGCCAGTAATTCAAATAGGTGAGAAAGAGGATCCAGATGAAGGTTTTCCAAAATATTGCAATATCCCATATGATAAATTAATTAAACATATTTCAATTGATGAGGCTATATCTATTATAAATAAAAAAGATGAGGATGATAAACTTGTAAACGTAGAATATGAAGATGGTGTCATTGAATTAAAAAATGGAAGGTATGGGTTTTACTTGAGATATAATGAGAAAAACTTCAGAATTAGTAAAGAAAAATATCCAGAGCCTAAATTATTAACAAAAGATCAATTGATAGAAATAATTAGTACACCAATAGAAAAATCTAAAGATATCTTAAAAGAATTCTTTGATGGTAGTATTCAAATTAGAACTGGTAAATATGGTAAACCACCATATATATTAGCAGTTAGGGGTTCAGAATATGGTAAAATATTCCAACAAAAGAAGAAGAAACCATTTGTTGGTTTTCCAAAAGATACTCTAGAAAAATATAAAATGACTATTGAAAAAATAACTGAGGAGGAAGTTAAAGAAATAATAGATAAATTTCTTAACAAATAATTCCACTAAATAATAAATTAATTTATTTCCAAAAAGTTATTTTTCCTATTATAATCTGCCAACTTTTTTTTGGGATCAATTGTAATTGATTTGATTAGTTTTTCTTTAATATCTAGCATAATTGTATATGAATCATTTACCCATTCCCAATCAGACATTATGATTACATTCTCCTCAGATTTAAATTTTTTTTCTCCTCTCATAATCGATAACGGTATATAAATAATTTTTTTTGTGTTATCACTATAATGGACCTCAAGTTCGATAGGCATAGGCATATTCTCTATTTTTTTTATGTCAAGAGTAATTTTATCTCTATTTGAATTAACGAGCTCAAGTGAGTAATCGATTTTATGTGTTGTTCCAATCCAGTAATCAAGATACCAGTCTAATTCTAAGCCACTTTCCTTTTCAATAATTCTTATAAAATCATTCTTATCAGGATGTCTAAATTTCCACTCATTATAATATCTTCTCAAACCTTTATATAATATTTCATCTCCAATAATATACCCTAATTGACTCAAAAATATTGAACCCTTAGTATAAGAACCAACTCCATAGGCACGATTAGTTGAAAAATGATCTGAGTGAGTAGTAAGTGGCTCCTCTATATCATCTTCAAGAAACTTAAGGTATCTATCGTAAGAATTTATCAGAGGATTTATTGGATCAAGATCATAAATATCATTAAATAACTCATACTGAGTTATATTTTGAGCAAAAGAAGTAAATCCCTCATCCATCCAAGCATAATAGCTCTCATTTGTTCCTAAAATCATTTGATACCATGAGTGTAATGCCTCATGAATTGTAACTGATAATAAACTTGGGTATGACCTTTCTCCTGTTATTAAGGTAGCCATCGGGTATTCCATTCCTCCGTCACCACCCTGAATTACAGAATATTTAGAGTATGGATATTTACCAAATGTTTTACTAAAATATTTGAATGCTTTAGCGGTATGCTCTTGAAGCCTTTCCCAGTTCTTAATCATTTCTTCTGAATTTGGTTGGTAATAGAAATGAAGTTCTAAATCTTGATCTGGAACTGTTAGAATATCATGCCTGTAATCTGGATCAGCTGCCCATACAAAATCATGAACATTATCAGCTTTAAAATTCCATTTATTGTAGTTGCCCTCTTTTATTTTTGATACAAGTTTTCCTGTTGCTCCAATTATATATTTTTCATGCATGTTAATAGTAACATCAAAATTTCCCCATGGAGCATAAAACTCTCTTGCAATATAGGGGTGAGCATGCCACCCTTTTTTATCATATTCTGCTATTTTAGGAAACCATTGTGCCATAGAGTAATCAATTCCCTCACTACTATTTCTCCCGCTTCTTCTAATCTGAACTGGAACTTGGCTAAAATATTCTATATAGAAATCAGTTGATTGGTTTGGTAGCAGTGATTGATTTAAATCAACTTCCAGAACTGTTCCTTGTATATGATGATTTAAATCTTTTCCGTTTTGCTGTATTTTATTAATCTGATGAAATCCAATTTCATTTTTAGATAATTTTGAAATCCTATCCATTACCCTTCTATCTGGATCTGGCAAAGATCTGCTTCTTACATCCATCATACTACCAGGTTGGAAAGCATTAAAATATAAATGAATAAAAACCTTATTTAAGGTATCATTTGAGTTGTTTTGGTAGAATATTTTTTGCTCACCTTCAAATTGATGATTTTTATGATCAAATTTTATTTTTATTTTATAATCAACTCTTTGTTGCCAATAAGAAAAGGTATTTTCTGAAAAAAGAAAAAAAAAGAAAAAAAAAGTAATTTTAAACGTCGACATTGGCATATTTGGCATTTTTTTCAATAAAATCTCTTCTAGGAGCAACTTCGTCACCCATTAATTTAGAAAATAATACATCTGCCTCAGCTGCTGACTCTATAGTAACTTTATTCAATAATCTTTGTGATGGATCCATAGTCGTAGTCCATAACTGTTCAGGATTCATTTCACCAAGACCTTTGTACCTCTGAATATTTACAGATGACTCTTTACCGTCCTTAGCCATTTCTTTTACTACCTTATCTTTCTCATCCTCTGACCAAACATATTCACTTTTTTTCCCTTTAGAAATTTGATAAAGCGGTGGAAGAGCTATATATAAAAAGCCTTTATCAATTAGAGGTTTCATATACCTAAAGAAAAAAGTTAATACAAGAGTTCTAATATGGCTACCATCAATATCAGCATCAGTCATGATAATGACCTTGTGGTATCTAAGTTTTTCAAGGTTTAGCTCTTTTTCATCTTCCTCAGTACCAAACCTAACCACAAGTGCTGTTATAATGTTCTTAATTTCATCATTATCATATATTTTATGCTCTTGTGCTTTCTCAACATTTAATATCTTTCCTTTTAGTGGGAGAATTGCCTGAAAAGTTCTGTCTCTTCCTTGTTTTGCTGAACCACCAGCTGAATCTCCCTCTACAACATAAATCTCGCATAGTGATGGATCTTTTTCTGAGCAGTCTGCAAGTTTTCCAGGTAGTCCTGTTCCGGTCAAAACATTTTTCCTCTGCACCATCTCTCGGGCTTTTCTTGCCGCATGTCTTGCTTGGGCTGCAAGAATTACTTTAGAAATAATTTGTTTTGCTTCTTTAGGGTTTTCTTCTAGAAAATTTCCTAACATCTCCCCTACACACACATCAACTGCACCCATAGCCTCTGAATTTCCCAGTTTAGTTTTAGTCTGACCTTCAAATTGAGGCTCAGCTACTTTTATTGAAATTATTGCGGTAAGTCCTTCTCTGAAATCATCACCAGTAATGTCTACTTTAACTTTTTCTAACAATCCTGACTTTTCAGCATAAGATTTTAATGTCCTTGTTAAACCTCTCCTAAACCCAGCCACGTGTGTACCTCCCTCGATAGTGTTTATATTATTAACATATGAGACAACATTCTCAGAATAAGATAAATTATAAGATAATGCTACCTGAACTGGCACATTTTCTTTCTTACCTTCCATATAAATTGGTGGAATTAATTTTTCTCTTGAACCATCCAAATAGTTAACAAACTCAACTAATCCACCTTCGGAAAAGAAAGTTTCTTTCTTTTTTTCACCGTTTTCATCAGTCTCTCTCTCATCAACAAGAAAAATTTTAATACCAGCATTCAAGAATGATAATTCTCTTAATCTTGTTGCAACTGTGTCATATTTGTACTCATGTTCGGTAAATATTTCTTTATCAGGTGAGAAGGTTACTGAAGTTCCTCTCTTTTCAGTCTTGCCAACTTCTTTAACATCATAGTCTGGTATGCCTCTTTGATATTCTTGTTCAAATACTTTTCCTTCTCTGTAGACAGTAGCCTTTAGTTTTTCTGATAAGGCGTTCACACAAGAAACACCCACTCCATGTAAACCACCCGAAACTTTGTAAGTGTCTTTATCAAATTTACCTCCAGCATGAAGTACAGTCATTACAACCTCTAAAGCTGATTTTTTTTCTTTAGGATGCATTCCTGTCGGAATACCTCTACCATTATCATTAACAGTTATTGAATTATCATTATTAATTATAACAGTTATCTCATCACAATGACCAGCAAGTGCCTCATCAATGGAATTATCCACTACCTCCCATATTAAATGATGGAGGCCTTTCTTTCCTACATCACCTATGTACATAGCAGGTCTCTTTCTTACGGCTTCAAGACCTTCAAGAACCTGTATATTACCTGCTGAATAATTATTTTTTTTTGCTGAATTTTCTGACATGATGAGTTTAGAAGTTTATAAGTAAAAATAATCAAAAAAACCCATTTTTAATAGCATATAAAGCTATTTATTGTAAATAAAAATGATAAGACAAATAAAATATTTTAGTGTTGATAATAAAATTTTATATAATATTGTAACGTACAATATGAACAATATCAAAAGTTTTGAAGCAATAGATTTTTATCAGTTAGATGACCTCTTTTCTGAAGAACACAAACTTGTTAGAGATTCTATTAGACAGTTTGTTAATCAAGAAATAATTCCAAATATCGAAGAATGGTATGAAAAAAATCATTTCCCAACTGATATAGTCAAAAAAATGGGAGAGACTGGCATATTTGGACCTAATACTTCCCCAGATTATGGTGGAGGTGGGTTAGATAATATTTCTTATGGACTAATTATGCAAGAGCTTGAAAGGGGTGACTCTGGAATGAGATCAACAGCATCTGTTCAAAGCTCTTTGGTAATGTATCCCATTGAAGCCTATGGTTCTGAGGAGCAAAAAAAGAAATACCTTCCAAAACTTGCCACAGGAGAGATGCTTGGATGCTTCGGTTTAACTGAACCCGATTATGGTTCAAACCCTGGAGGGATGATATCAAAACTAGAAGATAAGGGAGATTATTTTCTACTTAATGGAGCAAAACTTTGGATATCAAATTCTCCTATAGCCGATATAGCTGTTGTTTGGGCTAAGGATGAAAATAAAAGAATTAAAGGTATAATTGTAGAGAGAGGAATGGAGGGATTTTCTACTCCTAAAACTGGAGGCAAATGGTCTCTAAGGTCTAGCTTAACTGGGGAATTAGTATTTGATAATGTTAAAGTACCAAAAGAAAACTTATTACCAAATAAAGATGGCCTAGGTGCACCTTTGGGGTGTTTAGACAAGGCCAGATATGGAATAGCTTGGGGAGCATTAGGTGTAGCAATGGACTGCTTCTATCACGCAAAAAAATATTCATTAGAAAGAAAACAATTTGAAAAACCAATTGCATCTTTTCAACTAATTCAGAAAAAGTTAGCAGAAATGCTCACTGAAATTACAAAAGCTCAGCTTGTCTGTTGGAGATTAGGGTCATTAATGGATAAAGGAAAAGTTAGTTCTGCTCAAATATCTTTAGCCAAAAGAAATAATGTAGAGATTGCATTAAAAATAGCAAGAGAAGCAAGACAGATCCATGGGGGTATGGGTATTACGAGCGACTATCCAATGATGAGACATATGATGAATTTAGAATCTGTTATAACTTACGAAGGAACTCATGACATTCACCTTTTGATTCTTGGGAATGAAATAACGGGAATACCTGCTTTCTCGTAATATGAAATCGTTATCAAAGAAAATAACTTCAAGATTTGGAAAAAAAATCTTAGTAAGAAGTTGGACACCAAATAAATCTAATCATGCTTTACTCATGGTTCATGGGTTAGGTGAACACTCTGGTAGATACGAGGTTTTTTCAGAGTATTTAAAAAATGAGAGATTACGTTTATATTCATTTGATCTACCGGGGCACGGTAAAAGTTATGGAAGGAAAGGTCATATTAAAAAATTTGATGAATACTTAGATACTTTAGAAGATGTACTTATACATGTAAGAAAAGAAAATTTAGATATACCCATAAAATTATTTGGTCATAGCTTAGGAGGATTGATATCTTTATCATTCCTAATTAATCGTGAAAGTAAGGAGATAGATTCAGCAATAATATCCAGCCCTTGGATAAAATTAGGTTTAGAAGTGCCAAAATATCTTATTGGAATTCAAAAAGTTCTAGTAAATATAATTCCAAGTTTTAGACTTAATAATAGAATCAATATCAATGAATTAACAAAAGATAATGAGATCAACTCTAAATATAGTAACGACCAACTTGTTCATGACAGAATTTCTTTTAGATTGTATTCTGAGATAAATAAACAAATAAAACTAGTAAAAGAACGAGCTAACAGAATAAAAATAAAGACATTACTGTACCACGGATCAGATGACAAAATTATTTCAAGCGAAAGTGTTGATATCTTGAGTTTATTAATAGAAAATAATCAAAAAATAATCTTCAATAGAGTTTATCACGAACCTCATAATGACTTAGAGAAAAAAGAAGTGTTCAAGAAAATAATCAAGTTCCTAAATTAAAATTATTTTATATCTTTAAATAATGAATTTAATTCTAGTCTTATTTATGTTTTTTAATAATCAGTCAAAGTGGGTAGATCTAAGCTCAGAAGATATATCTGAAAATTGGCATACCTATTTATCTAATTCAGTAGAGGGATGGGAATCAAAGGATAATGTCTATGTATTAGACCCTTCCGATAAAAAGAATAATGGTCTTGTTTCTAATAAGCATTACCACAGCTTTATTTTNTCATTAGAATGGAAAGTAGATAAAGGCGGTAATAGTGGAATTTTCTGGGCTTTAAATGAAGATCCTAAATACTCTGTTCCNTACTTGACAGCCCCTGAAATTCAAGTTATTGATGATGAATATTATTACAGTGGAGATAAGGAAAATCGTAAACATATGAATGGATCAGTATATGACATGGTAAAACCCTCGATGCTAGCTGCAAATCCTACAGGGGAATGGAATAANTATGTAATTGAAATTAANTATAAAAAAAATATTGGTAATGTTAATCTTAATGGGAAAGATGTTTCTTCCTTTACATTGAGAGGTAAGGAATGGGATGAAATGATTGAAAATTCTAAATTTAAGACATGGGAGGGTTTTGCTAAAACCGAAAAAGGTCCAATTGCATTACAGGATCATGATACAAAAGTTTATTATCGTAATATTAAAATTAAAGAATTATGATTAGAAATATTATTTACATATTACCGCTACTTCTCACATTCTCTTTCACATCAAAAAACAATAAGTTTGAGGATATTGTAGAGTCTGATATTCCATACCTTAAAGAATTATATATTGATATACACAAAAACCCAGAGATATCATTAATGGAAAAAGAAACTTCAATAAAGNTGGCCAANGAATTAAGAAAAATTGGTTTTGANGTTGAAGAAAATTTTGGAGGATACGGAATTGTTGGTCTTCTGGAAAATGGTGATGGACCAACTATATTATACAGAACAGATATGGATGCACTTCCAATGGAAGAAAAAACAGGTCTTCCATATGCAAGTAAAGTTATTACTAAAAATTTTGATGGTAATGATGTTGGCACAATGCACTCATGTGGACATGACATGCATATGACAGTATGGACTGGTACTGCAAGAGCTATGGTGGAGAGGAAAGATGATTGGAATGGAACGATAGTGATGATAGGTCAACCAGCTGAAGAAATTGGAGCGGGAGCTGCAATGATGTTAGATGCTGGACTCTATGAGAAATATCCTGTGCCTGATTANGGAATTGCACTTCATGCCTCCCCTACAATTCCTGCTGGAAAAGTTGGATTTGGGAAAGGTTATATTATGGCAAATACTGAATCTGTAGATATTAAAATATTCGGACAAGGATCCCACGGTGCTGCACCTCACATGTCAATAGATCCCATTGTAACTGCATCCATGATTGTTATGGAATTACAAACCATTGTAAGTAGAAATTTGAATCCATTAGATGATGCGGTAATAACTGTAGGCTCAATAAGAGGAGGNACAAAACATAATATTATACCTGACGAAGTTAGTCTTCAATTAACAATAAGAACCTATAAGGAAGAGGTTAGAAACTTAATTCATAAAAGAATTAAAGAAATTTGCGACGGAATAGCTGCATCCATGGGACTTGATAAGTCAAGATGGCCTAAAATCGTAATGCGAGACCAATCTACACCAGCTAATTTTAATGATGGAATGCTTATTGATATAATGACAGATGTATCTAACTCATTAATTGGTAAAGAAAATGTCGTTACTGTCGAACCGCAAATGGTAGGTGAAGATTTTGCTAGATATGGAAGTACTAAAGAAGATATTCCAACCGCCATGTACTGGCTAGGTACTGTTCCTAAAGAAAGAATGGATAAGTACAATACTGGTGAGTACGCTTTACCAGCTTTACATTCTCCATTCTATTATCCAGATATTGAAAACTCGATAAGGACTGGAGTTAAAGTNAGTACTGAATCTTTAATTGAACTTTTTAATAAGTAAAAGTTTTTTCTCTATCAGAAAAAGAAAAAATGTGAGACTGAGTTTGGTTTTTAAAGTTTATCAAAACAACATTTTTCTGAACTTGAAATACATCAAATAAGATGTTATTATAAACTTTGATATTATCGATATCACCTTTTGTCTTNAAGGATAAATATATTTCAACTAAATCATTAANAAGACTATAATTATCAATTGAAGGAATTATTTCTGATTTATTTATACTTATTTGAAATTTATCTTTGATGTAGGTATCTATATGGTTCGATCTTTTCTCTAATTTTATCTCAGAATCNATTGAAATTGATTTATCAAAAAATAATCTAAGACCATCTTCAAGATCATCTCTAAAAATTTTGATTTTTATATCGTGATTGTCTTCTTTTAAAAATATTTCAGAAGTACTTATGTAAAAAGGGTGTAATGATATTAGAATATATAAGTAAAAAGTTTGCATTAATTTTTAAGTTAACAATAATGTATTAAAATTAATTTTTTATTAAAAAAATATTTTAATTAATATTGACATGACTAAACAGCAAATGAATATTAACTCAGATTCTATAAAAAAAAATACCTTTGACGCTATTGTTGTTGGAACAGGTATTAGCGGCGGATGGGCAGCAAAGGAACTTACTCAGGGAGGACTCAAAACATTAGTTTTAGAAAGAGGAAGAGATGTAAAACATGTTAAAGATTATCCAACCATGAATAAACATTCGTGGGAACTTCCCTACAGAGATCAACTCACAGCTAATGAGAGGAAGGATTATAAGGTTCAGCTTAGACCTGGATATACATTAAAGCAATCTACAAAACACTGGTGGGTAAAAGATTCTGATCAACCCTACAACGAAAAAAAAGGTGCTTTTGATTGGATTAGAGGTTACCACGTCGGCGGAAAATCAATTATGTGGAGTAGACATGTTTACAGATGGAGTAAAATTGACTTTGAAGCTAATGCAAAAGAGGGTGTAGGAATAGACTGGCCGATAAGATATGAAGATATTGATAAATGGTATGGTTATGTTGAAAATTTCATTGGAGTAAGCGGTAGGAAGGAAGGGCTTTCACAATTACCAGATGGTAACTTTTTACCGCCCCTTGATATGAATTGTGTTGAGAAAGATTTTAAAAAGGATTTATTTGATAAACTCGGAAGAACTTATACTTCTGGGAGAGTGACTAATATTACAAAAAATCACAATGGAAGGGGAAAGTGTCAGAGCAGAAACTTATGTATAAGAGGTTGCCCATACGGAGCATATTTTAGTTCTAATTCATCAACTCTACCGGCAGCTGAAGCTACAGGAAATATGACTTTAAAAACAAATTCCATTGTTCACTCCATAATATATGATGATGAGAAGAATAAAGCAACAGGAGTTAGAGTCCTTGATAGTGAAACTCTTGAGATGAAAGAGTATTATGCTAGAATAATATTTTTAAATGCTTCAACTATAAATTCAACACTTATCATGTTGAACTCAAAATCAAGAAGATTTCCCAATGGATTTGGTAACGATAGTGGCGAGTTAGGACATAATATTATGGATCACCATTTCAAGGCTGGTGCTAGAGCACAAATAGATGGGTATGAGGATTATTATTATCACGGAAATAGACCAGCAAATGGATATCTTGCCAGATTTAGAAATTTAGGAGATGAAAAGATGGATTATTTAAGAGGTTTTGGGTACCAGGGAGGTGCAATAAGAGGTGGCTGGGCAAATTCTGGAGAAGCAGCATTTACTGGAGAAAATCTGCTTGAAAGTGCTTCTACACCTGGAGGTTGGACAATGAATTTACTCGGATTTGGAGAAATTTTGCCATATCATAATAATAGAATGTATCTAGACAATAATAAACTTGATAAGTGGGGAATGCCTACTGTTGTTTTTGAAACGGAGATAAAAGAAAATGAAAAAAAGATGAGGGAAGATATGAAAAACTCAGCTGCAGAAATGTTAGAACTGTGTGGATTTAAGAATATAAAAGGATATGATAATAAGTATAGTATGGGAAATGGCATCCATGAAATGGGTACGGCTAGAATGGGTAAAGATCCTAAGACGTCTATTCTAAATAAATGGAATCAAGTTCATTCAGCAAAAAATGTTTTTGTAACTGATGGTGCATGTATGACATCTGCAAGTTGTGTTAACCCTTCAATAACTTACATGGCTTTAACAGCAAGAGCAGCAAATTATGCTATCAATGAACTTAAAAAAAGAAATTTATAATGAAAAGAAGAGAATCGATTAAAGCTATATCTTCATTTGTATGTGGAAGCCTTATTATCCCCAGTTCAACATTACTTATAAATTCTTGTACTAGTCCTGATCAAGAATTAAACTGGGTTCCAGAGTTTTTAGAAATTGAAAATGCGTTTTTTTTAACAGAAGTGTCCAATACCGTAATACCAAATACTGAATTTCCTGGTGCAGTTGCTCTCAGTGTTCCTAAAGAAATCGAAAAATATGTTTTTAATGTATATGACGAAGATGACATAAATAAATTTAAGGATGACCTTAATACATTCAAAACCTATTTATTTGAAAACTCATACTATGATCTGACTTTATCCGAAAAGACCTCACTATTAAATTCTATACAAAAAATGAAAAGAAATAAAAAAATTAGAAAAATATATATGTCATTTAAAAAATTAATAATTGAATCATATTTTCTTACCGAAGTCGGAGCTACTCAAGTACTCAAATATAATGGACCATCCGTTGTATTAGGTGATTATAGAGGATGTGTTCCATTTGGAGAAATAGGAAAAACATGGGCAATATAAAAAGTTTGAAATTATGAATAATTACTTAAAAACCCCAGTCGAAAATTTTCTTAATTGGGAGAAAAAGAAAGGAAAAGATACTTTCCTAGTNCAACCTATAGATGGAAAATACATAGAGTTCACTTGGGAAAGAGTTGGTTTTGAGGCACGTAAAATGTGTAACTATATAAACAGCCTCAAACTCCCCAAAAAATCAAAAATTGCAATTCTTTCAAAAAATTGTGCTCATTGGATAATTGCTGATTTGGCAATTATGATGAGTGGAAATATATCAGTTCCAATATACGCAAATGTAAATGGAGAAACAGCAAAGTATATCTTAGAACACAGCGAATCCGAGTTAATATTCATTGGTAAATTAGAGGANAGTGACTGGAANGATATAAAGAAAAATATTCCAAAAAAAATCAAAAAAATTGATTTTGGTTATTACGGCCTTGAATGTAATTTTNAAAANTGGGATGACATTCTTGTTGATCAAAAAGCTGAATTAAAACTTCCATCTATAGAGATTGAAGATATCATTACAATTATTTATACTTCAGGAACAACAGGAATTCCAAAAGGTGTTGTATTAAATTATAAAGCTGCTGGAACAGCTACAAAAAACTTAGACTTGTTATTTCCATTAAGTGAGGACGATAGATTCATATCATACCTCCCA
>NZYP01000037.1 GCA_002702205.1 Flammeovirgaceae bacterium | reverse complement strand
CCGATATTATAAGATCTGGTGACTCGATAAGGTCTGTCCACGTCTCGCAGTCGTCGCTGATTTGCCACTGGAATGCGTTTGTGCCTTCTGAGGTAGCAGATACAACTAACTCAAGGTCACTGAATTCAGAGATGTTATTATCCGCGTTAGGTTGGAGATCAATCACAACCTGGTTACCGCTCTCTAAGTAATCTTTGACTCCGTTACCGTCTATGTCGTGTGGCGTAGAGTATCCAGTGCCTGAGGTGACCCTACCGCTAGAGTTAACGTTTGCCGCTGCGTCCTTGATACCGTCTCCGTTTGTGTCCACAGAATCTCCCAAGATACCGTCTCCGTCAGGGTCTAAGAAACCAGCCTCTATGACGTCAAGACATCCGTCTCCGTCCGAGTCGAGGTCAAAGGAGTTAGGTATTCCGTCGCCGTCAGCGTCGTCGATAAATTCTTCTATGTCTGGTATACCGTCGTTGTCGTCGTCCTCGTCGTCAAGGTCTTGGATTCCGTCTCCGTCGTTATCAGGTAAGGCAATTAACCTTGCCGACAATGTAGTGTCGTTCTCACCACAGGCAAATCCAGGTGTGCTGATGACAGCCCTGTACTTGTTACTATTCATTGTTGTGCTTATAGGGTCGATGGTAAGGGTCGCTGTTCTGGATCCCGTGTAGGCACCTGCGTCAGTGACATCAACCCAGGTAGTTCCTGCGTCAGTACTCACCTGCCACTGGAATGCAATCTGAGAGGTAGCAGTACCTGAGGCGGTGAATGTTTCTTTCTTTCCTTGGGATGACACAACATTTGCAGGGTTAGTTATTGATGTGATGCCTCCACCTGCTTCCTTGAAGTCATATACCCCGTTGTCGTCAGCGTCGTATGCGTCGGTAACACTGTAGTTATTTCCGACAACAAGACCCACACCTGCTATAATTTCTGGTGTACCTGTGCCAGGTATTCCGTCTCCGTCAGGGTCACTAAGTCCAGCTTCCTGAACGTCGTAGCAGCCGTCGTTGTCAGAGTCGAGGTCGAGGAAGTCAGGGATTCCGTCGTTGTCAGTATCCACGTTGTTACCACCTTCTGCGAGGTTTAATATACCGTCGTTGTCAGAGTCTTGGTCAGTTGTGTTAGGTATACCGTCTCCGTCCGAGTCGTCTTTTGCTGTTAACATTGCAGCATTAGTAAATACAGGTTCGGCACAGCCTAGTGCTGGCGTAGTTACCTTGAGCCTGAAGTAGTACCCGTCAATATCTTCTGTGACAGCAGTCAGTTTAAGCGTGTTAGTGGTGACACCAGCGTAGGTACCGCCATCGGTTAAATCTTTCCATGTCAACGTATCGTCGTCGCTGTACTGCCACTGATACGTTATCGTGGCATCTCCCGTGACAACAGCGTAGTACTCTGCATCGTCACCACCCTGTCTAATGACATCGATTGGGTGTGTTGTAACAACTGCCTGCGTACTTACCTGGAGGAAGTCCTTGGTTCCGTCTCCGTCCTTGTCTGCCGGGGTGTCGTATGTGTGACCTGTGACCTTACCTGTCTCGTCAACCGTTGGTGAACCAGAGCCGATGATTCCGTCATCGTCATCATCTGTGAATCCAGCTTCTATAACGTCGTTACATCCGTCACCGTCTGAGTCTAGGTCTATCCTGTTTGGTATACCGTCGCCGTCGGTGTCTTCGTTCTCACCACCCTCGTCGGCATCTAAAATTCCGTCGTTGTCGTCGTCGCCATCTTCCCTGTCAGGGACGCCGTCACCGTCAGTGTCGACAGGATTAATTGTTATCTTGGCAGAACAACTTACCGTGTCCTCACCGCATGCAAATGATGGGGCAGATACTTTCACCCTGACAAGTGCTCCGTGGTAGTCGTCGTAAGTCATATTACTAAGAGTGAGAGTAGCAGAGGTGCTACCGTTACCAGTCTGGTTCGTGGTGTAGTCGTTTAAAACGTACTTAGTGGAAGCGGTACCATTAACAACAGAGGTACCGAAACAGTCCTTACACGTTATCCAGTCGTTTACCTTGAAGGTTTTAGATGAAAATTTGTTTGCTTTCCTCTTGAGCCATCCTCTGTAATATTCCCAATCTTTTCCAGTACCGTCCTCACCCTTGACTCCCACAACATCGACGACGTCGTTTACTAGATCCCAACCTGGGTTTCCGTCTTCGTTGTTGTAAATTATCTGGAACACATCGTCTCCTCCATTCATACCATATTCTAGAAGGCTACCAACATCAAATACTCTTGCGTACTGTGCCGACTGACCTCCTGATGTAGTTGGGTAGTAACCAAAGTAATAGTAGAATTGCCAGTAGTCATAATATAACAATGCCTTTTCACCCTTTTTCAAGGAGCCAGTCAATTCTTTATAATATGAATAGGAATTACTTCCGTCGCGGTAATTGTATACTCTATATTGAGATAAATCTTCTATGTCTTTTGTGGCTATAATCTCAATAAACTGCGGCCTTCCCCCATTTGAAGAAGATCTGTATGCCTGTCCCAGTCCTACAAACATAAGACCTGAATCTGTTATGTCGGACCATGTCTTTCCGGTGTCTTTGCTTATCTCCCACTGGTAGTCTAATGTTGCTATGGATGTTGCCGAACCGTTGAAAATAGCGGTACCGAACTCATCTACAGTCAATGAGTCTGGACACTCTACGGCTGTAATCTCTCCACCTTCCTCAAGGAAGTCATATATCCCATTGCCGTCAAGGTCTTTAGGGACGCTGTATCCACCAAATCCGTTGACCCTACCGCTGGTAGAGACTGCCTTGGATCCAAGTGAGTTGAGAGAGTCAAGAAATACTGAGTCTACGTGGTCAGGGCCTATGATACCGTCTCCGTTAGCGTCGAGGAATCCAGCCTCAATCACGTCAAGACACCCGTCTCCGTCAGAGTCTAAGTCGAACCTGTTTAGTATGCCGTCCTGGTCATTATCTTCGTCTCCAGTTCCCTCGTATGTATCTAGGATACCGTCGTTGTCATCGTCCTGATCAACAGCGTCCCTCACACCGTCCTTGTCGTTGTCTGGGTACACAATGAGGTCACCTTCAAGGTTAAGTGGCACAGTCGCACAGACAAATGATGGTATGGTTAGCATCACCCTGTACTTGTACCCCGTAAGGCTTGGGTCAGGTTTTGTGAGTGTTAATTTATTTGTCTTCGTTCCAGAGTAAGGGTCTGTCTCAGGCACATCGAACCAAGATGTTCCGCCGTTTCTACTCTCCTGCCACTGGTAGAGTATGAGCTCACCCGTCGCTACAGTAGCCGTCAATGTGAAAGAGCCAGTTGCTGACGAGAGCATGGTAAGGTTTGAGTTGTTCAGTGCTGCACTGAGGACGTTCTGTCCCAGCTGCAAGAAGTCTTTCACACCGTTATCGTCTATGTCGTTTGGTGTTGTGTAACCGTCTCCGAGNAGTCCAGAGGTTATCCTACCAAGGGAATCTACCGTGTAGGGCTTGTTGTCACCTAATATNCCGTCAGCGTTCACGTCAAGTATATTATCGGTAAATCCAGCTTCTATAACGTCAAAACAGCCGTCTCCGTCAGAGTCGAGGTCGAACCTGTTCTTTATGCCGTCTCCGTCTAGGTCACCCTCCCCCTCTTCTGTGTCAAGGATACCGTCGTTGTCATCGTCTAAATCTATTGAGTTAATTATACCGTCTTTGTCGTTGTCTGCGTTTACGTTCAACCTTGTNGGCTGAGAGAAGGTTGTGTCGTGACATGCAAAACCAGGTGTCGTTATCCTGACCCTNTACCTCCAGTCGTCCATGCCCTGCCTGATATCGTAGACGTTAAGTGTGTCGTTAAATACACCAGAGTACGAGGATGAGCCAGTNTTGATACATATATTTTCGAAAGACAGACCAATTCCCCTCGAGTCTGGGTCCGTNAGTCCCGAGACGTCTGAGTAGGTGATAGTCACCTCAGTAACTCCGTCTGGGAAGGTAAGCCTTGCAGTACCTCTGTTATCTGCAGTCGACTCAGAGTTGTCTTTTGCGGTCAGGGTGTTACCGCTAGTACTGAACGTAGGGTTAGTATTTAACGATTCTACGGTAGGGTTTCCGGCGTCGGATGTGATAACAACCTTATCCTTCCAACCACTTGTTTTCGAGTCTATGTCCGTGACCAACATCCTCAGACCCTTTACCGCGCCNGTGAATGATACTNTNGTNGTNACNGCAGACTCCCCTGATCCTGACTTAGGGTCAAGACTCAGACCTAGAGTAGTGATACCACCGAAGGCGGAATTCTCTATCTTAGGGTAGCCAGCGTCCCAGTCAACGTTAGTATTCTCGTTAACTTTAATGATTGCGTTGTTACCAATCGCAATATTTGATACGGTATCGTTAAGCACGCCACCTGTCCAGTTCCATGGGAAAGAGCCCCAGTTAGAATTGACACATACCTCTGTGTCTCCGCTTGAGGCAGTTCCGTTATCGCTAGCGTTGATGTCGTTCCAGCTTGAACCGTTGTCTTTTGATACCTGCCAGTGTACCTTGGTTATACCATTTGCTGAGTGTTTGACAACGTACTGGGCCGTGTCATTACCCTCAGAGAGGAAGTAGTCAGTGTAGCTGGTAATGGTCACAGATGATCCCTTCTCTAGGTAGTCAGCAGTACCGTTTCCGTCTCCGTCAAGAGGTGTTGTNTATGGATGATCTTTCACTCCCCCCGTTTCTGTGACCTCAGGTGTTCCTGTTCCCAGTATCCCGTCTCCGTCTGCGTCAGTGAATCCAGCCTCGTCAACATCAAAACATCCGTCTCCGTCNGANTCAAGGTCGAATTTATCAACTATACCGTCTCCGTCTGTGTCAGTGTCTTCTCCCTCAACAGAGTCTAAGATTCCGTCGTTGTCGTCGTCTACATCTGTGGCGTCAGGGATACCGTCTCTGTCGTTGTCACCTACTACACTTACTGTGATAGCGCAAGTAGTGTCGTTCTCTCCACAAACAAAACCTGGTGTGCTTGCCACCGCCCTGAACTGGTACCCGTTAAAGGATTCGTTGATGTTAGTTATGGATAGCGTGTCTCCCTTTGAGTCGTCAAATGAAGGAGGTAGTACGTAAGTGTCATTTATTGTGTAAGGTGTCTTAGCTGTAGAGTTTAATGCTGATGATGTGCCGTCATCCTCCATGAAGCACTCCTTACAGAACTGCCAGTCAGACTCGTTGAATGTCTTGCTTGGTAATCTATTTGCCTTCCTTTTTATCCAACCCCTGTAGTAGTCCCAAGCCTTACCAGTCCCGTCTTCACCCTTCCTACCTATCATGTCTACTATATCTTCTTCTTGGTTCTTAGCACCATCTACTAGCGTGAATGAATCGTCTCCACCCCTTATTCCATACCTCATGAGGTTACCTATAAAAAAATGTTTATCGTAATCGGTGATGTCGACACCAAAGAAGTTTTCAAAATCCGTCTCGCTGTAGTATAGCAATATGACATCACCCTTTTGTGCGGAACCACTCAAGTCATGGGAATATGAGTATGATGAGTTAGCATTCTGGTAGTTGTAGATTCTGTACTTGTTAAGATTTGTAATATCCTTGAGTGCTAACAGCTCGATGAACTTAGGCCTACCCTCATCTGAAGACGATCTGTACGCCTGACCCATTCCTATGAACATAAGCTCACCATCACCTATATCAGTCCAGTTTGTAGAGTCTGCACTAATCTGCCACTTGTAGCTTACAGTCGTCTCTCCCTGTCCCGAGGCAGAGGTTATGATGTTGATATTTGCTCCCTCTGTAGTCACAATATCGTCAGGACAGCTCAGGCTTGTGATCGCAGCACCCGCCTCCTGGAAGTCTCTGACCCCGTTTGCGTCCTGGTCTAGGCCTGCGGTACTAGAGGCACCAGAAACAGATCCGTTAGAGTTTATTGTTGGGTTAGCGTCACCAAATATACCGTCGTCGTTAGGGTCTCTGTCTGTAGAGGTTCCGTACGCCTCGTCCACGTCGTAGCAACCGTCTCCGTCTGAGTCGAGGTCTCTCGAGTCAGGGTTTCCGTCTCCGTCAGTGTCTGTGGTTCCGTCACCCTCGTAAGTATCTAATATTCCGTCGTTGTCGTCGTCGACATCTATCTCATCTCTTATACCGTCCTGATCGAAATCATCCCTGACAACAAGCGTTGTGATATTTGAGGTGTCAGCGACAGCACACGCAAATCCTGGGTTTGAGGCTATTACCCTGTACTGGTAGCCATTTAAATCATCAGATACTGGGTTTATGGTAAGAGAATTTGATCCGTATCCTGTGTAGGCAGTAGTGGATGAAGCCACCCCCTGAACACTTAAGGCATCCATACCCGACTGTGATTGATCTGCTGTATTCGCTCTAAAGCCTACTACGGTGGTTGTACTGGTAGCGGAAAACTTAACTGAAAACTTCTGCCATCCATCACTTATATCAATACTCGGTGCGGAAGCAATAAGAGATCCGTCAACATAAACATCGACACCTCCATTGGCAGTACCTCCAAAACCTCCAGAAACAGCCGCGTGATAAAAAGCAATTTCATATTGGTCTCCTATATTAGTAGAAATACTTTGACTATGGCCCTCACCATGGATAAATCGTGCATAGTAATCACCTTCATAAGCAGAACTCGGTTTTGAATCTAGGTGTGGATAACGATCTGGTGCGATGCCGCCTGAAGAGAAGTTATCCCAATTTGTCGGTGGGGTATTGACGGTGCCTTCATCCCAAATTTCAAAGCTACCATTTGTAAATAAATTAGACCCAGAGCCTGAAGAACTAAAGGTAACAGTATCATTTTCAGCGTTTATCGTGGTCCAGTTCGTCGAGTCGCTACTCACCTGCCACGTGTAGTTGACTACAGAAGGGTACGTTACTGTAGTCCACCCACCGGAAGGTTCAAAAAATTCTGGACTTGTTCGGTCTTGGTAGTGGCCTATCCAGTAATTCCTACTAGTCCCTTTCTTTGCCTTAACAGCCTCGTAAATAAGTGTGTGCTCAGCGTTATCGTTAATCACAGCGAGGTAACCTCCAAGACTCTCGGCCTCGGTCCTTGCTGTAGTCCAGTACCTCTGGTAGCTGTCTCTTAGATAGTACGAGTGGCCCTTGTAGTCGTCCATAAGTTTCGTGTAACCACTTATTTCGTCGTCTCTCGTGTAATTAAACTCTACAACGTACCAGTTCCAGGAGTAATTGACGTCGTCAACCTTTGCATTACTTATGTACACTTGTGCGTAATCCCCACTATTATTTGGCTCGTTAGTGTTCCAGTCTAGGGCGTAGGAGGAGTTGCTTTTAATTCCATCTATCGTCGAGTTGATATTTAAGTTTACCGAGGAACCGTTTGATGCGATAGTAGATGTGGACAGGTCAGTGGTTATTGTAGGAGAATTTCCTATCTCCAAGAAGTCGGCCACACCTGTTAGGTCGCCATCAGCTGGTGTCGCGTACGAGTGACCAGTAACTTTACCGTCAGTTCCTGCACAGTTCGTGTCGTTACATAGCCTACCGTCGCCATCAGAGTCGGTGAATCCGGCCTCCTCTACGTCGTTACACCCGTCTCCGTCTGAGTCGAGGTCGAGCCTGTTTGGTATTCCGTCACCGTCCGTGTCGAGGTCGTCACCACCCTCCTCCGTGTCGAGGATACCGTCGTTGTCGTCGTCGAGGTCTTGGCTATTCTTGATACCGTCACCGTCAGGGTCTGAAGACACCGTAAGCTGAGCTACAAGAGAGTAAGCTGGGCCTGTTGAGCAGGCAAAAGACTTCGGAGTAGCTTTTAGCCTGTATAAATTCTTATCAAAGTTAGCTGGGGCCGCCTTCACTCTCAGTGTGTCGCTGTCTGCTCCCGCGTAGTTGGTTCCGTTGGTTACGTCTGTCCACGTCGTGTCAGAACTTCCTATGACACCAACCTGCCACTGGTAGCTGATCTGTGAATTTGGTATGTACCCAGAGACATATCCACCCGCCAGGTAACCGTTACTAGTATTGTAGCCAGATGCGTTAGGGTCTCGGTAGTGGTTTATCCAGAACTGTGTATTTGAGTTAATCTTCCTCACACCTTCTCTGACAAGCTCTGCCTCGAAGCTGTTGTTGATTACGACGAGGTAACCTCCCGCAGCCTCAGCATACGCCACAGCATCCTCGTAGTTGACGCCATTGTTTCTGAAGTAGTACGTGTGGCCACTGTTTTGGAACATTTTGGTCATACCGTCTATAGACTTGTCTATCAGAGAGTCAAACTCCACAACAATGGTATGGGCAGTCGTGGGACTGGTGTCATACCAACCTACATGTTTTACGCCAGTATTTGTAATCATTTTCACGTAATGAGAAGATAAACCGTTATTTGGCTCGTTTTGGTGGAAGAGCATGAACCTTGTCTGGAGGCTCGCCCTTGATACAAATATCGTGTCGTCTTCCTCGTCTACGAGTACTGAGGTTGGGTGTGAGATGATACCGGCCTCGCCTGAGACCTCAAGGAAGTCATCCACATTGTTTGAGTTTAGATCCTGTGGGTTCGCGTACGAGTGGCCAACAATCTTACCGTCAGTGTCAACTGAGGGAGATCCCGCACCGACCATACCGTCGCCGTCAGAATCTGTAAATCCAGCCTCTATCACGTCTAGGCAACCATCTCCGTCCGAGTCTAGGTCGAGGTAATTTGGAATCCCGTCTCCGTCAAAGTCTTCTGTTAAGTTACCCTCCTCCGTGTCGAGTATCCCGTCGTTGTCAGCGTCTAGGTCGTCAGAGTCACCTACACCGTCTCCGTCCGTGTCAAGAGGAACAACAATCTCAGCTGCGGCTGAGAAGGAGCCGTTATCACAGGCTAGGTTAGCTGTTTGTACCTTGACTCGGTACTGGTACCTGTCGAACTTTCTTGGTACAGCATTAATCTTAAGCGTGTCGTCGTTAACTCCCGAGTAGAGTGCTGTAGATGGGAGTACTACCTTCTCAATCGGGTATGGAGTAGATGCGTCCGCATTCTTTATGTTGTCGAGGCACCCACTACAAAGAGTCCAGTCTGATATATTAAATTCGTTGGTACCGTACCTGTTGTCTTTCCTCTTGAAGTAACCGTTTGGAGTCACCCAGGGGTATGCTGCATCTACACCGAGAGGGTTTGTGTCCTCACCGTAGGAGTCTACAACCAAACCGTCGCTATGTCTTCTTATCTCTATCCTGTAATCTTGGTTGTAGCTGTCTAAGTAATTCACCCTGTAGTACCTGAAGTCTCCCTCGTAGACATTACCTACATTACCTCCAAAGAAATTCACCCAGCCTTGATTATTCTCACCAAACATGACAAAGTCACCTGCGTTGAGTTTATTAGGTATCTTGTAGCCCACTTCATTTCCTTCCTGATCTATAAGGTAAAGAGCATACTTATTCGCTGGGATGTCTGTGTTCGCGTAGAGCTCAAGGAAAGAGTAGTAGGTATTATGAAAGTTTGGATTTCCACCACCCACTATCATTATCTCAGACTGCTCACCCACGTTGTCAAATGTCTCTATGTCCGTGAAGGTGTCTCCGTCGTCGGTGCTCACCTGCCACGTGTACTTCAGGTTTCCGTCTGAAGAACCCTTGGCCACGAACATAGCACTTCCATTATTTCTTACAGTCACGTCTGATGGACTCGATGTTACTGTGGCAGCAGTAGAGGACTCAAGGAAGTCGTACACACCGTTGGCATCTAGATCATCTGGCGTGCCGTACGAGTACGATCCGATACCGGAAGAGGTGACAAGACCATTTGCGTTGACATTAATTATAGGTATTCCTACCCTCCCGTCGCTGTTCTCGTCGGTGCTGAGGCCACCCTCATCAATGTCGTTACAACCGTCTCCGTCAGAGTCGAGGTCTATCCTGTTAGGGATACCGTCTCCGTCCGTGTCGAGTTCGTCTCCACCCTCGTCAACGTCTTTAATTCCGTCGTTGTCGTCGTCACGGTCTAACTCGTCAGGGACACCATCAGAGTCGGTGTCTTTCTTATAAACTCTCAGCTCGGCGTCGTTTGTGGTGACGTCCTTATCGCACTTGTACGCGGGAGTGGTCATGTAGAGCCTGTAAGCAAATTTATCCATCTCAGAGACTACTGAGTCAATTGTTAGGACTGTGGAGTCCGTACCAGAGTACACACCGTCGTGGTTAGGGTTGTTCGATATGTAGTTTGTGATATTTGTCCATGTCGAACCCTCGTCAGTGGTTATCTGCCACGCGTAAGTAATCGTTCCCTTGTTATCTACAGTAGCCCCGTTACCAGTGAATGTGACTTTAGCGTACTCTATCGTAGTAACCTTAGTAGGGTCCTGTGTCTTGGAGAGGTCTGTACCTACCTCAAGGAAGTCTTTTGTGCCGTTGACGTCTAGGTCGTCAAGTGTGGCATTGATCTTATATATCTGATTCTTAACCTTCCCCTCGTCGGTGAAATCGTATGGTGCGACACCTACGATACCGTCGTTGTCACCGTCTATGTATCCGGCCTCTACCACGTCGTTACAACCGTCGTTATCAGAGTCGAGGTCTAGCCTGTTAGGGATGCCGTCTCCGTCCGTGTCGGTATCTCCCTCGAGTATATCAGTGATACCGTCGTTGTCGTCGTCGACGTCATCGTCGTCTCCTACCCCGTCCCCGTCAAAATCTTCTGTGGCAACAATCTGTGCAGATGCGGACGTGAGGTCGCCGGCACAGTAGTAACTCGGCGTGCTCATCACCACCCTCAGCTGGTCGCCGTTCATGGCCACAGTCACACTAGAGATAGTTAACTCTCTTGTAGCTACTCCGCTGTAAACAGTGTTATCTGTCAGGTCAGTCCACGTGGCCCCGTTGTCTGTACTCCTCTGCCACTTGTAGGATACAGTAGAGTTGGAGGTGACAGTTACTGAGAACTTTTCTTCCTGACCCTCAGTGGTAATGACGCCGTCAGGGTTAGTGTAAGACTGTACTCCCCCCCCAGCTTCAAGGAAGTCCTTGGTGCCATTTCCGTCTGCGTCAAGAGGTGTGTCATAAGTGAAAGCTCCTGATCCAGTAGATAATATCTTTCCATCGGCGTCTACAGTGATTACTGGGATACCAACCCTACCGTCAGAGTCAGAGTCAACAAAGCCTGCCTCCCTGACATCAGAGCAGTTGTCACCGTCAGAGTCCGTGTCTATCCTGTTAGGGATTCCGTCGTTGTCTGTGTCCAGAGTCTCTCCACCTTCCTGCGTGTCTAATATACCGTCGTTGTCGTCGTCGAGGTCATCCTCGTCGGGTACACCGTCCTCGTCCGTGTCAAGCTTAAAGACAGATAGCTTGGCCGCACTAGAGGTTACGTCCTGGTCGCACTTGAAGGCTTTGGTCTGCATGAGGAGCCTGTACTGGAACCCGTCCATAGAGGCCTCCACAGAATCAATCTTGAGCGTGGTGGTAGTCTCGTTAGAGTAATTACCCGCGTGTGAGGGGTTCTCTGTTGTGTAGGTGCTAATATTTTTCCATACCGTACCGTTATCGGTAGTTATCTGCCAGCTGTACGAGATGCTTCCCAAGTCACCGACAGTCTGGCCACCTGATGAGAAGGTCACGTTCGTGTACTCTAGTACGTTGACATTAGTGGGGTCAGATGTTTTAGATAGGTCAGAACCTTTCTCTAGGTAGTCTTTTGTTCCGTTTCCATCCAAGTCATCGATCTCACTCTCAAACTTATAGGTAACGTTCTTCACCTTACCATCGGCCGTGTGGTCAGCGTCTGACGTACCGACCAACCCGTCGCCGTCTATGTCACCGTAACCAGCCTCTACCACGTCGTTACATCCGTCACCGTCAGAGTCGAGATCTAAGCTGTTTATGATGCCGTCACCGTCTAAATCACTAGAACCCTCTATTGCGTCGAGAATTCCGTCGTTGTCGTCGTCAACGTCAGCGTCATCAGCAACACCGTCGCCGTCTGAATCAGTACCTGCTGAGGCAGCTCTGACAGTGATCGTTCCAACCATATTTTGGTGGTTGACACATATGTAAAAGTACTCTCCAGGAGTAACTCCGGTGAGGTCCCAGGTTATGGTAACTCCCTGCTGCGCGTTATTAGTCACTCCCGAGACAAGGTTCGATGCGGAGTAGCCGGTTGATGCGTTGAGTGCACTCACTATCGCAAAAGGGTGCGTTACCAGACTGCTACTGGTCGCGTCAAATATAAGCTTATCGCCTACGTTAACGGTTAAATCGGGATCATTTGAATCTGTAAGAGATAAACCACTACTGTTAAAGATATAGTCTGAACTGCCCGATGCTGTAACTGTTATGTTGTAGTCTGTAGCATGTAATGAGTTGGTGAATAATAGTAATAGTATAATCCACTTGTAAGAGTGTAAATTAGATACAATGGTAGCAGGAAATAAATTAATGAAATTTAATTTCAAACTAAGTTGTTTAGTGGTTTATATATCTCCTTAATCCATAAGAAAAAAGGAACCCAAAGTTAACATTTATTTTCTTTCATCCAAACATTTTTTTAATCGATAAGTTATAATAATCTTATTTGTAAATAATCTAAATTTAAGTAATGAAAATAATCATACCTATCTCTCTTATTTCTGCAATTTTTATGTTCTCATGCTCTACTACCCTCCCAGAGGTTGAGGGCATGGACTACCAGGCATGGGTACTGGATAAGTACGGTTGTGCTGGGGAGAGGATAGAGTTGGTCTCCCTCATAGACGTTAACAAGGAAAAATTTCTGAGATATAACCAGAACGAGATTATTGACATTCTCGGGAGACCTGAGAACCAGACTCTCTTCACGAGGAGCCAGACAATATTCTATTACTACATAAGGCACAACCCAGAGTGCACGGGTCAGGAAACCATGCAGGAAGACGACCAGGTAAAGCTCGAGATAAGATTTGACGCCTTAAACAGGTCAAAATCGCTGTACGTACATAATTACGTAAATCCTTTGAAAAAATAATGTATGTGGCTAGCTTGCAAAAAAACTAACTAATAGGATATGAAATTTAGATCAGGTGTTCTTCACGGTGACGAGGTCACAGAATTACTTAACTACGCTAACGAAAACGATTTCGCTCTACCTGCAGTGAATGTAGTAAACACAAGCTCTGTGAACGCTGTTTTACAGACTGCAAAGGAGCTCAACGCTCCTGTAATAATACAGTTTTCTAACGGTGGTGGCAGCTTCTACGCAGGAAAGCACCTCGACAATACCAACCAGAAGGCAGCAATAGCAGGCTCGATATCAGGGGCCTACCACGTTCACCTCATGGCAAAGGAGTACGAGGTACCCGTAATCCTTCACACGGACCACTGCGCAAAGAATCTTCTTCCGTGGATAGATGGACTCCTGGAGGAAGGGGAAGAGTTTTTTAAGAAGGAAGGTATCCCTCTCTACAGCTCACACATGCTAGACCTCTCCGAGGAGCCTATAGAAGAGAACCTCGACATATGCTGCACCTACTTCGAGAGGATGAACGAGATGGGCATGACCATAGAGATCGAGCTCGGTGTCACGGGCGGTGAGGAGGACGGGGTCGACAACACAGATGTGGACGAGTCAAAGCTATACACGAAACCTGAGGAGGTTAACTACGCATACGACAGATTAAAGAAAATTAGCCCTAATTTCATGATTGCAGCTGCTTTTGGTAATGTACACGGCGTCTACAAACCTGGTAATGTGAAGCTTACACCTACAATTCTTCAGAAATCTCAGGAGTATGTTGCTCTGATGCACAACACAGAGGCCAACCCTATTAACTTTGTCTTCCACGGTGGGTCTGGGTCCTCCACTAACGAGATAAGAGAGGCAATTGGATACGGAGCTGTCAAGATGAATCTTGACACAGACATGCAGTGGGCATTCTGTAAGGGTGTCAACGAATACCACACCAAGAACCAGGCCTATCTCAACAAACAGATAGGAAATCCTGAGGGTGAAGACAAGCCTAACAAAAAGTACTATGATCCTAGGAAGTGGCTTCTAGAAGGTGAAAATGCTATGATTGAGAGACTCAGAAAGTCCTTCTCTGACCTCAATAACCTGAACACAAATATCTAGTCTTCAAGTATGTCCTTCAAGTTTGCAGGTGAGTAGTTGATTGATTTCAATGTTTTCCTATCTGATGTCCTATAGATAAGGTATTTACCGTCTTTCTCTTCGTAGTAACACTCCGTGTCCTTCTCTTCTTTGTACCACTCAATGGTCTTCTCGGCTTCCTCTACTGAAACACATGCCTTACTCATATTTGAGCGTTGTACCTCGTTAAATAGCCTCACAAACTTCTCACTCATACCGAACTCATGAACTGCTCCTGAGAGGACGTACTGGATGTCACACAGGGCGTCTGCTATCTCTACTATGTCGTTATCTTCGATAGCTTCTTTGAGCTCCCTAAGCTCCTCGGAGATAAGCTCAACTCTCAGTCCACACCTCTTCTTATCAGGAATGGTTGGCTTATCGAGTATCGGGTGATTAAATAACCTGTGAAAATCAGCTGTCTGATTTAATGAATCTATCTTTTCCATACATATTAATTTTACGCTAAATTCTCTCCTGCAAGCCCGTAGACAAGGATAACAAGGATAATAATTGGTATAACAAATTTCATAACTGGGCCCCATATTGGGGTTACCTTTATCTTGTCTGAACCCTGGTTTGTCTCGTCCATAAACTTATTAAAACCCCATATGTGGGCCACGTAAACTGATATTAGAAGACCACCTAGGGGCAGGAGTATTTTGGCAGATAAAAAATCAAAGAATCCGAATATGCTCATACCAAAAATTTGTTGCTCACTCCAAGTACTAAAACCTAGAATATTTGGTACACAGAGAATAAAAGTCATGGATACGCATATTAATACAGACTTCATCCTTGATATCTTGAATGAATCCATAGCCGTTGATATAACTGCCTCAAGAAGACCAATTATGGATGTGAAAGCTGCAATAAATACTAGGAAAAAGAATAGTCCACCTAAAAACATTCCAAATGGTATCTCTTTAAATAGGGACGCCATCGTTACAAAAAGCAGCCCAGGACCTGAATTTGGCTCGATTCCAAACGCAAACAGCGCAGGGAAAATTACAAGACCAGCTAAAATTGCAATTGCGGTATCAAAGAAGACAACAATTCCAACACTACCAGGAATGTCACTATTTTTTCTGTCGAGGTAACTACCAAATACGAAACCTGCTGTAAGTGCGATTCCCACGGAGAAGAATATCTGACCTAGAGCAGCTAAAATGACTGAAAATGTAATTTTTGAGAAGTCAGGCGTGAGGTACCACCACAGACCTTCTGACGAGCCCTCAAATGTATTTGAGCCAAATGCGAGGATGATAAACATCACAAGGAGGATAGGCATAAATACCTTAGAAACAAGCTCTACACCACCCTGCAGACCACGGGCAGCTACGAAAGCCATGATACCAGATATGACAGCACAGTAAACTATTAGAGTGCCTGGATCTCTCTGCAATTCATTAAAATGTGTCTGAATCGTACTGGAATCGTATAAAAATGCCTCTCCAGTAATGTATTCTTTGAGGTAGACAGTAACCCAAGACATTATCATGAGATAAAATCCAAGGATTATAATAGTTGTTAAGAGCTCTACCCAACCAATTATATTCCAGAAAGAAGTTGGTGAGGATAATTTCTTCATACCGGCAAGAGGTGTTAACTGAGCTTTTCTTCCTAGACTGACCTCTGCTGTTAGTAATGGGACACCAATAATCGCAGTTAGGAGCAGATAGACAATGATAAATGCACCACCTCCACTTTCACCAACTATATATGGAAATCTCCATATATTTCCCATTCCAATGGCGAAACCAGCGGTTGCCATTATAAAACCAAACCTACTTCCCCAATTTTCTCTGACCATGACCCAATTTAGAAATATTTTAAAGAAACTTTCAGTCTACTCATTGGAAATATTTTCTGAGAGAGAAAATAATACTTTTAAAAGACCAAATTCTTCGCTTTTTTACGCACAAAAATTATTTTAAATAAAGTGATTATATATAGTTATATATATTATTGATTTACAGTGATTTATGATATAATTTTTAGATTAAACTAAAATAAGATTTTAGACAAAAAAAAAGAAAAAATAAATGTTTTGAAAGTTCTTACGTATATTGAAAAAAAAAAATCATAAATGAAAAAATTATTTACACTTACAACATCTCTCCTACTTTTAACTTTTGCAGGACCAAATCAGTCCTTATCTCAAAATACCTTTACCGAAGAGTTATATGAGAACTTAGAATGGAAATTTGCAGGTCCTTACAGAGGAGGAAGGTCTACAGCAATATCTGGAGTTATCTCGAAACCTTACACATTCTACATGGGAACTACCGGAGGAGGTGTATGGAAGACCACAGACGCTGGAAATACATGGAAAAACATATCTGACGGTCAAATTACTGTAGGCTCAATAGGTGCTGTTTCTGTATCTGAATCAGACGAAAACGTTGTATACGTGGGTACAGGATCTGCTGATCCAAGGGGTAACATATCAACAGGAAATGGAATTTATAAGTCAGTAGATTCTGGTGAGAACTGGGACTTTATAGGTCTTCCTAAGGCAGGTCAAATTGGAAAAATAGAAATTCACCCTAAAAACTCTGATATAGTCTACGTAGCAGCCCTAGGTAATATTTTTGGTCCAAATAAGGAAAGAGGAGTCTACAAGACAACTGACGGAGGTGAAAATTGGAAAAAAATTCACTTCATAAGCGATAGAACTGGAGCTAGAGACGTAGAGATCAATCCAAATAACGAGAATGAGATATTAGCTTCATTTTGGACTGTCCAGAGGAAACCGTGGATGTTAGTTGACGGTAGCGACGAGGGCGGGGTGTTCATGTCAAAAGATGGTGGTAATAATTGGAAAAAACTTACTGAGGGGCTTCCTAAGGGATTAATGGGTAAAATACAAGTAGAGTACTCCCCTGCTAACTCTAATCGATTGTGGGCGATGATACAAGCTCAAAAAGAGGAAGAAGGTGGTCTCTACCGATCTGATGACGGAGGAAAGAATTGGAGTAGAATAAATAGAGATCATAAACTGAGGCAGAGAGGTTGGTACTACTCGCACATAAACGCTGACCCTGTTAATGAAAACATTATATATGCCTCCAATACTGGATTCTATAAGTCTGTAGATGGAGGAAAAACATTTGACAAAAGAATATACACTCCCCACGGAGATAATCACGGTGTTTGGGTTAATCCAAATAACAGCGATATAATGATTAATTGTAATGATGGGGGAGCAAACGTATCTCTGAATGGAGGTGAGACTTGGTCAACACAGCTCAATCAACCTACATCTGAATTTTATAGACTTACAGTTGATAACCAATTCCCTTTTAGGTTATATGCAGGTCAGCAAGATAACTCAACAATTTCTGTGCCTTCTAGAGGTATTCCATCCCTAACTCCTTTTGAGAACTGGTTTAACGCCGGGGGTACTGAGTGTTCAGACATCGCTGTTCATCCCACAGACCCTAATATTATATACTCTACTGGTTATAGTGGAGAATTTACCTACAAAAACCTTTCAACAGGTGAAGAGTACCAAAGGACACCTTACGTGCACCTTACAGAGGGAACAAGACAGGATGAGTTAAAATATAGGTTCCAGTGGAATTATCCTGTTTTTGTATCTAAATTCAACCCAGATAATGTCTACGTAGGTTCAAATGTTATTCATTTAACTAAAGACAAAGCAGTTAACTGGGATGTTATTAGTCCAGACCTTACCAGACAACTTCTTAAAGAAGACGAGGAGAAAGCTGAAATTCCTGGCGGGCCAATACAAAATGACGCTACTGGTGTTGAAGTATATTCTTCAATATTTGCACTGGAGGAATCACCACATAATGAAGGAGAGATATGGGTTGGGTCTGACGATGGACTTATTCACATTACCCGGAACGGAGGAGAAAGTTGGCAAAATATCACTCCTGAAAAAATTATACCATTCCAGGGGACTGTAAATAAAATAGAATTGTCTTCACATCAAGCAGGTAGAGCTATAGCCGCTGTATATAACTACAGGAATAATGATCCTAGACCCTACATAATAATTACCAATGATTTTGGNAATAATTGGAAACTAATATCTCAGGACAACGGTATCCCTTCTGATCATTTTGTCAGAACTGTCGCCGAGGATCCTGCCAGGAAGGGNTTAATATATGCAGGTACTGAATTTGGAGCATTTGTGAGCTTTAATGATGGAAAATCATGGAATTCTTTACAAATGAATTTACCACATGTCCCGATAACAGANATGGAGGTAACGCAGAATGATTTAGCAATTTCTACTCAGGGAAGAGGGTTTTGGATACTTGACAAGATTAATGTATTACAGAGCATAAATGAAGTTAANGATACACCTCACCTTTTTAAACCTGAAGATGCGCTGAGAACAAACCTTGGTGGTGGAAGGAGATCAGGTGGAATCTCTTTTGAAAATGATATATCATTTTACTTACCTAAAGATTATAAAATTGAAGATGTTGATTTATACATTAAAGATCCTAAAGGGAATATAGTTGTTAATTTTAAAGAGCAGACCGACTACCTATACGATGTAGATTATGATTCAGCAAATTTTTACATGGGAACACATACTGTNTACTGGGACCTAGAGCATGAAGCTCCNAANGTTCAGAAAGATTTTGTNTCAATGTATTACAGCGCAAGAAGAGGAAATGGACCATTAGCCATACCAGGAACATATTCAGTAGAGCTAAAAGTTGTTGANAAAACATATTCCAGACCTTTTATAGTTAAGATGGATCCTAGATGGAAGATATCAATAGATGATCTTGAGAAACAACACGAAATTTCAAGCGACGTTATAACATTGATTAATGAGTCTCAAGAAAAATTAACTGAGATGAGAGGAATTATTAATCAAGTGTCAAAATTTATTAATTTAACTGACGGAAAAGATTATCATGACGACGTAAAAGATCTTGGTAATAAAATCATACTATCTATTAAAGAAATTGAAAATAATCTATATCAAGATAAAATTGAAACTTCTCAAGACGAGATAAATTATCCTAGGAAATGGACAAACCATATAACTCATTTGTATGACAGATTAACTACTGATGACCAAGCTCCTAATGACGGCATGCTTGATAGAGTTATAGAACTTGAGGGAAATTACAAAAAATTCATAAGCCCATATGATAAAATCATTAAAGAAGATGTACCTGCTTTCACTAAATTTTTACGAGATAAAGGGGCTATGGGGATAATTTTAGACTAATTAAAAACGTCTGTAAACAATAAAAGGGCGTATATTCTTATCGAATATGCCGCCCTTTTCATTCAAAAATCACCGTAGTGCTTTCCAAACGTCAAGCTACAGTTAAAAGGTCCTTAAAGTTTTCGCTTAGCAAGCTAAGTTTCCGCTTTGAGAGCTGCTTGTCTTTTTGCTTCTACAAACCGTNGTTNGTTTCTGCNTTCAAACTCGCTGCCGAGACTAGGTCTCAACTTTTATATCTCTCGCTTGATGAAACTAAGTAAGACAATATTTTTTAATAATACAACACCTTTCAATTTAAAGTTTTCAACAACTTATCAACATAATGATCAATTGACAAAATAATTTTGACTATTAATTAAATTTACTAATATCAACTTCAGTAAAAACAATCCCCTCGTATGGACTTTTTTCTCCAGCCTCGTACAAACATCCAAGATTTCCGTTTGGTAATTTTGTTAAATCAGAATATGCGGAAGGTCCTTCATGAAGAGTAATATAATTTTTCCATGATGACCCTANGTCATCACTGAGTCTTAGAGTCATGTTAATCCTTTTGTTTTTATCTGATGGATTTAAGAAAAACAAATTATTTTTTCGTGGACCATTATATGTATATCTTAAAATACTGGCCTGACATATNGGNTCNATNAGANNCTCNTCATNATANATNTCACCCCAGTTATTACCATAATCTTTACTTATTGATATTTTTCTATTCATTTNATCCCTATCATAATTTCTCATATTGAGAATAAGCTTTCCCCTCCCAATTTCAGCAACTGAGCATTCATTTACCTGATCTTGAGGTGTTATTCCTCCTATCTGCCAAGATTCACCCGCATCATCTGAGTATATTACATGAGAATAATACTTNTTTGTTTTTTCTTCTATATGGTCACATGAAATAATCATTCTACCCTTTCTATTACCCTTTTTAATCTGTATTCCATGAACAGGNCCTGTTGCATACCATGTCCAATTTGGTTTCTTTACAGATCTCGTAATTTCTCTCGGCTTTGACCACGTTAACCCCTCATCCTCAGAACTCATTACATAAACTCTCCTAGTATCTAAACTTTTCATGTTTATTATCTCAGATTCTGTATCTTCTCCCCTGTTCCATGTAGATAATAAAAAAATCTTACCATTTCTTTCGTCAATTACAGGAGAGGGATTTCCGCAAACATTCAANCCGTCGTCTCTTATAATGATCATATCANCCCANGAATTTCCTCCATCTAATGACCTCTTAAGCACTATATCTATATCTCCAGAGTCTGATGAACTGTTTTTNCTTCCNTCAGCAAANGCNAGCACNACCCCNGNAGANGNNGTNACTANCGAAGGNATCCTAAAGGTATTATAACCNTNNGTACCACTTTTGAANATNTAATTAAGGTTTTCAGNATAAGAATNAAAGTAGGAATAGTAAAAATTAATAANATNANACNGANNNTNTNANTATTAGNANNAGATNTCATNATAGNAATGTCTATAAACAATAAAAGGGCATCAATTCCTAAGAATATCTGCCCTTTTCATTAAAAAAACACCGTGGTGCTTTCCAAACGTCAAGCTACAGTTAAAATGTCCTCAAAGACTCATCTTAATAAATTAAGACTACATTTTGAGAGCTTGTTTCTATTTCGTATATTGAAACCGTAGTTTCCCTATTCGCTCTAGATACCTGCCTCGACATATGTCTCAACATTTATATCTCTCGCTTGATGATACTAAGTAAGACAATTTTTGAAGAATATTCTAGTTAGAGATATCAAAGTTATCAACAAGTTTTAAACAATTACTTCAACACGTTTTATACAGTAAAAAGGAGCCTTATCCACTTTAAATGTGGATATAGTTGATATTTAGGTTGTTTTGAAGTCTATCATCTCAACAAATAATTTAACACTCTCTCTTAAGTATAAATCATTTTTGATCTTTTTCATCAAATCTTCTTGTTCAATAGGAAATATTTCTGTGATTTTTATAGATGTATTTAAAGAATTATTATTTGATTCATTAGACTTTTTCTCTTGAAGCCTCGTCTCATAGTTCAATGATATTGAGTTTTTCTTTCTATTCTCTTCAGTTCTTTTGACAAAAGAAAGGTAATTTATCATTGAAGAATCTGATTTTGAGTCGTTACTAAATTTCATGTTTAGGTGTTTTACCAATGGCTCTGAAATATAATTATTATCTTCATATGTTACGTCTCTTATTTTATCCCACTCTAGAGCATTCTTTCTCGCATTCTCAGTATAAATATCCCTATCATAGATATTTGGAAAAAATACATGAGGTTCTACACCAATTTTTTGCGTACTTCCACCACTAACTCTGTAATACTTAGCAAGTGTTATTTTTAATTGTCCAAATTTTAAATCGCTTTTTGGAAAGAATCTATCCAAATCAAGTAAATTCTGTACTGTACCTTTTCCAAAAGTAGGCTCACCTACNATTAANCCTCTATTATAATCTTTAAGAGCGCCTGAAAAGATTTCTGATGATGAAGCTGTAAATGAGTTATTCAAAACTAAAAGAGGTCCTTCGTAATGGATCTGTCTGTCAAAATCTTTTTCTATCTCAATTCTTCCACTTGAAGATTTTATTTGAACTACAGGACCAGTTTCAATAAATAATCCAGTTAAGTCAATCGCTTCTTGAAGTGAACCACCTCCATTNTTTCTTAGGTCAATAATTATACCATCTACAGATGTGGTTTTAAGTGTATCTATACATCTCTTAACATCTCTTGTTACACTTTTATAATCTTTAACTCCTTTTTGGGCTTCTTCAAAATTTATATAAAAGCTTGGTATTTTTATAACACCTATATTAAAAGTTCTGTCTTTTGATTTGAATGGGACTATATCAAATGAAGCGTCTTCATCAACGACATCTACCCTATCTCTAACTAGCCTCACTGTATCTGGGAAAGCGTCTATAGAAGATTCTTTTTTTATCACAAGCAATCTTACTACCGATTCCTTAGGACCTTTTATCCTGCTGACAACATCATCTAACCTCCAACCTATTATATCTTCAAANTCNCCATCATCTCCCTGGGCAACAGCAATTATTTTATCTCCTTTATCCAAGGACTTACTTCTATATGCTGGACCACCAGGCATAACCGAAAAGATGGTGGTGTATTCAATGTCTTGCTGAAGTCTNGCACCTATTCCTTCAAAAGTTTTACTCATATTTATTTCAAATCTATCAGCATTGACAGGTGAAAAGTAATTAGTATGAGGGTCGTAGAGTTCTGCATACGAGTTTATAAAAATTTCGAAGACATCTTCTGAGTTAAATTGATTAATTGTTTTCTTGAATCTCCTATACCTTTTCTCAAGCGTCTCTTTATTAGAAGACCAATCTTTACCTAGAATTTTTAAGTTAAGAACAGCATTTTTTATTTTCTTTCTCCAGTAGTTATCCATTTCCTCAACATCTTGGAACCAATCAAGNTCTTTTCTNTCGAGAAAGAGCTCCTCTTCAATTGAGAAATTAGGTTCATTTTCTAACATTGAGAAAACAAAATCAATTCTATTTTTAACTCTTTCATGGTATACTGTAAATATTTCATAAGCTGGTTCAAGGTAGCCAGAAGTAATATANTCATCCATCTGCCTCTCATATTGCTTAAAATAATTTATATCTGAAGCATACAGATACTCTCTGTTAGGATCAAGGCTAGATATATATTTATCTAAAATTTTTTCAGATAGAGAATCATTTAAATAGGTTTTTTTATAATGATACTTAGTTAATAGCTGATGGATTAACTTAGACTGTTCCCTATGCTTTGATTTTGGGTATAGTAGAGAGTCAGAATCGATCTTATACTTAAGAGAAGAATTGATATTAATNTTATCATTCTTTTCTGGAATTATTATTACCGATAATACAAAAATTAAAATATTATATAAAATCATTAGAATTAGTGGTTTAAACCATTCTCAGGAATCTTCCCTTTAAATTTACTAAAGTAAGCCATAATATGTTTCATGTCTTCAACAATATCTCCAGATGGAATAATTTTTTTTCCAAAATTTACGGTCCTTTTATGGAAATCAAATCCTATCAATTGTATAGGAATTTTAGCTTTTAAAGCAATATAATAGAATCCGGTTTTTAGCTTATTAACCTTTCTTCTTGTCCCCTCTGGGAAAAGGGATAAAAAAATTTCATCAGTAGTATCTATTACTTCAACCAGGTAGTCTACTGAATTATTTTTTTTATTTCTTATAACTGGTATCCCTCCAAGACTTCTTAAAAAATGACTAAATAAAGGGATTTTAAATAATTCTTCTTTACCAATAAATTTAATTTGCTTTTCCATATTAAGTTTTGACCTAAAAAAGAGGCCTACAAAGAAATCACAGGCAGATGTGTGAGGGCCAACAGCAAATACAATCTTATTGTCTGAAGGAATATCTCCAGTTATTTTCCATCTAAAAATGTATAGAAAAATTAATTTATTTAAAAAACTAATCATTTATGACACCCATCTGAGAGAATTTATTTATTCTTTCATCGATTCTTTTGTCCGGTTTTATTGTCTCTAAAGATTTAATGTCATCAAGTATTACTTTCTTTAGTCTCTTAGCAGCTAAGTCAATGTCGTTATGAGCTCCACCTAAAGGTTCTTTTATAACACCGTCAATGATTTTCATTTTCTTTAGGTCTGAAGATGTTAATTTAAGGGCTTCTGCAGCCTGTTCTTTATAATCCCAACTTCTCCAAAGTATTGATGAACACGATTCTGGAGAAATTACCGAGTACCATGTATACTCCATCATATATACTTTATCCCCAACACCTATTCCAAGAGCTCCTCCAGAAGCACCCTCTCCTATCACTATACATATTACTGGAACCTTAAGCGTTGCCATTTCTTGAATATTTTTTGCAATTGCTTCTGCCTGCCCTCTCTCTTCGGCTTCAAGACCAGGATAGGCACCAGGAGTGTCAATTAATGTGACTACTGGCATTTTAAATTTTTCAGCAATCCTCATTAGCCTTAGAGCCTTTCTGTATCCGTCTGGATTAGACATTCCAAAATTCCTAAATTGTCTATCTTTCGTTGTCCTACCTTTCTGCTGACCAATTAAAACAACTGATTTGCCATCGATATCAGCAATACCCCCAACCATTGCCTTATCATCTTTTGCTACTCTATCACCATGTAATTCAATAAACTCATTAGTTATCTTATATACATAGTCAAGGAAATAAGGTCTTTTAGGATGTCTTGAAAGTTGAACCTTTTGCCATCTTGTGAGGTTAGAAAAAATTTCTTTCTTTAACTCATTTATTTTATCTTCAAGTAATACTGCCTCATCATCCAAACTTTTACCGTTTTTAGCAGCTATATCTTTCATCTGATTAAGCTTTTCCTCAAGCTCAATTATTGGTTTTTCAAAGTCTAGAGACATATTGATTTAATTTGAATTGTAAATTTATGAAAGATTTAATACAATCAATTTAAAAAGTTAATGTTTTGCTTTC
>NZYP01000036.1 GCA_002702205.1 Flammeovirgaceae bacterium | reverse complement strand
GCTGTTGATATACTTTGTGCTAACCTTTGGTTAGCTATTTTACTTATTGGAGTTAATAAAAATAAATATATTGATGATAAAATTCTCAGAGCAGATAGTTCTGCCATTGAAGNNATTAAGAATAGAATTGAAAGTTACAACCTTAGNATNTCCAAAATACCTGAGATAAAGGATTTGATATTTATCTTTTCTATTGGATTTGGTNTTACAGGATTTTCACATTGGATAGGNGAGAAACTTTCACATTATATTAGTATTAATTATCCGAGTCTCAGTTCACTGAGTTTAACTTCAANNTTTTTTTGGTTAGTAATTATTTCTACTACATTAGGTGTTATACTCTCTTTTACAAAAATNAGGAAATTAGAAGGTTCTGGAGCTTCTAAGATTGGAAGCTTATTNATATATATTCTTGTTCTTACAATAGGTTTAAAGATGGATCTTAAAGCAGTTTTTAGTGATCCAGGTTTGTTTTTAATTGGTTTTATTTGGCTTGGATTTCATGTTTTAGTACTACTAATTACTGCAAAATTAATAAAGGCACCTTTTTTTTATGTGGCAGTTGGGAGTCAGGCAAATGTAGGAGGTGCTGCATCTGCTCCTGTAGTTGCATCTGCTTTTCACCCATCTCTTGCAGCGGTTGGNGTACTTCTTGCTGTTTTTGGCTATGCAGTTGGAACATATGCGGCTTGGCTTTGTGGAATAATAATGAAAGGNTTAATTTGATACNCTTGGCTTAAGTTTTCCTCTNAGAAAAAGATTATATTCATCACAAGTNAGGAAGCCTTTGTTATCACTAAAGGGGCATGTNTTATAAATTTTAGATACGTCAGTTTCTATAATTATTACAGAACTGCCTTTACATATTGGGCATACTTTCCTATCATTTTGACATTCAATGTAATTATAAGANAAAAGCTCAACNTAAACATTTTCTATATTCATATTACTTTNAATCAAGTTTTTTGAATTAGATAATTCTAGAAATTTTATAGATTCATCTGAAAACTTTCCAGATTCACCTTTTAATTCAAGGTATTTATTTAGCCAATTAATAGATTGTTCATATTTCTCAAGAAAATAAGAGTTTTTACCAAATAGAAATGTTAATTCNGATGAAACTNTNTTATTATTTAATATTTTCTCTTTGAGCAANGAGTCCGCTTTCGTGTNTTCTTGTTCTAATATTAAATCTTGAATTTTCTCAATCTCTTTTTCTTGAGAGAAAATTACATTTGAATATAATATAGTTATTAAAAGAATTATTAGAAATTTCATTGAGTATGTAATACTACTCCCTTTTTCTTAAATACCTGAATTTTAAATTTTTTTCTAATAAAAGTCGATAGGTTATATTGAAGTTGATTAAGATCACTATCTCTCAATATGGTTAGAGAAAGTAAGGTCTTCAAAAAAACTTTTTTTTCAGTCATATTTAAGATTTCTTGTTTAAAAAAGTTTACCCATCTTCTTCTGTAAAACTCAGTATGTGATGAGCCGTCCCATAGAAAGCTGAGTTGGACTTCTCCATGATTATACCTGTAAATTGCTGATATCTTTCTATAGAAAAAATTTAACTTAGAAATGACATCATTATTATATTTTTTTAGTTTTTTAAANGAAGAATCAACTAATCCNAGTGGATTTGAGTGAAATTCATATTTTTTAATTGAAAGTTCAAGAAGATGAAGTAATAATTCATCTTTAGTATCATTTTGGACTGATTTTAATATGTAATTCTTGTCGTTTTTAAATAGCTTATTAGACATAATCAAATTTACATATATTTTAATTAAATTTAAACTAGAAAAAATTTATTGGACACAATAAATTTTAGATATTATAAGCTTAATAATTTAAAAAAATTAAATTGTTGCTTAATTAGTTAAACTTTACATAATTTATGAAAAACAATTACAAAATTTTAATTCAATTTTTTGTAGCATTCCTTTTTTCATTCACATTATTTTCGCAATCATTAGTAACTGGTGTTGTTGTTGACGGTACAACAAACGAACCTTTAATTGGTGCGAATGTGTCTATAAAAGGAACTACAGATGGTACATTTACTGGTCTTGACGGATCTTTTACATTATCTTCTNATGCTTCATCNTCAGATNTAGTTCTGATATCATATATNGGTTACGAAGATGTAGAGATCGCAAATAGTGGTGACTTAGGTAATGTTCAAATGACTTCCACTAACGTTACTCTTGATGAGATAAGGGTTACAGCGGATGTAAGTATAGATAGGAAAACTCCNTCAACTTATTCTAATGTTTCAAAACAGTATGTTGAGGAATATGCTGGAACACAAGAAGTTCCAGAACTTTTAAAAATGACTCCCGGGGTTTATACTACCAAAGAGGGAGGTGGNGTTGGTGATTCTAGAGTTTATATTCGTGGATTTGCTCAGGAAAACATTACTGTTATGATAAATGGTGTTCCTGTTAATGACATGGAGAACGGAAAAGTATACTGGTCAAACTGGAATGGACTGGGAGATGTTACTTCTCAGATGCAGGTAGTTAGAGGTCTTGGAGTCTCAAAACTTGCGATAGGTTCNATAGGAGGTACAATAAATATTGTTACAAANTCAATAGAATCTAAAAAGGGTGGAAGTTTNATGCAACAAGTATCAGATTACGGNCAATTTAAAGAAACTNTATCNTATAATACAGGNAGAACAAAAAATGATTGGGCTGTATCTTTCTTATATTCTAGGACTGATGGTAAAGGTTATGTAGATGGAAGTTATGTTAACGCAAACACTTATTTTCTTTCTATAGCAAAAGAATTTAATAAAGATAATTCATTAGTTCTTACAGCTGTTGGAGCTCCACAAAAGCATGGACAAAGAGATCAGTACATAACTCAGTCTGAAGTTGATAAGTATGGTCACAAATACAATAGAGATTGGGGTTATCTTAACGGTGAGGAACTAAATGGTAGAAATAATTACTATCATAAACCTCATATAGTTTTAAATCATTACTACAATATAGATGATAATACATCTTTAAATACATCAGTTTATGCTTCTTATGGCAAAGGTGGAGGTTCTGGTCCTTTAGGTGGAGAATATGAACATGTGACTTCATCTTACAATAATGATGATGATGAATTTGATTTTGAAAGTAGATTTTATGGAAATGTNGATAGAACTGCAGATGGTTTAGTTAACTGGGATATGATTTCTCAAGATAATGCTTTAAATCAAGGTCAATCTGCAGAGTATGGAATTGGATCTTCTAGAGGATCATCATTTATTTTGAGAAATTCTGTAAATAATCATAAATGGTACGGAGTATTATCAAATTTAGAACATGAATTTANTGATAACTTATCTCTTACTGTTGGTGTTGATGCAAGAACTTATAGAGGTGAACACTTCAGAGAGGTTAGAGACTTAATGGGAGGTTCTCATTGGACTGAGCTCTATAAATATACTGTTGATTATAGTAGAAATTCTTCTGTATCTTCTTTTGGAGATGGAGGGATAAGAGATCATTTAAAATATCCACATAAGAATAGAACTTCTTTATTTTTTAATAAAACACCTCAAAATCAAAGAATTGCTTATGATAATGATGGAATTCACAGATATGCGGGTCTTCATGGTCAGTTAGAGTACAGTGATGATAAAGTTTCAGCATTTCTTGCAGGTTCAGTCTCAAGAACTCAGTATGTAAGAATTGATAGGATGAATTATGTNGGGACTGAGAATGGTGGTGCTGCACAGGAATCAAGAAAAGTTAATATTACTGGCCACAACCTAAAGGCTGGTTTTAACTTNAATTTTAGTGATGCAAGTAACTTTTATATTAATGCAGGTACATTTTCAAGAGCACCTTTTTTCAATTTTGTTTTCACAAATTACCAAAATGTAGTTGTTGATCCTTTAGAGAATGAGAAGGCAAGGTCTATTGAAGTAGGGTATGGATATAGATCCAGATATTTTTCAATGAAGATTAATGGATACATGACTAAATGGATTGATAAAGGTCTACTATCTCCAAGAATTACAATAAATGGAGTTGCAACTAGATCAGCTATTACAGGTCAGGATGCTCTTCATAAGGGTATTGAGCTTGAATTTAATACAAAGCCAACTCCAAATTTTGATTTTGGAGGTATAATATCTNTAGGAGACTGGAAGTGGGCAAATGATGTTGTTGGTGAGTTGAGAAGNGATAGTGATCAGTCAATAACTTATGTTAACATCTACTCNGGAGGTTTATATGTTGGTAATCATCCTCAAAATCAGTTAGGTNTAAAAGCTAGATATCANATTAGTAAAGTTTTTGATATAGGAGGTCAGTACTTATACAATGCTAAACTTTATTCAGAGTATAGGGTCGACAAAAGAGATGATCCTGGTGCTGCAAATTTCCAACCATATCAAATGGATAATTATGGTGTTATGGACTTAAGAGCTGGTGCTAAATTTAATATTGGNAATGTAGGTGCNTATTTCCAAGTTCAGTGTTATAATTTATTAGATAATATATATTGGGCTAGGGGCATTGATAATGATGGTGTTGGTATGTCAGAAGGATTTCCTGGTTGGGGAAGAACTACTAACTTTTCACTTAAGTTGAATTTCTAGTAACTTATATTTCTNTAGAAAAAGGTCATCTACATGATGACCTTTTTTTTTATTTATTATTTAATTTTAATATTTATAATATAGATTTGTTTAAATCATATTTTATGAAAAGTTATTTCAATTATATATTCATTACTGTCTTGTTATCTTGTAATAGTGTAGACCAGCCAGATTTACAAGTAGATGATCCACTCGATATACAAGCAAATCTTTTAAATGGAACATGGATTCTTAAAGACGAAACATCAGCAGTAAGAGATGGTTCTGTAGTCTCAGATTTTAAGAATATCACATTATCATTTTCTAATGTNTCAAAAGCAGGTGGAAATTATTCAACTACAAATTCGATTGATTCAGATGTGTGGCCAAATTCTGGTGCTTNGGAATTCCAAAATGGTGATCGAAGCAAATTAATGAGAAGCGATAACGTGGTAATGAGTATTTCAGTTACTCAGACAACTTTGAGAACAAGCTTTACAGTTGCTGGAGGATTAAAAGACGGAAACTGGGTATTTGATTTTGTGAAGCAATAATACAACCATGTTAAGAGGTTTTAATATACTTTTAGGACCANTAACTTTTATAATTTTCTATTTTTTTATTGGGCCTTTGGAAGGAATGTCTTTAGAATCCTTTGCAATTTTTTGTTCAGTTTTATGGATTGCTATTTGGTGGATAAATGAAGCAGTTCCTATACCAATAACTTCTTTACTACCACTTCTTTTGTTTCCTCTTACTGGTGGACTTGATTTAGCTACTACCTCAAGTGCATATGGTAATAAGATAATTTTTTTTTACATGGCTGGCTTTTTTCTTGCAATTGCAATGGAAAAATGGAATTTACATAAAAGAATAGCACTACTAATTATTTTCATTGTTGGAACAAATAAAAAAAGAATGATTCTAGGTTTTATGATAGCTTCAGCATTACTATCCATGTTTTTGTCAAATACTTCAACAAGTATAATGATGCTTCCAATTGGTATTGCAATAGCATCGCAGGTGTCTTCAAGGAAAAATTTAAGTAATAGTAATTTTGGGAAAGTTTTGATGTTAGGAATAGCTTATTCTGCTTCTATTGGTGGTTTTGCAACATTATTTGGTACACCTCCAAACCTGATATTACAATCAAATGTAGAGCAATTTTTTGGTTATAAATTAAACTGGGAAGAATGGTTTATTATGGCATTCCCGTTATCAATNTCCTTACTTCTCATATGTTGGATTTATCTATCAAACTTTTCTTATGATATAACATCATCATCTAATATTAATAAAAATATTATTCATGATAAGTTAAAACAACTAGGAAAAATAAAATATGAGGAGCTTATAGTTTTAATTATTTTTTTCTTATTTATAATTTCTTTGATTTTTAAGAGAAAGATAGAAGTTTATATTCCATTTATTGATGATACGATTATAGCTATTTTTTATGCGGTAGTATTATTTCTTTTTAAATCTCAAGATGAAAAAGAAAAAATAATAGATTGGGAAGATTCAGTTAAACTTCCTTGGGGTATTATTATACTATTTGGTGGAGGTCTATCCGTTGCAGCTGCTATGCAAGAGAGTGGTTTAGCTTTATGGTTTGGAGAGAAAGTTTATTTATTAAATGATTTTTCAATTCTTTTAATAATTTTTCTTTTGGTTTTAGCAGTAAACTTCTTGACCGAAATAACCTCAAATCTTGCAACTGTTTCTATGATTTTACCAATTTTAGCATCTGTTAGTGTCTCTCTAGGCGTTAATCCTCTCATAATAATGATAAGTGCTACTATTGCAGCTTCATGTGCATTTATGCTACCAGTAGCAACTCCACCAAATGCAGTTGTATTTGGATCAGGTTATTTAAAAATTAAGGATATGATTAGGACAGGTCTATTCATGAATCTTATATCAATAATTATTGTTTCTTTATATGTCTACTATATTTTACCCTTGATTTGGGATCTAGATCAGATCATTCTAATTGATAAATTAAGATAAATTTATAATTTCTGATTCTTTATTAATTATATCATCTTTAGAGTTTGTAGCAATTATAATACCTCTTTTATCTGAATATTTTCTATAAGCATCTCGGTAAATTATTTTTCCATTATTATCTAGGTTTGTTGTAGGTTCATCAAGTAATATAAAATCAGATATAGTATTAAATGATATAAGTAACTTCAGCTTTTGTTCTGTTCCTGATGATAAATTTTTAATAGTGCAATCTCTAAAAGATTCAATTTTAAAAAAGGAAAGTACTTTTAAAGGTTCATCAATATATTTTCTAAACTTATAATGAAATAAAAGAAATTCTTTTATTGTCATTTCTTCAACTAGTTCTTGGTATGGAGATGAAAAAAATATTTTTTTTGATATTATTTCTTTTTCTAAATTTAGATCATTTTCCAAGTAACTAATTTTACCTTCAGAAGGTATCAGTAGATTAGCAATTAGTTTTAAAAGTGTTGTTTTTCCTGAGCCATTATTTCCAGTAATAGCGTATGACTTTTTTTTAAATGAAGCAGTAAAATTTTTTAAAATATAATTGGACCCAAATTTTTTTGATACGTTATCAAAATTAATTTCCATAATTTTAATCTAAAAAACCTTTAATTACTCCTCTATCACTAGATTTAATGAATTGAAGCAATATCTCTCTTTCTTTAGTTTTCTCTATATCCTCTGAAATTTTATTTAGTGCCTGTGAAATATTTTTGCCTTCTAAATATAGAATTCTGTACATATTTTGAATTTGATTTATTTGATCTTGAGTAAAGTTTCTTCTTTTCAGACCAATAGAGTTCACACCTTTATATGATAACGGTTCTTTTCCAGCTTTACAATAAGGTGGAATATCTTTTCNGACAATAGAACCTCCTGATATCATTGAGTGACACCCAATTCTCGTAAATTGATGAATNAACGTACCTCCACCAATGATTGCAAATTCATTAACAATTGAATGTCCAGCAATCTGTACACCATTAACTATTATACAATTATCTTCAATAATGCAGTCATGAGCTATATGACTATATGCCATTAGTAAACATTTTTTACCAATTGTTGTCTTAAGTTTATCTTTTGTTCCACGGCTTATAGTTACACACTCNCTTACAGTAGTTCCTTCTCCGATTTCAACTAATGTTTCCTCTCCATCAAATTTTAAATCTTGAGGTACTGAGCTTATAACTGCACCAGGAAAAATTTTAACATTATCTCCTATCCTAGCTCCAGAATAAATAGTGACATTATTACCAATCCAGCAATTATTTCCAATAGTNACGTTTTTATCAATATAACTGAATGGTTCTACGACGGTATTTTTACCAATCTTTGAATTTGGATTTATAAAATTAAGTTTATTCATTATTTTTTTTTTGCAATAGTGGCAGTCATCATACCTTCTCCTACTAAATTATTTCCAACAAAAGTCTCTACTTTCATTTTTGCTATACCTCTTTTTATAGGTGATACAAGTTTACATCTCATGATTAACGTGTCACCTGGAATCACCATTTTTCTAAATCTAAATTTTTCAATACCAGCTAAGTAAGGAATATGATTTTCTGCATCATCAATAGAGTTCATAACTAATATACCTCCAACCTGAGCAAGAGCTTCAACTTGGAGTACTCCTGGCATAATTGGATTTCCAGGAAAATGTCCTTCAAAGAATGGTTCATTTGATGTGACATTTTTTATGCCTACAACTTCATTATCGTCAAGGTATGTAATTTTATCAACAAATAGAAAAGGATATCTATGATCTATTATTTTTTTTATTTCATTTACATCATAAACGGGTTTTTGTAAAGAGTCATATTTAGGTGCATTTATATTTCCTTTTTGAATAGATTTTCTTAATATTTTCGCAAATTCGACATTTGACTTGTGTCCTGGTCTCGCAGCAATAATATGACCTTTTATCGGTCTACCTACTAAAGCTAAGTCTCCAACTATATCAAGCAGTTTATGTCTAGCAGGCTCATTTTTATACTTAAGTTTAGTGTTATTTAGAATTCCTTCCTCTTTAACTTCCACACTCTTTTTCCCAATCATTTTAGATATTTGATCTAATTTCTTTTTATTTAATACTTTATCAACGATCACTATTGCATTATCTAGATCACCACCTTTAATAAGATTTTTAGAATGTAATTCTTCAATCTCATGAAGAAAGCAAAAGGTCCTTGCTTTAGATATCTCTTCTTTGAATCTAGAGATTTTATTTAATGTATGGTGTTGGCTTCCTAGTATTTCAGAGTTATAATCAACCATACATGTTATTCTATAATTTGAATGAGGATAAGCTGCAATTTCAACATTATTTTTTTCATCTTTATAGAGAATTTTTTCTGATATTTCAATATAATTTCTAGCAGCATCTTGATCTTTAAATTTGCATTTTTCAAGACATTTTATAAATTCAATAGAGCTCCCATCTAAAATTGGTACTTCTTCAGAATCAATTTGTATTAGTATATTGTCTATTTGAAGACCAACAATAGCAGCAAGTAGGTGCTCTATTGTTGAAATATTAATATTATTTTTTGAGATGGTAGTTCCTCTCTCAACTGATGTCACATAATCTACATTGGCATCAATTATAGGTGAGTCATTTATATCTACTCTTTGAAACTTTATTCCATGATTAATTATAGCAGGAATAAATTTTACATTTGCTATTTCACCTGAGTGTAAACCTACTCCACTTAATTTCCCTTCTTTAACTATAGTTCTTTGAAAGTTTCTCATCAAATTATTTATTTAAAATACTCTCAATCATTTTGATTTTTTCCTGTATTTCAGGTAATTTTTTAAATATAACATAAGATTTTAAAAATTCACNCTTTTCAGTTGCAGGATTACCATATAAAGATTTATTNGAATTAAAACTTTTTATTATTCCNGATTTAGCNCCAATTTGAATNTTNTCTCCTAAGTTAAGATGACCAATAATACCTACCTGGCCNCCNAACATATTATTTTTACCTATAATTGAAGAGCCTGCTATTCCTGATTGNGCAGCAATNACTGTATTCTCTCCAATTTTAACGTTATGAGCAATTTGAATTAAATTATCTAGCTTGGTACCTTTTTTAATTATTGTAGAGTCAAGAGTTGCTCTATCAATTACTGTGTTTGAACCGATGCTCACATTATCTTCAATCAAAACATTTCCAATTTGAGGTATCATAGTATATTCATTTTTTGAGTTTGGTGCAAAACCAAACCCATCACTACCTATTACTGAATTTGCATGAATAGAACAATTATTTCCTATTTCAGAGTTGTCATATATTTTAACACCTGGATAAATTATTGAATTGTTTCCAATTTTTACATTATCACCTATATAGGAATAAGGGTATATTTTAGATGAATCTCCAATTTCAACTCCTTCTCCAATATATGAAAAAGCTCCTATGTAAGTTTCTTTTCCTATTGTAGATTTNTTATTTATAAAATTAGGTTTCTCTACACCTCTTTTAATTTTTGATATCTTTTTATTTACCTCTGTTAATATCAGAGTAAAGGTCATATAAGAGTCTTCGACTATTAAAAATGTTTTATTTGAATTTTCAGGTATTTTAATAGATTTATCAATAACTATAGATGATGCTTTTGTCTTCTCTAAATATTTTAAATATTTTTTATTACTCAGAAATGTTAAATCACCTTTGGTTGCATTCTCAATAGATGAAATACCTTTTACTAATAAGTTTTCATCCCCTATAACTTTTCCTTTGAATATTTTAGCAAGATTTTTGATTTTAAAATCAATACTATTCATTTCATTCTATTTTATATTTGATAAAAATATTAAAGAATGCAAAGATATAAGATTTTATGGGTTGATGATGAAATTGACTTATTAAAGCCATATGTTCTTACATTANAGGAAAAGAATTTTGAAATTGAGACATTTAATAATCCTTATTCAATTTTAGATTATATAAATGAAAATAATGATTTTGATTTAATACTTCTTGACGAAAATATGCCNGGTAAATCAGGTTTATCATTAATTAAAGATATAAAAGATATAAAGTCATTTGTACCTATAATAATGATAACTAAAAATGAAGAGGAAAATATAATGGAAGAGGCTATAGGATCAATGATAAGTGATTATTTGATTAAACCTTTAAACCCAAATCAGTTATTGATATCAATAAAGAAAGTTTTACAAAATAATGATCTTATAAGTGACAAAATTAAATCTGACTATTTAAATTTTTTTAGGGATCTTGATAATAAAATTATGGATTGTAAAGATCATAATAATTGGATTGATTTATATANTGAATTAGTATCATGGGAAATAAATTTAGATTTAACGTCGAATAATGATTTTGATGAATTCTTAGTTTCTCAGAAGAAAGAGTTGAATAATAAATTCTCGGAATTTGTTATTCATAATTATCGAAATTGGATTAATAAATCAATAGATTCTCCACTAATGTCAAATGAGATATTAAAGAAAAAAATATTTAATCAAATTGGTGATAAGCCGGTTTTTTTAATAGTGATTGATAATTTACGATATGATCAATGGAAAATTATAGAGTCAGATATATCAAAAATATTTCATATCAATCAAGATAAGCCATATCTCTCTATTCTTCCTACAACCACAGAGTATTCAAGAAATGCACTCTTTTCAGGATTAACTCCANTTGAAATGAGTAAAATTTATCCAGAACTATGGGGAGATAAATCTGATGGTTTAAATAATCGAGAATATGAATTTTTAGATGAAAATATTAAAAGGAATAATTTAAAGATCAAGCACTCTTATCATAAGATAATTTCTCACTCTGATGGAGTAAAATTTTCTAAAAAAAAATCTGATTTATTGAAATACGATTTAAACTCAATAGTTTTCAATTTTATAGATATGCTTTCTCACTCAGGTGCTGAAAATAAGCTTTTTAAAAATTTAGCNTACGACGAAAAATCATTTAGGTCATTTAGTAGATCATGGTTTAAAAATTCTCCTTTAAATGATTTAATTAACTATCTATCAAAGCAAGATGTAAAATTATTTATTACTACAGATCATGGAACAGTTCGAGTTGGACANCCTGTTAAAATAAAAGCAAATAAAGAAACAAATACTAATATGAGNTTTAAATATGGTAAAAATTTAAATGTTGAAAATGAAAATATTTTTATTGTTGATAATGGGGAAGAGATAGGNNTACCAAAGCTTAGTATTTTTAATAAATATATCTTTTCTGTNCATAATCAATATTTTCTCTATCCTAAAAATTTCAATTATTATTCTAAAAATTTTATGAATTCATTTCAACATGGTGGAATTTCCATGGATGAGATGATAATACCCTTCGTCGAACTCAGTCCTAAATTTTTATGATGGTATTTAAAAATGTTAAAATTTCAGATTATAATCTAGTATTAGATGAAATCTTTAAAAAAAATAAATCACATAAATTATTCTTGTTAAATGGTGAGATTGGTTCTGGAAAAACTACACTTATAAAGTCTTTTCTTAAAAGATTATTGGTAAAAAGGGGTGTTTCAAGTCCTACATTCAATATTATTAATGAATATAGTAATGATAATAATGAACTTTTTTTTCATTTTGATTTATATAGAATAAAATCTAAAAATGAACTCATTGAAATCGGTTTTGATGAATATATAAACTCAGGTAATTATTGTTTTATAGAGTGGCCAGAAATTTCAAAAGTATTTATTGATAAAAAATTTGTTAATATTACTCTTTCATTAAGAGACCATTTTACAAGAGATATAAAGGTTACTTCCCATTAGCATATCTCATTCTTATCTCTGATATTTTCTTTTTTGTATGTAATGGGAAATCATTATTAATCATCCAGTGGTAATATTGCGGATTATTTTTCAATACATCTTCAACTCTCTGATTTTTATATTTTCCAAAGTTAAAAATTTCTTCTCCATTTGAGTTTTTTATAATTCTTCCGGAAATATCAACTATATTATTATTAATTATTGAACCTATAGAATCTATTTTGTTTGAAATAAAACCTAGGACGTTTCCTTTGTTATCAATNACTTCTTCTTTGTTATAAAATTCTAATTGTTTCTTTATAATTTCAACAGTAGCTTTTGTGTCTGAGTAAGCATCATGAGCATTCTCAAGTTTTTTATTACAATAAAATTTATATGCTGAACTAAGGTTTCTTTTTTCCATCAGATGATATAATCTTAATGCATCTATAATTTTAATATTTTCTATATTAAGATCAATATCACATCTCATAAATTCTTCTATTAATATAGGAAGGTCAAACTTTAAGATATTAAATCCACCAAGATCACAACCTTTTATGAAGTTTAAAATTTCTTTTGCATAAAATTTAAATGGTTTACAATTTTTTAAATTTTCATCNCTTATTCCATGAANTTTAGAGCTTTCTTTAGATATTTTTACAGAAGGTTTAACTCTAAAATTTTTNACTTCNTCACTACAATCTCTTCCAATTTTTATTAAGCTTATATCAATTATTTGATCCTTTATTATATCTAGTCCTGTTGTTTCAATATCGAAAACAACAACTGGTTTATTTACAATCATTTATAAATTTCCTTTAAATTAATACCGTCAAAGTTTCCTGATGACATAAATAACTTATGATAATTATCATATTTTTTTCTTGATAGAATACTTAATAGTTTTTTTAATTTATTGACATATATTATTTTTTTTGTATTAAAATAATTGTGCATATCANCATTTGATGGTTTTTTGTATTTTTTTTCTTTNACTATTTTATCAGACAAGTATACGATTGAATCATCAGAGTTAATAGTACTGTCTTTATATGTTCTTAAAAATGTTTTATTAAAACTACTCGAGCTATGTAATTCATATATTACTAATAATTTTTTATTGTGAAAACTTTTTACAGCTTCAATTGTAGAAGATAATTTGCTAGGAGAATGGGCAAAATCTCTAAACACCTTAAATTTTTTATTGTATATNATATTGAGTCTATTTTCAGGTAGTTCATATGAACTAATAGCATTATAAAAATTTTTTTCTTTTACCCCAAGCTGTTCACAAACTACTTTGCTTCCAGCAATATTTTGTAGATTATGTTTACCAAAAATATTAATTTTTATAGGCTTATTTACTTCATTAATNACATAGGAGCTCTTTCCTTTAATGATTTTTTTTTCATGAGAATAAGATCTTAGGGTTACATCTTCATTATCATAATTTTCAATTATATNTTTAACATTTTTATCATTTTCATAATAAATTATTTCACCACCTTTTGGAGTATTTTTTATTAAATCNAGAAATTGTTTTTTATAAATATTTTTATTTTTGAATACATTACAATGATCCCATTCTATTCCATTTAATAATACTATATGGTGATCGTACTTTAAAAATTTTGGTTTGCTATCAAGNGGACTAGTTAAATACTCATCACCTTCAATTATAATTATTGGACTATCGGATAATTTTATATTACTTTNAAATCCTTTTGCTCTTCCTCCTATTACAAAATCAAACTTTACGTTATTTTCTTTAAGAACATGCATTATCATAGATGTTATCGTTGTTTTCCCATGACTTCCTGATATAATAATTCTATGTTTATTATCTGAAAAATTTCTTATAAACTCAGGATATGAGTATATGGGTATATTTTTTTCTTTTGCAGAATTAAGTTCGGTATTATCTATTTTGGTATGCATTCCCGTTATAACAAAATCAAGATCATCAGTAATATTATCTTTATGATAACCAATTTGAGNAGGATATAAATTATTTTTTATTAGATTAGATTTTGATGGTTCATATATTTTATCATCACTTCCAGTTATATAGTTACCATTATTTTTTAAGTTAATAGCAAGGTCATGCATTACACTACCACCNATAGAAATAATATGAATTTTTTTATNAGACTGCATTGATCAAAAATATATATAAATCAACCTGTATCAAACATATTATAAATTACTTTATGCATGTTGATAACATATGGAAAATTATAGAAATTATAAATTAACATAACACCAAAATTTATATAGGTTTGTCAAAAAAATAAAATTGAAAGAGAGTAAAGGATATATTAAAAATATAAGAGGTTCAAAAATTGATATTAATAAAAATTTAGATTTAGGTAAGTTACCACCTCAGGCATTAGATCTTGAGGAGTCAGTTNTAGGTGCTTTAATGCTTGAAAAAGATGCTCTTACTGATGTGATTGATATATTGAAACCTGAAAATTTCTATAAAGATGCAAATAAAGAGATTTATCAATCTATTATTGACCTATTCAATGAGTCTGAACCTATTGATTTATTAACTGTAACATCACAACTGAAGAAAAATGGAAAGCTAGAGTATGTAGGAGGATCATTTTATGTTACTCAGTTAACAACTCGAGTTAATTCTGCATCTAATATTGAGTATCATGCTCGTATTATTTTAGAACAATCAATAAAAAGACAATTAATTGAAGTCTCAGGAGAAGTTCAGAAAGACGCATATGAAGATACAACAGATGTTTTTGATCTATTAGATAATACGGAGCAGTCATTATTTGATATATCGGAATCTCANATAAGAAAAAATTATTCACAAGTAAAAGGGCTCATGAAAGAGGCTATTGATGAACTTCAGGCTAAAAAAACTAAGAAAGATGGAATAACTGGGGTTCCATCAGGTTTTATTGATTTAGATAATATAACCTCAGGATGGCAGCCTTCAGATTTAGTTATTATTGCTGGTAGGCCATCAATGGGAAAGACTGCATTTGTTCTATCAATGATGAGAAATGCTTCAATTGATCATGAAATGCCAATTGCTTTATTTTCTCTTGAGATGTCTTCTCTNCAGATAGTTAATAGATTAATCTCATCTGAGGCAGAGCTTGATAGCGATAAGATAAAAAAAGGAAACCTAAAAGATTATGAATGGCAACAATTACTTCATAAAACTGATCAACTTAACAATGCTAAAATTTTTATTGATGATACACCTGCTCTAAGTATCTTAGAGTTAAGAGCAAAATCAAGAAGATTGAAATCACAACATAATATTCAATGCATAATTGTAGATTATCTTCAATTAATGTCAGGAGAATATGGAAAGTCATCTGGAAATAGAGAACAAGAGATTGCATCAATTTCTAGGTCATTAAAGGCTATTGCTAAAGAGTTGAATGTGCCTGTTCTTGCATTGTCACAATTAAGTAGAGCTGTTGAGACTAGGGGAGGAGACAAAAGGCCTGTTTTATCTGATCTTAGAGAGTCGGGTTCTATAGAGCAGGATGCTGATATGGTTTTATTTATTTATAGAGCAGACAGATATGATATTACTGAGGACGAAGATGGTAACCTAACTGCTGGTGTAGCTGAAGTCCTTTTAAGAAAAAATAGGAATGGGCCAACAGGTAAGATTAAATTAAAATTTATTGAAAGGTATGCCAAGTTTGCAGATATGTCATCAAATGATGACATGATTACAAAAAAGTATCAAAGTAAGGCAAATAATAATTTTGATACTGAAAAAAATGACCCTTTTTAAAATGAACATTTTAGTTTGTATTTCTTGTGTTCCTGATACAACATCAAAGATTTCTTTCAATGAAAATAATGAGTTAGATACAGAAGACCTACAGTTTATAATTGGTCCTTACGAAGATTATGCTTTATCAAGAGCAGTTGATTTAAAAGAGGAAGATGCATCAATAAAAGTAAGTGTTCTAAATATTGGAATGTCTGAAAATGATCCTCTATTAAGGAGGTCTCTAGCAGTAGGGGCTGATAATGCATATAGAATAAATATAAAGCCTAATGACTCGAATCAGGTATCTAATTTAATTTCAGAATTCATAANGGGTAAAGAATATGATTTAATCCTAATGGGTAAAGAATCAATTGATTTTAATTCGGGTATAGTGCACCACCTAGTTGCATCTAATTTAGGATATAACTCTCTTTCTCCTGTTTCGTCTTTATCAATTATTAATGATAATCTAGTTCAAGTTGATTTAGAAAGAGATGAATCCGTTGAAAAAATTCAAATAAATACTCCAGTAGTTTTAGGTTGTCAAGAGCCGATTGCAGAATGGAAAATACCAAATATGAGAGGTATAATGAACGCCAGAAATAAAGATATAACAGTTTTTGAAAAGGAATTCTTAGATAGTGGTGTTAATTACAAAAAATTTAAAAATCCAGAGAAAAGATCAAANATGAAGTATTTTGAAGTTGACGANATACCTAAATTAATAGATGAATTGAATCTTTTAAAGTTATGATATGAATGGTTTTATTATAATTGAAAAAAGTAATAAGGAAATAAAAGACTCGTCATTAGAATGTATTTATTTAGCAAACAAAATCTCTGATAATGTAATAGGAATTACTGACATTAAAGACGAAGAAATATTAAAAGATTTACCAGTTGATATTTTTATTATTATAGATGATATTAATAATATATATTCATACAGGAATCACCTTAGAAATTATAAAAAAAATTTTTTTTTATTATCTGATACACTAGCCTCTAAAAAGATTTCTTCAAGAATTTCTAAGATTTTTAATATACCAGTTATATCTAATGTTATTGATCTTTCATTAAAAAAATCTAATTTTTATTGTAGAGCATCAAATTTTAATAATAACATAATTTCAGATATAGAAGTTAATAGAGAGAGCTGTATATTTATAATAAAAAAATATATAATTAATTCTACTACTATAGAAAATAGAAATACAGATTTTATTTATTTAAAGCCTGAAAATTTAAATACATCAAAGGTTAAAGTTTTAGAAAAAAGAGAAATTAGTAATGATGTTCCTTTATCTGAAGCTAAAGTTGTAGTATCAGCTGGAAGAGGTTTAAAGTCTTCAGAAAATTGGCAAATGATTGAAGAATTAGCAAAGTTACTTAATGGTGCAACAGCATGCAGTAAACCTGTATCAGATCTTGGATGGAGACCGCATTCTGAACATGTTGGTCAAACAGGTGTTAAAATTTCACCTGAGCTTTATATTGCTATTGGTATATCAGGAGCAATACAACATATAGCTGGTGTGAATACATCAAAAAAGATTTTAGTTATAAATATTGATGCTGAAGCTCCTTTTTTCAAAAATGCTGATTTTGGTATAATTGGAGATGCATTTGAAATAATTCCAATTTTAATTAAATACTTGAGAAAATGAATAAAATAAAATTAGAAATTCTTGGCCTCTCATCTAGTGTCGATACGCAAACAGGATCTTTTGCATTAGTATTAAAAGAGGAAAAAGGTGAAAGAAGACTTCCTATTATTATTGGTATGTTTGAAGCCCAATCTATAGCAATGGAAATAGAAAAAATAATTCCAAACCGCCCAATGACACATGATCTATTTAAGTCTTTATCTAAAAAGCTAAAATATTTAGTTAAAAAAATTATAATTACTGATATAAAAGACGGCGTCTTTTTTGCTAAAATAGAAATTGATTATAATGGTAAAAATATAAGCATTGACTCTCGCCCTTCAGATGCAATTGCTATCGGAATTCGTTTCAACGCAGAAATATATGCAGAGGAAAAAGTAATGAACGATGCAGGTATATTATTTGATGAGGTAAATGTAGATAAAGGAGTAGCTAATAAGAATGATTCTGTTAAGACACTTAAAGATATGACGGATAAAGAGTTAAAAGATGAATTAAGTTCATCTATTTCTGAAGAAAATTATGAATTTGCTGCAAGAGTCAGAGATGAAATTAAAAAAAGAAATTAATGGATCTTATTAGATTTTTAATTTGTATAATTTTTATATTATCAATAGCATACCTATTCTCTGATAATAGAAAAAAAATTAATTGGAGGCTTATATTTTCAGGTATTGTACTTCAAATCACTTTTGCAATTCTTGTATCAAACGTAACATATGTTGAGATTTTTTTTAAATCAATTAGTGAGTTTTTTGTTATTTTAATTGGATTCTCAAAAAGCGGAACTTTATTTCTATTTCCAGATGCATCCTTTAATGGTTTTGCATTTTCAGCTTTACCAGTAGTAATATTATTTTCATCCCTTAGTTCTTTTCTATACTATATTGGTTTCTTACAATATATTGTAAAATCTATTGCTTGGGTTATGTCTAAAACAATGAAATTATCAGGTGCTGAATCACTATCTGCAGCTGGTAATATATTTTTAGGCCAGACTGAAGCACCTCTTTTAGTTAGACCGTATATTCATCAAATGACTAAATCTGAATTAATGTGTCTTATGACTGGAGGAATGGCGACAATAGCTGGTGGGGTGTTTGCAGCTTATGTAGCCCTCTTAGGTGGTGTTGACAACGTTGATTCTGTAAAATTTGCTACAATTCTTTTGACAGCCTCAATTATGAATGCGCCAGCAGGTATAGTTTTATCTAAAATATTTATGCCTGAGAATAGAAAACAAATAAATAAAAACTTAGATATTTCTTCTGAGAATCTAGGTTCTAATGCAATTCATGCTTTAGCTAAAGGAGCATCTGACGGATTAAAGCTTGCACTAAATATTGCAGCAATGTTACTTGCCTTTTTAGCATTTGTATATATGATTAATTATTTTCTTGCTTATTTAGGTGATATTCTTAATTTAAACAATCTTATTCAATTGTCTTCTGATGGTCAATTCAGTAAGTTATCTCTAGAGTATATACTCGGTCAAATTTTTAGAATTTTTGCTTTTATGATAGGAATTAATTGGAGTGAGTCTATTCTTGTTGGTAGCTTATTGGGTCAGAAATTTGCTTTGAATGAGTTTATTGCATATGTCAGTTTGAGTGAAATGATTGATAATAATCTTTTATCAGAAAAGTCAATTTTAATATCAACTTATGCACTTTGTGGTTTTGCAAACTTTAGTTCTATTGCAATTCAAATAGGTGGTATAGGATCTATGGCTCCAAAGAGGCAGGAGGATATTTCAAAATTAGGTTTAAAGGCATTGGTTGCTGCAACTTTAGCAACATTATTGACAGCCAATATTGCAGGTGTTTTTATGAATTAAATTTTTTTATAAAATTTAATTGTCCCAAACTAGAAGAATCTAATTCTTTATCCATTTTTTTTCCAGATATTACATCTAAAACATCATTTGCTAATTCTTTTCCTAACTCAACACCCCATTGATCAAAACTATTAATATCCCAGATACATCCTTGAATAAATATTTTGTGTTCATATATTGCAATTAATTTACCGAGATTACGAGGTGTTAACTTATCAAAAAGAAAAGTGTTAGAAGGTTTATTCCCAATGAAGCTTTTTGATTTTGATAAAATTGAATCTGTAACATCATTATCTCTTGATACTTTTTTACCTTTCATTAATGCCATAGTTTGACCAACAAGATTTGATAATAAAATTTCGTGAAGGTTATCATGTTGATTAAGTGATTTAGAAAATCCAATAAAGTCGCATGGTATAATTTTTGTTCCTTGATGAATGAGTTGATAGAAAGCATGTTGNCCATTAGTACCTCTATCGCCCCATATTATTTGACCAGTTTGGTAATTGACCTCATTTCCACTTTTTGTAATGTATTTCCCATTACTTTCCATGTCTGCNTGTTGAAGATATGCAGGAAGATATNTTAGATATTCATCATAGGGTAGGATGGCATGGGTTTCACTATTAAAAAAATTATTATACCATACTCCAATACAGCCNATAATCATTGGGATATTTTTTTTGAATGGTTTATTGATAAAATCATTGTCAATATATTTTGCACCATCCAAGAGCTCTTTAAAATTATCATATCCAATTTTAATTGAGATAGGTAACCCTACAGAAGACCATAAAGAATATCTTCCACCAACCCATTCCCAAACTTTTAAGATATTATCACTAACTATTCCAAGTTGAATAGCNTTATCATAATTTGATGTTACAGCAAAAAAATGTTCTTTGTAATATCTTGCTGATGAACTTTTTTTAATAAACCAATTTTTACATGCTTTAGCATTTTTTAATGTTTCTATCGTTCCAAATGATTTTGATGATATAATAAAAATTGTATTTTCTGGATTCACTTTTGATAAAACATTTGATAGGTTTGTTGGGTCAATATTTGATATGAAGAAAACATTTAAATTTTTATTTGAATAGCTATCTAAGGCATCACAGATAAGTTTAGGTCCAAGATCAGACCCACCTATTCCAATATTAACTATATTTTTAATTTTCTTACCTGAGTAACCAAGTTTTCTTTCATTAAAAAAACCATCTGATATTTTCTTTATTTTAAGTAATGATTTTAGTATTTCTTTTTCATATAAATTTTTAGTTTTTTTTGTAAAACTTCCTCTCAAAAGTGGATGTAGGACTTGTCTTTTTTCAGAATTATTTATTTTTTTTCCATCAAAAAGAAACTTAATTTTTTCTTTAATTTTTATTTCATCTAATAAATTTTCAAATAATCTTAAAGTATTTTTATNAATGATATTTTTTGAGNAGTCAAATAGAAGATTTTCATCTTCTATTGAAAATCTTCTAAACCTATCGGGATCATNATTAAATAGATTATTTATCGATGTATNCTCTATCAATTTTTTATGATNAATAAGTTTATTCCATGATTTTCTTTTGGTTAACTCACTCATATTTATTTTTTATTTTTTGAATTTCATTATTTAATAAATATTTAATTTTTTTAATATCGTCAAAGNTATTTTTGCAATTAATACTAAAATAAAATTTAATTTTTGGTTCTGTACCAGAAGGTCTAAGAGTTAAAATATAGTTTTCATTGGTTATGAATTGCAATACATTGGATTTTGATTTGATAATATCATCATTATTTTCTTCATTATAATTTATAAAGGATTTTATTTTTTTACTAAATATAGTTTTTGGAGGATTCAAAATGTAATCATTCATTATTTTATCTATTTTCTTTTTTCCTTCAATTCCTTTAAATGTCATGGAAACTAATTCTTCTTTATAGTATCCATACTCATCATAAATTTTATTTAGATGCTTACTCAAATTCATACCTTTAGTCATATTATAATTACTTATTTCACAAATTATTGAACTTGAAATGACTGCATCTTTATCTCTAACAAAATCANCAACTAAGTACCCATAACTTTCTTCACCTCCAGCTATAAATTTTTCATTTTTTTTATCATCAATTAGCTTGGCAATATTCTTAAACCCAGTGAGTGTAGAATAACAAGAAACTGAGTATTTCATACAAATTTTATCAATAAGNGGCGTAGTAACAATTGTCTTTGCAACAAACGAGTTTTTTTTAAGTGATTTNTCTCTTTTTTTTTGAGNTATAACGTAATGTACAATTAGTGAAGCAAGTTGATTTCCATTTAAGATGATTTCTTTGCCGTTATTGTCTAACTCAACTACACCAACTCTGTCAGCATCTGGATCTGTAGCTAATAAAATATTTGATTTGNTTTTTTTTAATTCTTTAATACCCTCCTCTAAAGCGTAATATTCTTCAGGATTTGGTGATTTTACCGTAGAAAAATTNGGATCTGGATTTTCTTGAGANTTTATTATTGAAACATTTTTAAAACCAAATNNTTTCATAGCCTCTGGAACCATTTTTATACCAGTACCATGAATAGGAGTGTAGAGAATTTTTAATTTAGAATTTTCGTTTNGGAATAGTGATAATTTTGATACCTCTTTAAGGTATGATTTGTCTATTATATCATCAATGAGCTGTATTGAATTTTTATCATTGCTTTTAATATCAGAAATATCATTTAATTGATTTACTTCATTTATGATATTTAAGTCATGAGGGTNCACAATTTGTCCACCATCNNTCCAGTATACTTTATAACCATTATATTCTTTNGGGTTATGGGAGGCTGTTATCATTATACCACATTGACAATAAAGTTTTCTGACTGCATAAGATAANACGGGGGTAGGTCGTATATCTGAAAAAAGATANGGTTTAATATTATTTGATGAAAAAATTNGAGCTACTTCATATGCAAACTCTTTACTAAATAATCTTGTGTCATATGCAATACATGCTTTTATATTTCCTTTGATTTTTTTTTTTAAGTAGTTTGCTAAGCCCTGTGTTGCTAGTCCAATTGTATATTTATTTATTTTATTTGAACCAATTCCTATCTCGCCTCGCATCCCTCCAGTTCCAAATTCAAGGTTTTTATGGAAAGCTTCAATCAGATTTGTTTTGTCATTATCATCTAATAGTTTTTTAATTTTAATTATATCATCGTAGTCATCAATAATATTTAACCAATTATTTGCTCTTTCAGTACTTGATAGTAATAAATTATTTTTTTCAGACATTTAAAAGCCCAATTTTATTTTGACCCTATCTAAAACATTAGTTGCAATCTCTCGTGCCTTATTTTCACCAATTTTAAGAATAGAGTTTAGATGATCTTTGTTTTGCATATATTCAAAATAAACTTTTCTTTCATTTTCAAAATTATCCATAATCAAACATAGAAGATCTTTCTTAGCGTGACCGTATCCATAGCCACCACTTTTATATTTTTCTCTCAATTCATTTGTCTCCTTTTCAGTTGCAATAAGTTTAAATAAATTAAAAATATTACAATTAGAGGGGTCTTTTTTATCATTAAGCCCTTTACTATCAGTGATTATAGACATGACCTGTTTCTTTAATAATTTTTCATCTGCAAAAATATCAATTGTATTATTATAAGTTTTACTCATTTTCTTACCATCTGTACCTTTTATTGTCATAACATTTTCATCAATTCTAGATTTAGGTATTATAAATGTATCACCATACTGATGATTAAATGATTTAGC
>NZYP01000035.1 GCA_002702205.1 Flammeovirgaceae bacterium | reverse complement strand
GCGTTATAACCATAATCGCCTTTACCTTCTCTGATCTTTTGTATAATTACAGATCCTTCACCACCAGAATTTTCAACAATAGTTCTAATTGGTGATTCTAAAGCAGTCTTTACAATTAATACACCAGTATTCTGATCTTCATTATCTAAATCAAGTTTATCTAAAGAATCAACTGATCTTAAAAATGCAGTTCCTCCACCAGCTACAATACCTTCTTGTACAGCAGCCCTTGTGGCATGAAGTGCATCATCTACTCTGTCTTTTTTCTCTTTCATTTCAACTTCTGTTGCTGCGCCAACATAAAGTATAGCAACACCACCAGATAGTTTAGCAAGTCTTTCTTGAAGTTTTTCTTTATCGTACTCAGATGAAGTATTTTCAATTTGCTTTTTAATCTGATTAACTCTACCATCAATATCTGCTTTTTTACCAGCACCACTAACAACAGTTGTGTTATCCTTATCAATGTTTACTTTTTCTGCGGTTCCAAGGTAATCTATAGTTGCACTCTCTAATTTATAACCTCTCTCCTCAGATATTACAGTTCCACCAGTTAAAATAGCAATATCTTCCAACATTGCTTTTCTTCTATCTCCAAACCCTGGTGCTTTTACAGCTGCAACTTTAAGTGCTCCTCTGATTTTATTTACTACAATTGTAGCAAGAGCTTCTCCTTCAATNTCTTCAGCAATTATAAGTAACGGCTTACCACTTTGAGAAACAAGTTCAAGAACAGGAAGCAATTCTTTCATTGCAGATATTTTTTTATCATATATAAGTATATATGGGTTTTCTAATTCAGCCTCCATTTTATCACTATTTGTAACAAAATAAGGTGATAAATAACCCCTGTCAAATTGCATACCTTCAACTGTCTTAACCTCAGTTTCAGTACCTTTTGCCTCTTCGACAGTTATAACACCATCTTTACCTACTTTGTTCATAGCATTTGCAATCATCTTACCAATTTCATGGTCATTATTAGCTGACACAGTAGCTACTTGAGATATTTCGCTAGAATCTTTAATGTCTTTTGATTGAGACTTTAAATTTTTAACTACTTCAATAACTGCTTTATCTATCCCTCTTTTCAGATCCATTGGATTAGCTCCTGCAGCTACATTTTTAATACCAGTATTAAAAATTGCTTGAGCAAGTACTGTAGCAGTTGTAGTTCCATCACCAGCATCATCAGCTGTTTTAGAAGCTACTTCTTTTACTAATTGAGCGCCCATATTTTCAACNGGTTCCTTCAATTCAATTTCCTTTGCAACTGAGACACCGTCTTTGGTTACAGTAGGAGCTCCAAATTTTTTATCTAAGATAACATTTCTTCCCTTTGGTCCTAATGTTACTTTTACAGCGTTAGCAAGTACATCAACCCCTTTTCTAAGGTTTTCTCTTGATTCTGTATTAAAATGTATTTCTTTAGCCATAATATTAAATTTTATAAATTAAACAATACCGAATATGTCAGACTCTTTCATAATTAAATAGTCAGTCCCATCGATTGATAACTCAGTTCCAGAGTATTTGCCATATAGAATACTGTCTCCAACTTTTACATTCATTTTATAATCANNTGTTCCATTACCGACAGCTATGATTTTACCTTTTTGAGGTTTTTCTTTTGCTGTATCTGGTATAATAATTCCTGAAGCAGTTTTCTCTTCTGCAGCAGCTGGTTCAACAAGAACTCTATCTGCTAAAGGTTTAAAATTAATTTTACTCATAATAAATTAGATTTAAATATTTAATGTTGTTATAATCATAATTCGTGCCAATGTTATTTATTGACATTATGTCAATGTTAAAACAGCGAATCAATTTCTTGAGAATTAGTTCCAGCTTCATTTTGTAAAGCTTGGTTATTAGGAATTATGTTCTGTTCATTAGCTTGATTAATATTAGGACTGGATATTTCCAAGTTATTAGAATTNCTTGGTAGAAATACCTTTGTTAGTAAGGTTAATGAAACAACAAGNATTGCTAGTGTCCACGTAACTTTTTCTAAAAGATCGTTTGTTTTCTGAACTCCCATGTACTGATTAGAGCTACTTCCTCCAAACTGAGAAGACAAACCACCTCCCTTAGAGTTTTGAACCAAAACCACCAATATAAGGAGGACTGAAATAAATATAAGNAAGCCAACAATTATACTATACATCTTTCTTTTTTAATTCTTTTATTTTTTTTGCAAAGTAAATCTTTTTTTTTGAATTATTAGAGATAAGTTTTTCATAAATTTTAATTGCATCTGAAATATTATTTTGTTTTACTAAAATCTTTGCCATGTTTTCTGATAGAAATACTCTCTTTTTATTTTTAGGTATAGATAGATCCTTTANGTTATCTATTGATTTTTTAGATTTAACTTTAGGCTTTTTATCTATGAAATTATTTATAATTTGATCTTGATCTATGGTGTGTTTTTTTAAAAATGATTTAAGATAGATCCTGTCAGGATGTCTAAGAGCAAGTGAATTTAGCATTCTTTCATAGTTATCATGAGATTTACTAGGAAGTTTAATTAGATATGGAAGAAATGAATATGGATTTTCTTTTTTAAATTTCTCAAGATCAGTTTTTTTCATATTTCTTACCAATTAGCTACAGATGAGTTAAAAATATCTAAAACTATCTGATCGAATATCTCTTCTACAAATTCTTGTTCATTTGAAGATAAATCTTCTGTATTCTGGTCAAAATCTTTATAAAATGAGAANGATTTATTTTCNAAGTTAAATTGTTCATCAGTTTTATTTAAATAACTAGCNTTAACTCTAACAGTNAGTCTNGTTAANCCNGTAAAATATTGNGCATTTCTACCTCCTTCNGCAGTNGGNGCAACTGGAGANAATGAAAAATTTTCNATAGTTCCCTCTATCTCTAAGTCACCANNNTCATCAACAATCTCNAGNNTNGTNTTNCTNTCGAAATAATCTTTTATTTTTTCTGNAAANAGNACACTCATATTAGAAGGNCCNAANGGNGANTTATTAAAGAAATNTTGGAAGCTTATTGTTTTTACNTCNGGAGATATNGAAGCNCCAGTNAATGAGTANACNCCACANCCAAANGATANTANNGTNANAANTACGTANNTNAGTTTNCTATATNCTNTCAAGNTTGTANTGTTTTATTTTACGGTATAAGGTTCTNTCNGANATTCCTANNTCNTTTGCNGCATNTTTNCTTTTATTTCTATTTTTCTTTAATGCTTTAATNATAAGTTCCNTTTCTTTTTTTTCTATNCTTAATGACTCAGTATCAATTTCAACCTCTGTAACCTCTTGAAAACTATTATCTGATTGGATTTNCTTATCTCTTATTAGAATATTATTTTCTTCTAATAATTCTGATTTTTTGTTATCAAGCTGAACTTTTTCATCTGAATTTAAGATGTTATCAATAATTTTTTTCATTTCGGTCACATCATTTTTAAGATCAAAAAGTATCTTATAAAGAATGTCTCTCTCATTATAATTTTCATCNTTTGNATCAGAGCTAAATTTAGAGACTGCAGGAAGGATTGATGTTTCTGGAATATATTTTCTGATTGTTTCTACATTAATATTTCTCTCTATTTCAAGAACTGATATCTGTTCAGCTAAATTTTTTAATTCTCTTATATTTCCTGGAAACCTGTATTTCTTAAGTTCATTTTTTGCATNATCAGAGAGCCTTACCGGTTCTATTTTATTATTATCTGAAAAATCAGATGCGAATTTCCTAAAAAGTATTGATATGTCTTCCTCTCTTTCTCTCAAAGGAGGAACAACTATTGGCACTGTATTTAATCTGTAATAAAGGTCCTCTCTAAATTTCTTGTTTCTAACAGCTTCCTCTAACTTAACATTTGTTGCTGCTATTATTCTNACATCTGTCTTCTGTACTTTAGATGATCCCACTTTTATAAATTCTCCATTTTCAAGTATCCTTAATAACCTTGACTGAGTAGATAGTGGCATTTCTCCTATTTCATCTAAAAATATGGTACCCTTATCTGTTACCTCAAAATACCCTTTTCTAGACTCATTTGCACCTGTAAAAGATCCCTTCTCATGTCCAAATAATTCTGAGTCTATTGTTCCTTCTGGTATTGCGCCACAGTTGACAGCTATAAATTGGCCATGTTTTCTTTTACTAATTGAGTGAATAATCTTAGAAAAAGATTCTTTTCCAGTTCCNCTCTCCCCAGAAATTAATACTGTCATGTCAGTAGGAGCTACCTGGATAGCTACTTCAATAGCATGATTTAGTGGGTTTGAGTTCCCAACTATTCCAAATTTTTGTTTAATATTTTTTATTTTATCTAACATAACTCTCCAAATAAAGTAGCTGAATTACATTCTTTAATTTTGACATCAACATACTTGCCAATAAGATTATTTTTTTTTCTAAAAATGACCATTTTATTTTCAGAAGTTTTTCCTCTAAAGAATTTATCTGATTTTTTAGAATAACCTTCAACTAATATTTTGTATTGATTATCAATTTTTAACTCGTTTCTGATTAATGAGTGCTTATTTTGTTTTTTTACAATTTCTGATAATCTTTTTTTCTTAATCTCTAANGGGACATCATCATCATATTTTTTATGTGCAAGGGTTCCTGGTCTATCAGAATAATAGTACATATATGAATAATCATAAACTACATTATCCATTAACGTTAATGTATCCATATGTTCTACNTCACTTTCAGAACAAAAACCTGCAATAAAATCAGATGAAATTGCACATGAATTCCCTANTATTGATTTTATGTCCTTAATTTTGCCTAAATACCATTTTCTGTCATATGTTCTATTCATTTTCTTTAATATTCTTGAGTTTCCACTTTGAGCAGGTAAATGGATATAGTTGCAAACATTCTCATAGCTTTTAATAACTTTCAATACATCATTAGTTATATCTTTTGGATGTGATGTAGAAAATCTAATTCTTAGATCAGGACTTATTTTAGCCGTCATTTCTAATAGATCAGAGAAGTAGACAATATCTTCAGACTTAGATTCTTTCTCAAGTTTTATCTTATTATTCTCGGAAGGAGACCATTTAAATGAATCTACATTTTGACCAAGTAATGTTAACTCCCTATATCCTTTTTTATATAAATTTTTAGCTTCATTAATAATACTTTCAGGATTTCTACTTCTTTCTCTACCCCTGGTGTAAGGAACAACACAAAAAGAACACATGTTATCACAGCCTCTCATTATAGATATAAAAGCACTTATGCCATTAGAGTTTATTCTAACAGGTTCAATATTTTCATAGGTTTCTTCAAGGGATAGTATTGTGTTTACTGATTTTTCATTTTTCTCAATTACGTTTCTCACTAAATTTGGTAAATCTCTATAGGAATCAGGTCCAGCAACTATGTCTACAACTTTTTCTTCATTTAATAATTTTTCTTTTAATCTCTCGGCCATACAACCAAGAATACCAATAACCATATCAGGTTTATTTTTTTTGTGAATGTTAACTGTTTCTAATCTCTTCCTAACAGTTTCTTCAGCCTTTTCTCTTATAGAACAGGTATTTATTAGGACAAGGTCAGCCGTTTCAATTTTATCAGATAATAAATAATTTTCTTTCTTAAGAATTGATGCTACAATTTCACTATCAGAAAAATTCATTGCACAGCCATAACTCTGGATATAAAGATTTTTATTCATTTATTAATTTTAGACAAAGTTACATTAAGACTGACAAAATGTCAATATTCAATATTTTAAAAAAAATAATTAAATTGAAGTAATAAATATAAACTATGAAAAAATACTACATACTCACATTCTTATTTTTAACATTTCTTACTTCTTTCTCGCAAAGAAGAAATAATTCTAATTTATTATCATTTGATGAAAAACTATATAATTCAATTAATTATAGGTTAGTAGGTCCCTTTAGAGGAGGTAGGGCAGGTACCGTTTCAGGTGTAATTGGTAATACTAATTTATATTACATGGGAACAGCCGGTGGTGGAGTATGGAAAACTGAAGATGCAGGAAATTCATGGCAATGTATAAGTGATGGATATTTTGGGGGCAGTATAGGTGCATTAGCAGTTAGTGAATCAGATCCAAATATTATATACGTTGGCGAAGGTGAACAGACATTAAGGGGTAATGTTTCATCCGGAATGGGTATGTGGAGAAGTAACGATGCTGGTGAGACTTGGAGTTTTATAGGTTTACCTAAATCTGAGCATGTATCAAGGATAAGAATTCATCCAGAAAATCCAGATGTTGTTTATGTTGGTGTTATAGGAAATTTATGGAAACCAAATGATGAAAGAGGACTTTATAAGTCTACTGATGGTGGTAAATCATGGAATAAGATATTGTATGTGTCAGATAAGGCAGGAATTGGTGATGTTATACTAGACCCTAATAATTCAAGAATCATATATGCAGCTACTTGGCAAATGAAAAGAAACGGTTATAGAATGGATAGTGGTGGTCCAGACAGTAAGGTTTTTAGAAGTTTTGATGGTGGTGAAACATGGGAAGATATATCAAAATTTAATGGTCTTCCTTCATTTCCTTGGGGAATAGTAGGTGTTGCTATATCTCCCGTCAACTCAAAAAGAATATGGATGATGATTGAAGCTGATAATGGTGGTTTATACAGGTCAGATGATGGTGGTAATAATTGGAAAAAAATAAATTCAAATAGGGCATTGAGACAAAGGGCATGGTACTACACTAGAGTCTATGCAGATACCCAAAATGAAGATAAAGTATACGTATTAAATGTTAGTTACGGTGTTTCAACAGATGGAGGAAATACATTTACACTTAAAAATGCTCCTCACGGAGATCATCATGACCTGTGGATTGATCCTAATGACAACACTAGGCTTGCTATTGCAGATGATGGTGGTGCTCAGGTATCTAACGATAGTGGAAATAATTGGACTACTTATTTCAATCAACCAACTGCACAGTTCTATAGAGTATCAACAGATAATTCCTTTCCATATAGAATNTATGGNGCTCAACAAGATAATAGTACTATAAGAATTAAGCACAGGACCTCATCTTCATCAATTGGAGAAAGAGATTGGGAGCCTACAGCAGGTGGTGAAAGTGCCCATCTTGCACCAGATCCTCTCAATAATGAAATTGTTTTTGGTGGTACATATAAGGGTTATATGATGATGAGAGATCATACAACTGATCAGAATAGGTCTGTTAATGTTTGGCCTGATAACCCAGCAGGTTCTGGTGCTGAGGTTATGAANTACAGATTTAACTGGAATTTTCCAATAATATTTAGTCCACACGATCCTAAAAAACTTTATGCGGGTTCTAATTACCTACATCTCTCAACAAATTCAGGACAATCATGGGAGACTATATCAGGTGATTTAACTAGAAATATTNCAGAAACAATTTTGTCATCTGGTGGTCCAATTACTCAGGATAATACTGGAGCTGAATTTTATGCAAATGTATTTGCAATTGCAGAGTCTGAATTAGAAGAAGGTGTTATTTGGACTGGTAGTGATGACGGACTAATACATGTGACAAAAGATGGGGGTAAATCTTGGGAGAACGTAACTCCTCCATCTAATATGTCTCCAAAACTAAATATGATTAATTGTATTGACCCTAGCCCATTCCAGAAAGGNAAGGTGTATGTTGCTGCAACATCATATAAGTTTGGTGACTATANACCATATTTATATAANACTGAAGATTACGGTAAGACTTGGGAGCTTATAACCAACGGTATAACNTCAAATTATTATACCAGAGCAATAAGGTCAGATAAAAAGAGAGATGGCCTTCTCTATGCTGGAACAGAGTGGGGTATGTTTATAAGTTTTGATGATGGAAGAAGTTGGAATAAATTTCAGCTTAATTTACCNATAACATCCATTAGGGATATTGCAGTTAAGGAGAATGATCTTATAGTTGCCACACATGGCAGAAGTTTTTGGATGATAGATGATTTAACNCCTCTCCATCAATTAAATGATAATTCAAAATCTGATGAATTTATATTATTTAAACCAGATTTATCATATAGATTAGCACAATCTGGGGGATGGAGAAAACCAAATACACTTCTTGTAGGTGAGAACCATCCTAATGGTGTTATAATAAATTATTTTATTAAAGATTATAATGAAGATGATTTTGTAAAAATTGAGATTCTTAATAAAGACGGCTCAATAATTAGATCATTTACAAATAATAAATCAAAGTTAATCTCAAATCAAAGCAAACCGGTTTTGAGTAATACAAATGATATAGATTATGCTCTTTCATCAAGTGATATTAAATCTATAACACCAAATTCAGGAGGTAATAGGCTGATATGGGATATGAGATATCCAGGTTTTATATCTTTTGATGGAATGATTTTTTATTCATCACCTAATACGGGTCCTAAAGTAGTTCCAGGTAAATATGATGTGAGGATGACTTATAATGATAATGAAATTATTAGAGAATTTGATATAGTAAAAGATCCAAGAGTTAAAAATACACCTGAAGATTACGAAAAACAATTGGATTTCCTTTTAAAGGTTAGAGATGAGGTTAGTAGAGCAAATCAAACTATAATTGATATAAGAAATATTAAAAATGATTTAGATTACCTTTCTAAAAAGGTCTCTGATAAGCCTCAGATAATTAATTTGATTAACACCTTTATAAAAGATTTGTCTGAAGTTGAAAACAATATCCATATGACAAAAAATCAGAGCAGGCAAGACCCGTTAAATTATGGAATAAGAATTAATAATAGGATAGCATTTTTATTAGCTGACTCACAAAGAGGNGATTACCCACCAACAAAACAGTCTCTAGAGTTTTTTGAAGATGTTAAAAATGAGTTAAATACTGAAATTTCTAATTTTAAGAGGATACTTAATACTTATACTGCTGAGATTAATAATATGATAGAAGATAANAATATTAAGTTTATATCTTTTTAGACTGATATTTTTTTTATTTTTTCCCAGTCTTCAGCATATTTTTTCATTGAGTCAGANAGGTAAACTTTATCAATTAATGGTTTTTTTATTANAATAGATTTAGGCAAGAAGTAAGCAAAATACATTACTAAGTGAAATAAAAGCCACCANGGTCTATATAACATCCAATGTAATATTTTNTTATTTGCATAATATTCTGGTGGTGTTTTTTTAAATAATCGACAGAATTTTTTTAAGAAGATAAGTTGTTTATCAGACCATGAACTGTGTACTACTCTCAATGAAATATCCTCTTTTGAATAAGTTGATTTAGTAAATTTTGATATCTTTTTAAGGTAAGAATGTGGATTANTTTTTAATTCTTCAAACCTTAAGACTAATGGTTTATTTTTTGAATATCTCTTTATTAAATGCATTTTAATGGAGTATAACATATCCTCTTTTCTCCAGAATCCTGTATTTTGATTGTTATAAAAATCTTCAAATTCCCAGTGAAATCCATTTTTTGAATGTCTTTTAAATTGAGATGATATCCACTTATCATGTCTTCTAAAAACTATAATTATTTTAGTTTGTGGAAATTCCTTTAAAATTTTTTTCACCTCATATTCGAATTGGCGATCAAATTCCCTAGATATAAGNTATGATTTGTATTTTGTTTTTTTNATAATNTCTATACATCTCCAGTACTTGTGTGTACTTATATATTTTATGTTTTTAAGTTTTGGAAANAAACTATTTTGTAAAAATGTTGATCCAGTCTTTGCTAATCCAACGTGAAAATAAATTTCTTTTTCAGAATTTTTCATACTAAATATTTTAGTAATTCAATAAATATNGCTATAATTACTAATAATTATAGTAATAATGATAAAGATAAACGAAAATATAAGATATCTAAGAAAGAAAAAAGGATGGACACAAGAAAAGTTTTCTAACAAAATTGGAATAAAAAGGTCTCTTGTTGGTGCTTATGAAGAGGGTAGATCAGACCCTAGGCTAAATAATTTGCTAAAAATGTGTGAGGTTTTTTCNATATCATTAGATAATATTCTTAGAAAAGATGTNTCTAAATTAAATGTTGAAAATTATCTNGACGANGATAGTCAAAAGGTAAAAGTACTTTCTATTACTGTTGATAGTGAGGGGGATGAAAATATTGAATTAATTAATCAAAAAGCATCTGCAGGTTATACAAATTCATATTCCGATTTTGAGTTTATTGAAAACTTACCAAAATTTCAATTACCTTTTCTTCACTTCTCTGGTACACATAGAGCATTTGAGATAAAGGGAGACTCTATGCTGCCCCTTACATCAGGTAGCATTGTAATTGGAAAATACGTAGAGAGTATAGATTANATACGTGATGGAAAAACATATGTGGTTCTTACAAAGGATGAAGGTATTGTATACAAAAGAATAGAGACACAAGAAAAATCTTTATTATTAATTTCTGATAATAAGAAATACGAACCATATAAAGTAGATAATAATGACATTATAGAAATTTGGGAAGCAATAGCTTTCTTCAGCCTTGATTTACCAAGACCTGACAGTGAATATAGTTCTCTTAAAGACGATATAAATAACCTATATTCCAATTTGGATGAACTTAAGAATAAGTTATAGTTTTTTTATATAATTTTGAGGAATGGGCATATCATCCATCCTTTCAGATATTAAAAATGATAGGAATTCTAATAATAAGAATTTAAAAGATACCTCTCCACCTCTCCCTAAAATAGATTCAAAAGAATTCCAAAAGGTTTTAGATACAAGAAGAAGTGTTAGAGTATATAAAAATGATGAAATTCCAGAAAGCATTATTAGAAAATGCCTCGAAAACTCTTTAAAAGCACCTACTTCTTCTAACCTCCAGACATGGGAAATTTATTGGGTGAGATCTAATAAGAATAAAAAGGATCTTATAGAAGCATGTTTTTCTCAACCTGCNGCAAAAACTGCAAAAGAGTTATTNGTTTTCGTTGCAAGACCAGATCACTGGAGAAGAAATAATAACATGATGTTAGATTATTTAAAGACAAGAAATGATCCACCAAAAAGTGTCTTAAACTACTATGGAAAAATAACAAAATTTGCTTATTATCAAGGTTTCTTTAATTTATTTGGTTTCTTTAAAAAGTTAATGATATTGATATTAGGATCATTTAGACTTATTCCTAGAGAACCAACCTCTTTCAATGATATGAAAGTCTGGTCACAAAAAACAACAGCACTAGCTTGTCAGAACTTTATGCTTTCTATGAGAGCTTACGGTTATGATACTTGTCCAATGGAAGGACTTGATTCAACTAGAGTAAAAAAAATTCTTAAATTACCAAAAAAAGCTCAAATTTGTATGGCTATAAGTGCAGGAAAGAGAGACAGTAAAGGTGTATATGGAAAGCAGCTAAGGTTTGATAAAAAAATATTTATAAAAGAAGTCTAGGTGGGTAATAATTTAATTAAAATCAGTTTTCCTGATTCATCGGTTAAGGAATATCAATCGGGAATATCCTCAATGGAAATCGCAAAGTCTATAAGTAACAGCCTTGCAAAAAAAATTCTCGTAGCCTCATANAATGATGATTACGTTGATTTATCTAGAAAACTTACTCGTGATGGATCAATAAAATTTCATACTTGGGAAGACAAAGAAGGTAAATCTACATTTTGGCATTCATCAGCTCACATAATGGCAGAGGCAGTAGAGAAATTATATCCTGGAGTTAAATTTGGAATAGGNCCATCAATAGAGAATGGATTCTATTATGATATAGACTTTCAAGATCACGACTCTTCAAAAATAGATATATCTAAGATTGAAAAGGAATTTATTAGTTTATGTACAAAAAATCTTTTATTTGATAGATCTGAAGTATCTAAAAAAGATGCTGTTAGATACTTTAAAGAAAAAGATGANAAATATAAATTAGAATTAATTGATGGTCTTGATGATGGGAGTATAACTTTTTATAAACAAGGTGAGTTCACTGACTTGTGCAGGGGTCCTCACATACCTTCTTCTAAGTTTATTAAGTCATTTAAGGTTTTAAACGTCGCAGGTGCTTATTGGAGAGGAAACGAGAAAAATAAACAATTAACCAGACTATATGCAATATCTTTCCCTAATCAACAATTACTAGAGGATTACCTAATAAAATTAGAAGAAGCCAAAAAGAGAGATCATAGAAAAATCGGAAAAGAATTAGAATTATTTTTCTTCAGCGAAAAAGTAGGTCAGGGTTTGCCTATTTGGCTACCAAATGGACATATAGTCAGAGAAAATTTAATAAATTTTATGTATGCTGAGCAAAAAAAGCAGGGATATAAACATGTAACATCACCACATATTGGTTCTAAAGATTTATATGTTACCTCTGGACATTACGATAAGTATGGTGAGTCATCATTTCAACCGATTCAAGTCCCTTCTGATAATGACGAATACCTTCTTAAACCAATGAATTGTCCTCATCATTGTGAAGTATATAGATTTAAACCACACTCTTACAAAGAACTACCATTAAGAATTGCTGAATTTGGAACAGTTTACAGGTACGAGCAAAGTGGAGAATTACACGGAATGACAAGGGTCAGAGGTTTTACTCAAGATGATGCTCATATATTTTGCACAATTGATCAAGTTAAGGAAGAAGTAATTGCTGTAATGGATTTGATTCTGAAGGTCTTTAAGTCTCTCTCATTTGAAAATTTTAAAGTTCAAATTTCGTTGAGGGATAAAGANGATAACTCAAAATATATTGGCGATNATAAACTTTGGGATAGAGCAGAGAACGATCTTATAGAGTCTGTTGAGGAAAAAGGAATTGAAGCTGTTGTTGAATATGGTGAGGCCGCTTTTTATGGTCCTAAAATTGATTTTATGGTAAGAGACTCTCTTGAAAGGGAGTGGCAACTCGGAACAATTCAAGTTGACTATCAATTACCTAAAAGGTTTGANCTAAACTATATAGATAAAAATAATGAAAAGAAAACACCAGTTCTAATTCATAGAGCTCCATTTGGTTCTATGGAAAGGTTTATTGCAATTCTCATTGAACATTGCGAGGGTAATTTTCCTTTATGGTTAGCACCCGAACAGGTAATTATATTACCCATAAATGACAACGTAAAAACTTATGCTGAAAATGTAAATACTTCCTTGACTGATAACGGTTTAAGATCAAGTGTAGATTTCAGAAATGAAAAGATTTCTAAAAAGGTTAGAGATGCTGAGCTAAAGAAAGTTCCTTATATGTTGATAGTAGGTGATAGTGAAATGTCATCAAATACAATTTCTGTTAGAAAGAAAACAGAAGGTGATATAGGTAAAATGAGTGTAAAAGATTTCTTATCTAGTATCAAGAGTGATTTATCAACTTCTACAAATTAATGTTATTTTCCTTTTATTTTTTTAAATAATTGAGATATTTGCAGATATTTTTAATTAAAGATTACAAAAATTAATATTCACAGAAAAAGAAGAAACTGGAGAAAACCTGAAGAGAAACATAGAGTAAATGATAGAATTACTTCTAATATGGTTCGTGTAGTTGGAGAAAATGTAGATGTTAATATATATCCAATTAATAAAGCTAAAGATATGGCAAGGCAGTTAGGACTAGATTTAGTTGAGATTTCACCAAACTCAGANCCACCTGTGTGTAAGATAATAGACTACTCTAAGTTTAAGTACATACAGAAAAAGAAGCAGAAATCAATTAGATCAAATGCACAGAAGACTGTTTTGAAAGAGATAAGATTTGGTCCAAATACTGATGAACATGACTTTAATTTTAAATTAAAACATGCAATTAAATTCTTAGAGGGNGGAGCTAAGGTAAAAGCATATGTTCACTTCTATGGAAGGACAATAGTTTTTAAGGAGAGAGGAGAGATTCTGCTACTGAAACTAGCTCAAGCCTTGGAAGATTATGCTAATGTAGAAGAATTACCTAAATTAGAGGGTAAAAGAATGTTTTTAATGTTATCACCTAAAAAATAATTATGCCAAAAGTAAAAACAAAATCTGGAGCAAAGAAAAGATTTAAATTAACTGGGACAGGGAAAGTTAAAAGAAAAAATGCCTTTAAAAATCACATATTAACTAAAAAGGAAACAAAGCAGAAAAGAAATTTGACTAAGACATCAATAGTTAATAAATCTGATGAGAAGAACATAAAAAAAATGATTTAAATTTANAGTTATGCCAAGATCACGAAATTTAGTTGCTGCTAAAGCCAAGAAAAAAAAGATTTTTAAGTTAGCCAAAGGATATTTTGGTAGAAGAAAGAATGTATGGACAGTTGCTAAGAATGCAGTTGAGAAAGCTTTACAGTATTCATATATTCATAGGAGAACAAAGAAGAGAGAAATAAGAAGCCTTTGGATCCAAAGAATTAATGCAGCTGTTAGAGAGGGTGGTATGTCNTACTCAGAATTTATAGGTAGATTAAAAAAATCTAATATTAACTTAAACAGAAAAGTATTAGCTGATATTGCAATGAATGATCCTGATTCATTTAAGCAAATTCTTAAATCTNTATCATAATCTTTTTTTAAGTGTTTTCCTCAGAAATAGTTAAGAGGTTTGAAAGTCTCTCGACACCATTTTATTATTATGACTTAAGTACACTAGAAAATAACCTTATATCATTAACAAATTGTCTCGCTGATTATAATAAAGTTCATTTTTCTGTTAAATCTAATACTAATACTAAGATCCTAAATTTAATAAAGGGTTATGGTTTAGGAATTGATGCNGTAAGTTCCAATGAAATTAAGCACTGTATTGATCTGGGATATGATGGTAAAGATATTGTNTTTGCAGGTGTAGGTAAATCAGATAAAGAAATTGAATATGCAATTAAGGAGAACATTTCATATTTCAATGTAGAATCATTACAAGAATTAGAGATCATTAATACAATCTCAAAAAAACTATCAAAGATTGCAAATGTGTCAATAAGAATAAATCCAAATATTAAAACTGATACACATAAAAAGATTCAAACTGGGTCTAGTGATGATAAATTTGGTATTGATTTAAATGACATATCACATATACCAGAATATGGAAAATTAGAAAATATTAGAATTACAGGAATACATTTTCATATTGGTTCTCAACTTCTTAATTTAAAGCCTTTTAATGATTTATGTAAAATATCAAATGATATTTTAAATTACTTCAGAGAAAACGATCTAAAAATAAAAAACATTAATGTTGGTGGTGGTTTGGGCATCAATTATGTAGATCCTGAAAATAATTTGTTGTCAAACTTTGAACAATTTATTANCCTTTTTAATAATAAAATTAAATTAGATAAAAATCAGTCTATTCATTTTGAACTTGGTAGGTCAATAGTTGGTCAGTGTGGTTTTCTTATTTCCAAAATACTTTATTCTAAAAAATCTTATGATAAAAACTTCCTGATATTAGACTCAGGTATGAATA
>NZYP01000034.1 GCA_002702205.1 Flammeovirgaceae bacterium | reverse complement strand
CAACAAGGAAAATACTGAAAGTATTGTAATTGTAAATTTATTAAACATTAAATTTCATATTAAATTTGACTAACAATACTATAAAATTATGAAATACACGTTAATTATTCTCTCTTTTATGCTCTCAATAGTTGCAATGACTCCTGTAGAGAACAGAAAAAAAAATAAAAAACAACCCATTGATTCCCTCCTCCTTGAGATAGGTGATTGGAGAAATATAGGTCCGTTTAGAGGTGGAAGGTCAACTGCTTCTACTGGTATAACAGGAAGTGATCAGATATATTATATGGGAACAACTGGTGGGGGAGTCTGGAAGACTGAGGACGCTGGAACTACCTGGTTTAATATATCCGATGGTTACTTTGAGACAGGATCTGTGGGTGCAGTAGCTGTCTCAGAGAGTGATAATAACGTAGTAGTCGTCGGTATGGGTGAGTCTCCTGTAAGGGGTGTGATGACATCTTCCGGTGACGGAGTGTACAAGTCGCTCGACGCGGGTCAGACGTGGGAGCACATAGGTCTCGAGAAGACCAAGCACATTTCTCAGGTAAGAATACACCCAACAGATCCAGATGTTATATACGTTTCCGCTCAGGGAAGTCCCTACGCCAGTACAGAAGACAGGGGAGTTTACGTGACTACTGACGGTGGAGATACGTGGGAAAAAATTTTATATGTTGACGGATTCTCGGGAGCAAATGACCTCGCCATGGACTACAACAACCCGCGAATTTTGTACGCAGCTTTCTGGGATCACCANAGGTTGCCTTGGTACGTTAGAAGTGGAGGCGAGGGTAGTGGAATATGGAAGACTGTTGACGGTGGGGAGACATGGAAAGAACTGACCNAAGGACTTCCTAACTCTATGATGGGTAAGATTGGCGTCACCGTCTCAAGGGCAAACTCTAAGTTAGTTTATGCAATTATAGAATCTGACGAGGGCGGACTGTACAGGTCTGACGACGGGGGTGAGAATTGGAGACTTGTGAACGACGACAGGGTCCTGAGGGCAAGGTCCTGGTACTACATGCATATTTACGCTGACCCTTCTGATGAGAATNTGGTCTATGTGCTAAACGCGCCGATGATGAAGTCTGTTGACGGCGGAAAGTCATTTACCAACATCAGGGTACCTCACGGAGATAACCACTACCTATGGATTAACCCAAAAGATTCAGATATAATGATAAATTCTAACGACGGAGGATCAAATGTTTCTTTCAACGGAGGGAAGTCGTGGTCTACCCAGAGGAACCAACCNACAGCACAATTTTATAGGGTGAATGTGGACAACAGATTCCCTTACTGGGTATATGGTGGCCAGCAGGATAATTCTACAGTCGCAATAAAAAGCAGTTCTTTCAGTAATGGCATTAGTTGGAAAGATTGGATTGCTGGCGTCGGAGGATGTGAGACAGCATACGTGGCATTTGATAAAGACAACCCAGTTCTTATGTACGCTGGGTGTTACCAAGGTATCATAAGCGAGTATAGCCTGGAACTTGATAACAGCAAAAATATTATGGCATATCCGTCCATGGGACTGGGTGAGCCTTCCGACGAGCAGAGGTATAGATTTAATTGGAATGCTCCAATTCTAGTCTCTCAGCACGACAGCAACGTGATATACCACGCAGCAAACAAGTTGCTCAAATCTTCAGACAGAGGTATNAACTGGGAGGAGATAAGTCCNGATCTNACAAGAAATAAAAAAGAGAATATGGGCCCTGGAGGAGGACCTATCACAAACGAGGGCGCCGGAGGTGAGGTTTANCACACCATATACTACGTGGCAGAGTCTCCACATGACAAAAATATTATCTATGCCGGTGCCGACGATGGACTCATGCACATCACAACAGACGGAGGAAAATCGTGGGATAATATCTCTCCAGATCTTGCAGANGGTATGATTAATTCTATTGAGGTCTCACCACACGATCCTTCTACTGTCTACGTCGCATTTAATAGGTACAAGTTTGATGACTTCAGGCCTTACATATTAAAGTCGGTAGACTACGGTAAGACGTGGGAGGTGCAAGGNAGTGGAATTGAAGAAAATAGTTTTGTGAGAGTGGTCAGAGAGGATCCAAACAGAAAGGGACTACTATATGCAGGTACTGAGAGGGGAATGTACATGTCTCCAGATGCTGGTTCGAGTTGGCACAAGTGGCAGAGGAATTTGCCGATAGTACCAATAACTGACCTTGTAGTTCATGGAAATGATATTNTTCTTGCTACCCAGGGTAGATCTTTCTGGATATTAGANGATCTCACACCTCTCCACGAATATTCTGCTGAGATGGCATCAGAAAATATTCATATGTTTGATGTTGAGGACAGCTACAAAGTACTTAGATCAGCGATGAGGAGACAAGGTCCTTTCGGTAAAAACCCTTACTACGGAACTGAGGTTAAATTTTTCTTGAGAGATTACGAAGAGGAAGATTCAACAGAGCTCAGGGTAGAGTTTATGGGTGAAGACATGAAAGTGCTTAGGACCTTCAGTAGTGAAGAGAAGTCTCCTGAGAAGGGAATCAAACTTGCTGACGGGTTCCACACCTTGAGGTGGGGTGGTGATGTCGAGGGTTTTGAGTTACCAGATGGAGTCATGGCTCCAAGAGGATCGAGTGGTTACGTCGAGTCTTTCTCTGTTGTNCCAGGGAAATATTCNGTCAAATTTTCTTACGGTGATTACGAGAAAGTTTCTGAGTTTCAGATCTTACCTGACCCAAGGAATGAAGTTGAGGGGTCACACTTCTCTAAAAAAGCGGACCTTATGAGAGTNATTCATGACGACATAGACGATATATATAACAGCTTGAGGAANATGCAGAGTGTTAGAACTCANCTTGGAGATCTTAAATCGAGGCTGNCAGATGAGAATCACTCTGATATATTGNACCTCTCAAAAGAAACAGTTGAACTTATTGATGAGACAGAGTTAAAGTTAATATCNCCAAAGCAAAAAACTTTNCAGGATGTTATAAATTTCAGGAACCAACTTGACGCTCAGTTTNTAGANCTTNTGTCTAAAGTTGATGGAAACGTTCCCCCAGTAACTTCGGGAGAACTCACAAGGTATAAAGACCTTAAGTCTGATTGGAAAAAAATTAAGTTGGGTTATGACAAAGTCTTATCAAATGTTAGTGAAATTAATGATATGCTGATAAAAGGTTCTGTTCCGTTTATTTCGAGGGGAGGTGGTGAGTAGATGGCTAAGCGACTTTATCTCTTCATCTCTTTTTGTTTTCTGCTCTTATCACACGTAAGCTCACAGAGCATAAAGAAGGCCTACAGACATTACGAGAAAGGAGAGATTCTTAAGCTGGAAGAGACCCTCACAAAACTTGATGAGAAATCTGTCCAGAACTCTGGGAAGTATTTCCTCTACTCTCTGCTTTACCTAGAGAAGAAAGAGGATAGGAACATCTTAAAGCAGGCATATAGGAATATATTAGTAGGCAAGGAGAACTACTCAGGCCTAGACTCTAAAGCTCTCGAGGAACTTACAGAATTAGGTATAGATATTTCTAGTATTGACTCTATCGAAGATGTGATAGATTCTCTAGAGTACCAGTTTGTTAAAGCTAAAAATTCTATAGAAGAGTACAGAGGATATATATCTGGTTACCCTAATTCTATATTTGTGGGTGATGCTAATGNGAGGTGGACCTCTCTAGAGTTTAATCTTACCTCAAATCAAGATACATGGCAGGCGTACAAAGTTTTTATGGACTCTTTCCCAAAATCTAACGAGTTTGATAAGGCAAAAGAACTATACGAGAGACTTGTGTTTACCGANAAGACATCAGATAAATCCATCGAATCCCTTGAGAGATTTATAAGTGAATACCCAGATTCACCATTTCGCGACTCAGTNGAGATGTCACTACTGAAAAAATATACGGTCGATAACANAGTCAGAGGATACCTGAAATTTTTAAGTACTTTCCCTGAAAGTAAGTACTCAGAGTTATCTNTAAATTTTCTATACCATACCTCTGGTAGAGACTACTCGATAGTGAAAGAGAATGTTAAAGACTGGGAGATTGTTGACTCACTGGATGAGGTGTCATCAATAGATAAAAAACCTCTGATATCTATCTACGAGGAGCCCATAACCCATTTTATTAATAAGAATGGGAAAAAAATAATATCAACTTCATCACTAATATTTAGTCCAGATTACATGTGCTCATTCACCAGAGATGATTTCTTTGTTGTCGAGGGTGAAGACGCAAAAAGGATAATAGGCAGAGATTTCTCTGAAATTTTTTCTGATTATTTCTCATACGTAGAAGATATAGGTACTGGTCTAATCAAAGTTTTTTCTGAGGATAAATTGTCAGTGGTCCATAAGAGTGGGAAAATAATTTTAGAGGGAAGTTATGAGGACGCATCTGTTGTAAATGGTAGTTACATCCTCCTCCAAAAAAACGAAAAATACTCTCTACATACCTTCATGGGTGAGAGNATCTTTGAGGAAGAGTTCACAGATGTCTACAAAGAAGGAGAGTTCATTATTTTTGAGAGGGAGGGCGACGATAAGATCTCAGTAGTCAACTCAGTTAGTATAAGAAATCTGTTTTTGGAAGGCAAAGCTCTAGAGTTTAAGTANGAAGACTANGAGTTCTTTGATGGGAATTTCATGATCTTAGTAGGTNATGGTGAGGAGTCTCTGGTAGATCAGGCCCTACAAGATATTGTAAGCATGGGTAAAAATAAGATAGAGAGGACAGACTTCGGTTGGATTTATAAAACAGAGTATGGGTACAAGGTAATAACGGATTTGTTCTCTACAGATTTCTCTACCTACTATGAGTCTGTCTCAAGTAACTCTAAGCACGTGATGCTTAAGAAAAAAGGGTACTGGGATGTTTTCTCTAGGGATAGCTTATCTTTTACACTTACAGGAAAAGACTCTGTTTTTTCTCTCAGTGACGAGACTCTGTGGTACAGAGATGAGTTCAAAGAGTCAATTTACTTCTCTAACCACACTGAAATTAATCTCCCAGAGGACTACAGCNTAAAGGTTATGAATTCTAAGTACGGGGTAAAAACTTTTTTTAAGATTATTGATGGAGGAGATACCTTCATTGTCGATGAGGAGGGAAAAATATTGCCTCCCGCAGAATATTTCTACACGGTTCAAAGTGGTAACACAGTAAGTTTTCTTGCTAAAAAATTTAAGATATCTCAGTCCGAGCTGCTGCGGATGAATAAGAAAAAAAATAAAAACTTATATATAGGCGAGAAGTTAAAAGTAAAGGGATATGTGCCAAATGATGTAGTCTCTGACTCCCTATTTCTTATAGAGTACGAGGGGAAGAAAGGCATCTCCAACCTCAGAGGTGAGATTGTTTTGGATCCTACCTACGATGGACTAACTAACCTTGATGAGGGTAACCTGATTCTGATAAAAGGAGAAAAATTTGGTAACTACTCCCTCTCAGATGGAATGAAAATAGAGCCTATGTACTCTTCAATAATAAGACCTTTTGGAAAAGGCCTGTACAGGGTGGACGATGACATGGGTNCAAGTCTAATCAANTCNTCTGGAGAAACAGTATTATCTCCATCCGATAAAGTTACCTACTGGAACGACACCTCTGCAGTAGTCGACAGAGGCGGCGGGTCAGCCATTATCACTTTCGAGACAGAGGAAGAAATAATTGAGTTTGATTCGTACGAATTTGTTGATGACTCCTCTGAGGTAATGATGATTAAATCAGATGACGGTTTCGGTTTATACACNGCAAAGTCAGGACTGATACTAAACCCATCCTACGACCAGATCAATAGATTAGATGAAGGAGATTTTCCAGTTTTTAAGGCAGTTCAAATCATGAAAGATGCCAGGTTGCTTGTGAATATTATTGTTGATTCTGAGGGAGAAATAATTATTAACCAGGGNCTTGACATTGGGATGAGAGATAAGGTCTTATGCTCCCAGTACCAATAACTTCATTTTTCTCTTCTTTNAGGCTTTTAAGTTCATTTTTATTTATGTTTGTAATTACCCCTAATTTTATATTATGAAAAAAATTATATCGTTACTATTACTTCTATTTCTGTCCAACTACTCATATTCTCAGGCACCTCAGGGATTCAATTACCAGGCCATAGTGAGAGACGCTAACGGAAATATAAGATCAAACCAAGGAGTTCAGTTTACCTTCGAGATAAGGAACGCGACTGGGAACGCGGTCTATACAGAGGCTCACACGGTGGTAACAAACAAATATGGTCTCGCTGATGGTATNATCATTGGTAACGGATCTACCGCTGACAACTTCTTAAATATTAACTGGGGATCAGGAACCTATTTCGTTAATGTCAAAGTNGATGGTATAGACATGGGTACAACACAACTGCTAAGCGTGCCCTATGCTCTATATGCCCTGAGCGCTGGCTCAGGAGCAGGGGGCGAAGACGGTGTAGGTATACAGGAGACAAGAGATAATAAGGACGGTACCTTCACACTAAGGTATACCGACGGGACAAGTTTCACCACAATAGACCTGAGAGGAACTGCAGGTGCTGACGGGAAGAGTGCTTACGAGGTATGGGTCGACCAAGGAAATACTGGAACAGAGGCAGATTTTTTTCTGTCATTAACAGGACCTGAAGGTGAGAAGGGTGAGAAGGGTGAGAAGGGTGAGAAGGGTGACGACGCAACAATTACAGGTGGGGCGAGCTCCGTAGTTACTGCTGATCTTGACACATCAAGAGTTCTGGTGTCTAATGTGGCAGGAAAGATTGCTGTTTCTGGAATCTCAGCACCTGAGCTNAATACGCTTGATAATATCCAGTCAAATATNCAGGCTCAGATTGACGAAAAGCAGCCTCGNAATGATAANCTCACAAGAATATCTGCTCTGAATCCAACGGACGCATCTTTTATTGTGGGTGACGGAATAAATTTTGTCTCTGAGGACGGGAAAACAGTAAGGAATTCCCTCGGTCTTGGGACTATGTCTACTCAGAACGCAAACTCTGTACTTATCAACGGAGGTTCTATAACAGGAATCGCAGATATATCAATCTTCGACGGAGGAACAGGAGCCTCTACATCAAAGCAGGCTAGACTGAACCTTAACGTAGACTCAGCAGGAACAGACAACTCAGTGAATGTCTCCCTTACTGATGTCCCATCAAACTACCTTTCCCTTTCAGGGCAAGAGATTACAGTAGGTACCATNCCNATAGAGTTAGGTGGTACAGGAGGTACTAGTGCAGCAGCAGCAAGAGCTAACTTCGAGCTNGGTACAATGGCTACCCAAGATAATTTTAAAGTCTCCATAACAGGAGGAGAGGTAAAAGGAATAACAGATATTGCCGTCGCTGATGGTGGTACTGGATCCTCAACNGCCTCNGGAGCAAGAACTAACCTAGGTCTTGGCACAATGGCTACTCAAAATGCTAATAATGTCAATATAACTGGAGGAAANATAACTGGAGCCGAGGTCAGTGGACTCTCAGAAGCTCTAGCTATNGTAGACGGTGGAACGGGCGCCTCAACAGCATCTTCTGCCAGGACAAATTTAGGAGTAGCCATTGGTTCAGANGTTCAGGCTTACGATGNGCAGCTAGATGACATCTCGTCTCTAGATCCAACACTAAATAATTTCATAGTAGGTAGNGGGACTGCATTCGTGAAGAAAAATCCNTCGCAGACAAGAGACGCACTTGCCCTTGGAAGCATTGCAACTCAAAATGTAAATAATGTAAAAATTACTGGAGGTACAGTAACTGGCGTCACAGACATCACCCTTGCAGACGGAGGAACGGGAGCATCCACTGCCGCGGACGCAAGAAAGAACCTNGGAATAGAGATTGGAACTAATGTGCANGCTTACGATCCCGAGCTCCAGGCAATAGCAGGTTTAACATCTGCGGCGGACAAAGGAATTCAGTTTACTGGTGACGGCACGGCTGCCACATACGTGCTCACGACAGCAGGTAAAAATCTTTTGGACGATGCCAACGCTTCCGTACAGAGGACGACACTTGGCCTCGGAGATATAGCTATACAAAGTAAAGACAATGTCACTATCACAGGAGGTAGCATAACAGGTGTTACAGACATCGCAGTTGCAGACGGTGGTACAGGTTCATCAACGGCTGAGGGCGCAAGAACAAATTTGGGTCTTGTGATAGGAACAAATGTTCAGGCGTATGACCTTGGTTTGCAGTCATTATCAGACCTTACTACCGCGGCAGATAAGATGTTGTACACAACTGATTCCGACAAATATTCTACAACTGACCTGACTGGTGCAGCTAGAAATTTATTAGACGACACAGACGCGGCAGCTATGAGGACTACACTAGGAGTAAATCTGTCTAACCTAGGAATTACCTCGACTGCGGATGAGTTAAATATCCTGGACGGAGTGACTGCAAATGCTGCAGAGATAAATATCCTCGACGGGGTTACAGCTACCACAGCTGAGATAAACATCCTCGACGGAGCAACAGCAACTACAGCTGAGGTGAATATCCTCGACGGGGTTACAGCAACAAAAGATGAGTTAAACATTCTCGACGGAGTAACAGCAACTACAGCTGAGGTAAACATCCTCGACGGGGTTACAGCAACAAAAGACGAGATAAACATCCTCGACGGAGCGACAGCAACTACAGCTGAGGTAAACATCCTCGACGGTGTAACAGCCACAACAGCAGAAGTTAATAAACTAAGTGGTTTGACAACATCTACTACTGAGCTTAACCTTATCGACGGCATGACTGCCGACGCGGCAGAGCTTAACCTCCTTGATGGTGTGACCTCTACGACCGATGAATTAAATTTTACTGACGGGGTAACCTCTAATATCCAGACACAGCTAGACAATAAACAAGCTACCCTTACAGGCGCTGCTACAACAGTTCTTACTAATGACTTAACTGTATCAAGGGCTCTTGTCTCTAACGGAAGTGGAAAAATTGGTGTCTCAGATGTGACTGCTCAGGAACTTGGTGCCCTTGACGGGATAACCTCAAACTCAACAGAACTTAATATTTTAGATGGAGCAACTCTCACCACGACTGAACTTAATCTCCTTGACGGGGGGACTGCAGTCGGTAGCTCAACTACTCTGACTGGTACAGATGGTGTCGTTGTAAATGACGGCGGTTCTATGAAGACTGTTCCGATGTCTGACGTCTCAACTTACGTAAATGATAACATCGCATTAAACAACCTTTCCGATGTACAGATAATAAACTCTAACGCTAACGAAGATAACGCGCAGTCAATCTACCTAGGTAATACGCCATCAGCATCTGCAGGAGCAGCAGTTGCCAATGTGGGTATAAGTGCGGCATCTCTAAACAGTGTCACAACTGGAGATTATAATATAGGTATAGGTTGGAGAGCCCTAAAACAGAATACGACAGGTGGATCAAATATTGCAATTGGTGCTATGGCGTTGAGAGATAATGTATCTAACTCTGGTAATGTCGCAATAGGGTACCAGTCTATGCAAGATGCCAATGGTGCTGACTCAAATACTGCTGTCGGTAACAATTCCCTAAGAGGAACTTTGGACACAGACATAACCGGTGATTATAACTCTGGGTTTGGTGTTGGGACAATGAAGTTTATAACATCTGGAGAGAAAAATACTGCTGTAGGTGGGTATGCCCTCAATAAAAATACTGGCGGTAATTCAAATACTGCAGTGGGATATCTTAGTTCAAATAACATAGTTACTGGTGGTAATTATAACGTCTCTGTCGGTTCTCAAAGTTTAAAACAAAATGAGACAGGTAATGAAAACGTAGCTATTGGAAACAGCGCACTCTTTACCAATAAATCTAATTACAATACGGCCTTAGGTTTTAACTCTCTCTATAACACCAACGCTGCAAATAATGTTGGACTCGGATACAAAGCTGGTAACGAGATCACATCGGGTACCGATAACGTAGTAGTAGGATATGATGCAAGCGTAGGAACTGCAACTGGAAATAATCAGATTGTTATAGGGTCTTCTGTGACAGGTAAGGGAGCTAATACGGTGACTATAGGTAATGGCGATATCACTGCTTGGTATCCTACAGACAATAACGAGGTAGATTTAGGTAGCGACGCGGTAGAGTTTAAAGATATCTACATTGACGGTGTTGCTTATGTTGATGGTATTGACCTCAACGGTGCATCGGTCACATCTACTGCAACAGAGATAAATGTTGTGGATGGTTCCACGAACGCCTCATCAGTAAGTCTGTCAGCTACAGACGGAGTTATTGTTAACGATAACGGTACTATGAAGCAGGCCCTGGTCTCTGACATAACAACATTTGTGAACTCTAATACATCAATAAATAATTTATCTGACATTGTTGTTGAGGATAATTCAATTTATATAGGTAACGACCCATCATCAACAACTAGTAGCGCTGAAAAAAATATAGGCTTAGGAACAACTGCAATTGATGCTATAACAACTGGAGATAATAATACTGCTGTAGGTTATGATGCACTAACATCAAATACAGAAGGTAGTGCTAACACAGCTTTGGGATATCAGGCTGGTGATTTAATTACAACTGGTTCAAATAATACTCTCTTAGGATATGGTTCTGATGCTAGTGCTAATACTGCAACTAACCAGATAGTTATTGGTAAGGGAGCAACAGGACAAGGAGATAACTACGCTGTCATTGGTAATGCCGATGTGACAAGGGTATATGCCGCGCAAGATGCAGAAGCAACTCTGTATGCTGGAGGATTGAATATTGGAGGAACAACTATAACATCTAGTGCTGCAGAGCTCAATTATGTAGATAATGTCACTTCCGATATCCAGACTCAGCTTAATGCAAAGCAAGTAAAACCAAGTGAGGGAGCTTTTGCTGATGGAGATAAAACGAAATTAGACGGCATTGAAGTTAATTCAGATGTTACTGATGCAACAAATGTTGCAGCAGCAGGGGCGTTAATGGACTCGGAGGTTACTGATCTAGCAGGTATTAAAGGAGTAACCATATCAACTTTGCAAGTAAAACCAAGTGAGGGAGCTTTTGCTGATGGAGATAAAACGAAATTAGACGGAATAGAATCAGGTGCAACAGCAGATCAAACTGACGAAGAAATTCAAGATATAGTTGGAGCAATGGTAACTGGTAACACCGAATCTGGTATTACAGTAACTTACCAAGACGGTGATGGAACGATTGATTTCTCTGTAGCTTCACAAACTGATAATAACTTTACTACTACACTTAAAAATAAATTAGATGGTATTGAAGCTAGTGCTGATGTAACTGATGCAACAAATGTTGCAGCAGCAGGAGCCGTCATGACGACTTCAAATCAAACCATTGCAGGTACAAAGACATTTAGTTCAACTGTAAGTGGAAGTATTGATGGAAATGCAGCTACAGCTACTAAGCTGGCTACTGCCAGAACTATTGGCGGAGTTAGTTTTGATGGTAGTGTTAATATTGATCTTCCTGGTGTAAACGCTACTGGTAATCAGAATACTACAGGGAGTGCTGCAACTCTTACTACTGCAAGAAATATTGGGGGAGTTAGTTTTAATGGTAGTGCTAATATTGATCTTCCTGGTGTAAACGCTACTGGTAATCAAAATACAACTGGGAATGCAGCGACAGCT
>NZYP01000033.1 GCA_002702205.1 Flammeovirgaceae bacterium | reverse complement strand
ATTAAATTTTTTTAACCTCATTTTAAGTTAAATATTGTTATATGTACCTATTCTAATCAAAAAAAAAATATTTATTAAGTAATTTAGCATGTATTTTAATTTTTGCATTTTGTATGTATAGAAAAATAGCAGCTTTTATTCCGTTCTTTTTATTGATCTTGGTAGGGTTCCCTCATAAGTTATTTTCTCAAGGTCAAAAAAGTATTATTCAGTTATCTGGTGTTGTTGTAGGTCAAGATAGTATATCAGGGGTTGGAGGTGTTCATATATATGTTCCAGCAGCTGGAAGAGGTACTACATCAAATCCCTACGGTTATTTTGCTATGCCTGTGTTACGNGGTGATAGTATAATAGTTAGTGCAATTGGTTACCAGAAGCAAAATTTTATTATGCCAGGAGATAAAGGTGAGTCTGTAACATTATTTATAGAGTTAAAACCTGACACAACTATTTTACCAGAGCTTGAGATATTTCCTTATCCAACTGAAGATCTTTTTAAGAAAGCAGTATTAGCTATTGAGCTACCGAATAGAATAGATTTAGATAATCTTGATAAATCTTTAGATAAAGATTTACTCAGGAGAATGTATAATAATGAACCAATGAGTGCTAATATGAATTATAAGTATTTTATGGATCAACAAATGTTATCAACTTCAACTAAATTTCAACTCCCTTCAAATCCATTACTTAATCCTTTTGCCTGGGTTAAGTTCATTAAAGCCATTAAAAACGGAGATTTTAAGAAGAAAGACTAATTACAATTAATAATAATTAAATCTTTATCCATTGAGTTTTTATCTAAACTNAAAGCTTTATTCCAATCACTACATGCAGACTTTTTTAATCCTAGATCATATTTAATAGTTCCTCTATTAATCAAGTAAGTTGGATTATTTTGATCATACTTTAAAGCCAAATTTAAATTCTGAAGAGCTTTNTCACTTTCTTCTAGTAAAAAGTATGAAAGACCCCTTTCAAAATAAATAACACTCTTTTTAAATTTAGTTGATAGTGCTAAATCATACATTTTTAATGCATTATTATTATCACCTATCAGAGAGTAGGAGTGTCCNAGATANAAATAATGTTTAAATGTTTTTTTCTTTTTTTTCTCTTCATTGAAGAGATCAATAGCAATTTTATAATTTCCTTTTTTATAGTTTTTTAGACCTTTATTATAGGAAATATCTAATTCAGNATTATTGAAGTATAATAAAAAAAGTAGTACTATCATTGTAGCCCTGACAAGAATCGAACTTGTATCTAAAGTTTAGGAAACTTCTATTCTATCCATTGAACTACAGGGCCAATTAGTAAAATTATATTTCATTTGATAAAAATTATTAATAAACAATATAATTGTTAGTTTTAAGGTTTATAAAATGGCAGAAGATTACAAGAAAAGACAGGAAGAAATTCAAAAATTAGTTTCAGATTTTGAATTAAAAATTAAAGATAATGTTGATTTTTATTACGATTCTGAAACGTATGAGAAGATTATAAAGTGGTATATTGACAACCATAAATTCAAGTTTGGATTAAAAGCAGTAAATATAGCTTTGTCACAACATAATTTTTCTTCTGACCTACTCATACAAAGAGCAAATATTCTTATAGCCCTACAAAATTTTTCCGATTCTTTATATTCACTTGAGAGGGCACATTCTCTCAACCCTAAAGACGAAAATATTTTTATATTGATTGGGCAAGTAAAAATAATTTTAGGTGATTCATCGGGTGCTATTAAAGTATTAAAAGAAGTACTTAATATTTCAGAGAATAAAGATGAGATATATTACCAAATAGGTTTGGCATTACAGTCTGATAAAAAATTCAAAAAAGCTTCAAAATATTTTAAAAAATCTATTGAGTGTAATATAAATCATGAAAATGCATTGTATGATCTTGCCTACTGTCTAGAGATAACAGGAGAACTTGAAAATAGCATAGAGTACTATAAAAAATTTATTGATGAAGATCCATACTCTGAGTATGCTTGGTTTAATCTGGGTAATATTTATTCGAAACTTGGTAAATATGAAGCTGCTGTAGAAGCATTTGATTATGCAATAGCTATAGACGAGGAGTACTCTAGTGCTTACATTAATATTTCAGAGGCATTAATTAAAATTAAAAAATATAACAAAGCTAAAACCTATCTTGATAGGTCACTAGAGTTAGATGGCCCCTCACCTGAAATATTTTCATGTTTAGGAAATATTAATTACTATTTGGATGATTACTCTTTATCCATAAAATATTATCAGAAGTCAATCAAAATTGATCAAATGTTCAAGGAATCTTACTTTGGATTAGGTAGAAGTCTATCTAAACTNGATAAATGGTTTGAGGCAATTCACTTCTTTAAGAAAGCATATAAGATTGATAATAAAAATTTAGAATATATAAAATCCCTGGCCTTTGCAGAATTTAAAGTTGGTAACCTAGTTTCTAGTATAGATCTTTATTCAAGGGCATTAGAAATAGAACCAAATGATTTTAAGACTTCACTTGATTTTTCTTTCATATACTATGAGAGTGGTGATATAGATCAAGCAATCGATATTATTGATAGAGCAATTGAAGAGCTTCCAGGAGAGTCTTTATTATATTATAGGCTAGTTATATACCTAATGGATGCAGGTAGATATAAGGAGTCGATAAATGTTTTAGAAAGCGCCCTTTCCTTGAATTTTGAAAACCATGAGGTACTTTTTGATTTTGTTCCTAATTTCGAGAGCCAGTCTGCTTTAATTAGGGTAATTAATCAATTTAAAAATAACAGTTGAATATGAATTTTAATATTAAAAGTCTTCCTGAGAGAAAGAAAAAACCAAGGGACGAAGGCTTGACAATGGTAATAGATAAAGGCTCAAGCATTCAACAATGTAAGGATCTTATAGAATCGAGTTCTCAATTTTTTGATGTTATAAAGTTTGGTTGGACTACATCTAACTTCATGAATAACCTGAAAAAGAAAATCCAACTATTCAAAGACGCAGATATAGACGTTTACTTTGGAGGAACATTATTTGAGGCATTTGCTATACGAAATCAGTTTGAGGATTATATAAGCATATTGAAAGATTATAATTTAAATCTTGCCGAGGTCTCTGATGGTTCTATCTCGATCCCACATAAAAAAAAATGTGAATACATTGAAAAACTTTCAAAACACGTTACCGTCTTTTCTGAGATTGGATCCAAGGACGAGAAAAAAATAATACCTCCTTATAAATGGATTAGACAGATGAGAGCGGAGTTAAACGCTGGTTCAACTAAGGTAATTGGTGAGGCTAGAGAATCGGGAAATGTTGGATTATTTAGATCATCTGGAGAAGTTAGACAGGGATTAGTAGAAGAGATTTTAACTGAAATTCCTACAGAAAAAATTATTTGGGAAGCTCCCTTAAAAGCTCAACAAGTCTGGTTTGTTAAATTGATTGGCCCTAATGTAAACCTTGGAAATATCTCTGGTAATGAAGTTATCTCTCTAGAAACTATCAGGGTTGGTTTAAGAGGTGATACATTCAATGAGTTTATCTAAGANAATAAATAAAAACTCTTTTAATAACTACCTTAAAGGATTGGCAATGGGTGTAGCTGACTTAATACCCGGTATCTCTGGTGGTACAGTTGCGCTTCTTCTTGGTATTTATTCAGATTTTATTAATTCAGTAAAGTCTTTTAACACTAATTCAATTGTTTATATTATTAATCTAGACTTTAAAAAATTAAGTAACCAGATAAATTTACCTTTCTTAGTACCTGTTATTTTAGGTATTATTTCGTCCATTATTTCTTTTTCTTTTTTGGTAAGCTATCTCCTTGAATTTTATAGAGAACTTATTTTTTCTTTTTTCTTTGGACTAATTTTGTTTTCTTCAATAAAAATAATTTTCAATTTAAGGCCCTCTTCTAATTTTGATTTTTTACAAATATTTTTAGGTATAATATTTGGATTCTCAATATCATTTATTGATCCTTTAGGAATTGGGGAAAGTTATTATTCAATATTTTTTTCTGGCATTATTGCAATAACTGCGATGCTATTACCTGGAATTTCTGGAAGTTACATATTACTAATCCTTGGAAAGTATGATCTAATAATTAATTCTTTATCAAATTTTGATTACGGTATAATATTGGTATTTGCTTCAGGTGCNGTAATTGGTATTTTACTATTTTCAAGAATAATCAGCATGTTGTTAAGCCAATACTATAGGAGAACAATTTTATTTTTATCTGGTCTTATGTTAGGAGCTCTTAATAAATTATGGCCCTGGCAGATGGATAACGTGAACTATCTACCATATAATTATTCAAAGGTTTTAGGTCTCGATAATTTTCTTGAATATTCTATCCTTTTATTTATAATTTCTTTTTTAATTTCTTTTTTAATAAAGCCAATAAAATGAAAATTTTTGGATTAATAGGTTACCCTCTAGGACACTCCTTTTCAAAGGATTATTTCACTAAGAAGTTTTTAGATGAAAATATTAAGAATTGTTCGTATCAAAATTTTGAAATTNAATCTCTTGATGACTTTAAAAGTTTGATAAATTTACAAACTAATTTATCTGGCCTAAATGTAACTATTCCTTTCAAGGAAAAGATTATAAATAATCTTGATCAAGTAGATGATATAGCAAAAGAAATTGGTTCAGTTAATGTCATTAAGATTATTGATAACAAACTAGTTGGTTATAATTCTGATTATTTAGGATTTAAGTATACTTTAGAAAAATGGTTACCAAACAGATCATTTAATGCCCTTGTTTTAGGTTCAGGCGGTAGCTCAAAGGCTATTTGTTTTGTTCTCAAAGAGTTAGGAATAGACTTTGAAATTGTATCTACCTCAAATCCATCATTACTCTCTTATGATGATATTATAGAAAGAGATATTTACATAAAAAATAAATTAATTATTAATTCAACTCCTTTGGGGATGTACCCTGATGTAAATTCTTATCCAAAAATTCAATATAATTACCTTGATAAGAATAGTTTCGTATACGATTTGGTGTATAACCCAAGATTAACTNCTTTTCTAGCTATGGCACAAGAAAGGGGCTCGAATATTAAAAATGGTTTAGAGATGTTGGAGGCTCAAGCTGATGAGTCCTGGAATATTTGGAATAAATAATAAAAAAATTGAAGTTTAATTTATCTGCAGATTTCAAGCCAACCGGCGATCAACCACAAGCAATAGATGCTCTCGTAAAAGGTATAAAAGATAATGAGAAACATCAGGTATTACTAGGTGTTACAGGGTCTGGCAAAACTTTTACAATGGCCAATGTAATTAANAAGCTTAACAAACCCTCTTTAATAATTTGTCATAATAAGACTTTAGCAGCCCAACTTTATGGTGAATTAAAAAGTTTTTTTCCTGATAATAAAGTAGAATATTTCATATCATATTATGATTATTATCAACCTGAGGCTTATATCCCAACAACTAATGTTTACATAGANAAAGATTTATCAATAAATGAACAGATTGAAAAATTAAGANTAAGTGCNACNTCATCATTGCTTTCAGGNAGATCAGATGTGNTTGTTGTAGCATCAGTTTCATGTATTTATGGTATTGGGAATCCAGATGATTTTGGGAAAAATGTAGTACATCTGAAAGTAGGAATTGATATTAAGTTAAAAGATCTATTATTTAGTTTTGTAGATATCTTATATGAAAGATCTTATGAGGAAGACTTTAAGCGAGGTTCTTTTAGATTAAAAGGTGATACGGTTGATATATATCTAGCTTATGATGATTTTATTGTTAGAATAATTTTTTGGGGCAATGAAATTGAGTCAATTCATAAAGTTGATCCACAAAGTGGCAAAATTATTTCTGAGGAAGATGAAATAACTATATATCCTGCTAATTTATTTATTACCTCAAAAGATGTGATAGATATTGCTATAAATGAGATAGGTGAGGATCTAGAAAAACAAATTAATTTTTTTGAATTAGAAGGTAAATTCAGCGAGGCAAAACGGATAAAGGAAAGAACAGAATTTGATCTTGAAATGATAAGTGAGATGGGTTATTGTTCAGGGGTTGAAAATTATTCAAGATATTTTGATAGAAGAAAACCAGGTAAAAGGCCTTTCTGTTTATTTGATTATTTTCCTGATGATTTCTTACTATTTGTTGATGAGAGTCATGTTACCATACCCCAGGTAAGGGCTATGTGGGGAGGAGATAGGTCAAGAAAAATGAATCTTGTAGATTATGGGTTTAGGTTACCATCCGCGCTTGATAATAGGCCTCTAAACTTTGAGGAGTTTGAATCTGTAATAAATAAGGTTATTTATATGGGAGCAACACCATCAGATTATGAGTTAACTTGTTCAGGAGGCTCAATAGTAGAGCAAATAATAAGACCCACAGGATTATTAGATCCTCCTATTGATATTAGAAAATCTGATAATCAGATTGATGATATAATTAATGAAGTTCAGGTAAGAATAGAGAAAAAAGAAAGAATTTTAATTACAACACTAACAAAAAGAATGTCAGAGGAATTAACTAAATACTTAGATGCTAGTGGAATTAAGACTAGGTATATCCATTCTGAAATTGACTCACTTGAAAGAGTTAATATTTTGAGAGAATTAAGGTTAGGAACTTTTGATGTCTTGGTNGGAGTTAACCTTTTACGAGAGGGGTTAGATCTGCCTGAAGTATCTCTTGTTATAATACTTGATGCTGATAAAGAAGGTTTTTTAAGAAATGAAAAGTCTCTTATCCAAACTGTTGGAAGAGCTGCAAGAAATGTAAATGGTATGGTAATAATGTACGCTGATAAAGTAACTAAATCAATGCAAGCAACTATTGATGAGACTGAAAGAAGGAGAAAAATTCAAAAAGAATACAATAAANAAAATAATATAATTCCAAAAACTATATCTAAATCTAAAGATAAGATAATGGAGCAAACTGTTGTAGCAGAAGACTCCTCAGATAGAGAAAAATTTATTTCTGAATTACAAATTGATCCTGTTATAAGAAATATGGAAGTAGAGGAAATAGAAAAAATAATAATGAAAAATGAAAAGGAAATGAGTGATGCAGCAGAAAAATTAGATTTTTATTTAGCAGCTAAGTTGAGAGACGAGAATATAGAATTAAAAAAAATTATAGATAATAAATTAGACTGAAGGTAATATCCATCCATTGTTATATTTTGGCCTGATAAATGAATCTGCTTCAACATCATTAAATGATCTTTTTTCTTTATCCCAGTAAATTTTTTTACCNGTTCTAAAGGCAATATTTCCCATGTGAGCGTTAATNGCAGCGATGCTTCCTTCTTCTAAACTGCAATTAAGATTATCTTTTTTATTATCTCTCATACATTCGATAAAATTTTTAGTGTGTTTNTCAAGAGCATTTCCTTTACCATTACTCTTTGGCATATCATTAAAATAAAACTCTTTAGTATATCTCTGGTCTTTTTCTGATGTNACCTGCCACCATCTTCTATTAACTTTAAGAGTTCCTTTACTACCAATGAATGCAATTCCTTCAGGTAGTCCGTAATTACCTTGATCTATTCCATTAGCATGTTCCCAAATCATTGTAAAATTTTTGTATTGATAAATGGCCTGCAGTGTATCAGGAGTTTCTGTATCTTGGTCAGGATATCCAAATCTGCCTCCGCTAGCCATAACAGAGATAGGGTTTGACTCTCCCATACCCCATAGCGCAATGTCAATTTCGTGAACACCCCAATCGGTCATCAGACCTCCTGCATAATCCCAGTACCACCTGAAATTAAAATGATATCTATTTTCATTAAACTTTCTCATCGGTGCTGGTCCAAGCCACATATCATAATCTATTCCAGAAGGTGTCTCTTTATTTGGTTTTGTATCAACCCAACCATACCATGACATATATGCCCATGCTTTTACCAACCTTATTCTACCAAGTTTTCCAGACGATAAATATTCGATTGCATCTTTGTATTGGGTACCGCTCCTCTGCCACTGACCTACCTGAACACACTTATCTGATTTTTTTGAGGCATCCAACATTATGTAAGCTTCTTCAATAGAATTAGATAAGGGTTTTTCACAGTACGCGTGTTTACCAGAATCTAGTGTATCAACTAGATTTAGACAGTGCCAATGGTCAGGTGTACCTATGACAACAGCATCTATATCTTTATCTTCAAGCATTTTTCTGTAGTCTTTATAAAGTCTTGGTTTCTTTCCAGTAAGTTTTTTTGTATCGGTGCTTCTTTGACTTAGAATATTATCATCTACATCGCACAAAGCAATGCAATTGGTATTTTTATTTTTTAGAATGGATCTCATATTACTCCATCCCTGACCTTTACAACCAATAACACCAAAATTGATTGTCTCATTAGGTGAATTATTTTTTAAATCTTTAGCAATTAAAAAATTTGGGATACTACTAATAAATCCACTTGCTAAACCAAAAGCAGTACTTTTTTGAATAAAGTTTCTTCTTGATTTCATTAATGAATTTATGAAATTATTTCGTTGACTTTAGTCCAGTCAACTACGTTGAAAAATGCATCAATATATTCAATTCTTTTATTCTGATATTTAAGATAATAAGCATGTTCCCAGACATCAATACCAATTAGAGGTATACTTTTATCATTACATATACCAGGCATTAGCGGGTTATCTTGATTAGCTGTTGAACATATTTCTAAATGGTCATCAACAAGACATAACCATGCCCATCCTGATCCAAATCTTGTCATAGCAGCTGTTGAAAACTTTTCCTTAAATTTTTGAAAATCTCCAAATGTTGAATTAATTAATTCAGAGACTTTACCATCAGGGTCACCACCACCATTTGGTGAAATTATATTCCATAATAATGTATGATTAAAATGACCNCCACCGTTATTTCTAATTGCAATATTATCTGAATAATTTTTACAAATTTCTTCAATAGANGNATTTTCTGCTGGNGAGTCTTTTATAGCATTATTTAAATTTGTTACATATAAATTGTGGTGCCTCGAATGATGAATTTCCATTGTTTGAGCATCAAAGTGAGGTTCTAATGAATCGTAAGAGTAAGGTAAATCAGGTAATGTAAAAGCCATGTTTTAATATTTAGTTATATGTACTTATTAATTTAAGAATTTTAATCTAATATATAGATATTTTATGATCTTAATTTAAAGAAAAAAGTATTTAATAAATCTTTTGATTCTTGCTCAAGTATGTTTGGTACAATTTCAATCTTTTTATTATAATTTAATTTTGAATTTCTTAAATATCCTTTCTCTTTATCATCTAGAGCATATATTATTTTAGATAATTTAGACTGATATATAGCTCCTGAGCACATCATACAAGGCTCAAGTGTCACATACATTTCACACTCATTTAAGTATCTACTACCTATTTTATTTTGTGCTGATGTTATTGCTATCATTTCTGCATGAGCTGTTGAATCATTAAGTTTTTTTGATTGATTGTAGCCTCTGCTTATTACCTGATTTCCATGAACAATAATAGCACCTACAGGTATCTCATCCTCATCAAATGCTGCTTTTGCTTCATTCAATGCTATCTTCATAAAATGTTCATGTCTGTTATTTATAATATTCATTCTTAGTGTAAGAAAATAAAAAAAATTAATCCATTCTTTATAATTCTGTTAATTTTGTAAAAAAATATGNCTATGTTAAGATCTCATACCTGTGGCGAGCTAAGGTTAAATGATAAAGGTAAAAATGTTCATCTATCCGGATGGGTCCAAAAAGTTCGAGATAAGGGAAAGTTAATCTGGATTGATCTAAGAGATAGGTATGGTATCACACAGTTAATTTTTGAAGAGGATANTACTTCAAAAAATGTTTTTAAAAAAGCTAAAGAATGTGGACGTGAATTTGTAGTTTCAGTTAAAGGAAAAGTTTTAGAAAGGTTATCAAAAAATGATGTAATAGATACTGGTGAAATTGAAGTTGCTGTAGAAGATATTGAGATTCTTAATGAGTCTGAAGTGCCCCCTTTTACTATAGAAGATAATACTGACGGGGGGGATGATCTNAGAATGAAATATAGATATCTAGANATAAGAAGATCNCCTGTAAAAAACAAATTATTTCTTAGGCATAAACTTTTGAAAACTACTAGAGATTTTTTTAATGATGCTGGTTTTATAGAGGTAGAAACACCGGTTTTGATAAAGTCAACTCCNGAAGGTGCTAGGGATTTTATAGTACCATCAAGGATGAATAAGGGTGAATTTTATGCTCTACCNCAATCTCCTCAAACCTTTAAACAACTACTTATGGTTTCAGGGTTAGATAAGTATTATCAGCTAGTTAAGTGTTTTCGAGATGAAGATTTAAGATCTGATAGACAGCCTGAATTTACTCAGATAGATTGTGAAATGTCCTTTGTAGATAAAANTGATATAATTTCNACATTTGGTTTATTTGTAAAACATCTATTTAATAAAATCTTAAATATTGAAATTGGAGAAATTCCAATTATGAAATATGATGACGCTATAAATNTTTACGGTTCAGATAAACCTGACCTACGGTTTGATATGAAGTTTAGTGATATATCTGATATTATGAAAGGTAAAGGGTTTAATGTCTTTGATGATGCAGAGTCAGTTCTTGCAATATGTGCTCCTGGCTGTTCCAATTACTCAAGAAAAGATATAGATTTATTAACAGATTTTGTTAGAAAACCTCAGATTGGATCAAAAGGGTTGGTCTATGTTAAATTAAATGAAGATGGATCAATTAAGTCATCAGTTGATAAGTTTTATAAAATTGACGACCTTAAAAAATTATCTAGTAGGTGTAAAGCTAAAAAAGGNGATCTTATTTTAATTTTAGCTAGTGAGANAAATCAGAACTTAAAGGCAATGTCTGAACTTAGGTTATTAATGGGAAAAAAATTAGAGTTAATCAATAATAATATTTTTAAGCCAGTATGGATAACTGACTTTCCACTTTTTATGTGGGATAATGAATCTAAAAGGTATCATTCGGTACACCATCCATTTACCGCACCTGTCATTGATGAATTAAAAACTCTTATAAATGAACCTGAAAATGTTAAAGCAAATGCTTACGATTTAGTAATTAATGGTGTTGAAATAGGAGGGGGTTCTATTAGAATTCATGATAGAAATTTACAGGAAGAAATTTTTAANATACTTGGCTTTTCTGATAAAGAGGCAAAAAATCAATTCGGATTCCTTTTAGATGCGTTTAGATATGGAACTCCTCCTCACGGAGGTATTGCATTTGGATTTGATAGAATTTGTTCTCTTTTTGCTGGAGAGGAATCAATAAAAGATTTTATAGCATTTCCTAAAAATACCTCAGGTAGAGATGTTATGATAGATTCACCATCCAAAATCAGTAAAGATCAGTTAGATGAGTTAGGAATTAATATTTCAGATTAATTTTTTCTGCCAATAGACTCATAAAGAAGATTTTCCCAACCTATAGTCTTAGATTTTTCCTCGTCAACAATTTCTTTGACATCTTGGAGTAGTAGCTTGGCATCATATATAATACCGTCTTTTATTGTTTTTTCTACACCTCCTACCCTTACTACATCATTATTTTCATCGAGTTTAATATCTCCTGTTGCATATAAATATTTTAAATTTTTAAGAGGATTTTCTTCCATTATTATTAAGTCAGCAAGTTTCCCTATTTCAACAGTTCCAATTTTATCTTCCATGCCAATTGCTTCTGCAGCATGNAGTGTTGCTGATCTNATTACTTCCATTGGATGAAAACCTGCTTCTCTTANTAATTCTAATTCTTGAATAAATCCAAAACCATACAAATTATACATATACCCTGAGTCTGATCCTGCAGTTACCCTTCCACCTCTGTTTTTATATTCGTTAATAAATGTCATCCATAATTTATAATTTTCTTTCCATACTGTTTCCATTTCTGATCCCCAATCGTAGTAAGCAGCAGCATGAGATTCTCTTGATGGTAAAAAAAATTTTAGAAGTTGGGGTCTTGTGTAGTCCTTATGCCAAGGCAGACTGCTTCCTCTCTGAACATCTCTAAAGATGCTATAAGGAACAAATGTAACGTCNATAGTAAAATCTAATGAAATTAACTCATTCATGACATCATTCCATTTTTTTGAGTATGGTTCTGCGGCTTGTCTCCATAATTTACCAGCTTCTTCAAATCTATTTCCTTCATTCATGTAGTTATAGTCAAGTGGATAGTTTTGAACTGTTTTATCCTCAAATAATGCCTCTGGTAATCCGTACCAGTGCTCCATCGTTGTCAACCCATTTCTTGCAGTTTCAAGTACATTCATTCTTGCCACATCCATTTGAGCGTGATGACAAGCGGATCTTAACCCTATTCTTTTGTTTTCTTGAAGAGCTGCCTTAAAAATATCGGGTCNGGAACCAAAAAACTTTATNCCGTCTGCTCCTCTTTCAGCATTTTTCCTTACCCAATCAATAGCCTCACTTGGAGAACTTATTCTATTTTTAGAACCCTGACCAAAACTGGTATATGCAAGAATTCTTGGAGCTGTAATTTTATTGTTTGAACTTTTATTTTTTTGATCAAGAACCCAATCCAATCCTTGTCCACANGAAGGATCTCTTACAGTCGTGATACCATGTGCCATCCATAGTTTAAAAACATATTCGGCTGTTCCCAACCTTTGAGATGAAATATGACCNTGCATATCAATAAAACCAGGTAAAACAAATTTACCGCCTGCATCTATCTCAATTCCANCTTTTTCAAGTTTAGGTCTTCTATTTTCTTTAATCTTTACACCAGGATAACCAACATTTACAACATCTTTAATTATATTTTTTTCAATAACAATATCTACTGGACCCGTTGGTGGAGCTCCATTACCATTTATTAATGTTGCACCTCTGATAATTAACTGATTAAAAGGTCCTTCTCCTCTAAATCTTTCCGGAGCTTTATCAATTTGAGAATAAATACTATTGTTTAATAATAAAGTAAGGAAAATTAGAATAACGTTTTTCATATGAGTATAAGTTTACATTTACTAAATTTATATTAAATTATTGTCAATAACTAAATCATTATAAAATGGCTCTAACATATTCTCAGATGTTACCTCTAGGTACACAAATGCCTGAATTTAAATTATTAAATGTTATTGATAACAAAATATTTGATTCTAAAAATGAGATTATAAAACATGGTGCTATCATAATGGTAATATGTAACCATTGTCCTTATGTTATTCATTATCATGACCAATTAAAAAAACTAGTAAGTGATTTCTATCAGTCACTTAATTTTATAGCAATAAGCTCAAATAATATTCAAACACATCCTCAAGATTCTCCAGAGATGATGAGTGATTTATTTAGGAAATTAAATTTAAATTTCCCATATCTTTACGATGAGACTCAAGAAGTTGCCAAATTACTTAAAGCAGAGTGTACNCCTGAATTTTATCTATATGACAATCAAAAAAAATTAGTTTATAGAGGCAGGCTTGATAGTTCATCTCCTGGCAATGGTTTAGAAGTTGACGGGAATGACTTGAGATCAGCTATAAAATCATTGATTTTAGGAGAAAATATAAGTGATGAACAGTTTCCGAGTATGGGATGTAATATAAAATGGAAATAGAATTCATTTAAATAAATATTTCTTCATTTTACTAAAAAATATCTATTATTGCTATCCAAATTTTAAAATATAGTAGATTATGACACCTAAAAAGATAACTTTTTCTGATGGTAAAATTAATGTCTCAGATAACCCCATTATTCCATTTATAGAGGGAGATGGTATAGGAATAGATATTTGGCCTGCTAGCAAATTAGTTTTTGACTCGGCGGTTGAGAAAGCCTACGGTGGTAAAAAGAAAATTGAATGGAAAGAAGTTCTAGCCGGAGAGAAAGCATTTGATAAAACTGGAAATTGGCTTCCTGATGAAACTCTTGATGCTTTCAGAGAATACTTAGTCGGTATCAAAGGGCCGTTAACTACTCCTGTAGGTGGAGGTATCACGTCTCTCAATGTAGCCCTGAGACAAAAATTAGATTTATTTGCATGTGTTCGTCCAGTAAAATGGTTTGATGGAACACCTTCTCCTGTGAAAGATCCNTCTACTACTGACATGGTAATTTTTAGAGAAAATACAGAAGACATATATGCTGGAATTGAATTTGAGAAAGGTACTGATGATAATGATTCAATAAANAAAATGTTGAAAAATGAATTTAATGATAGATATAAAAAAATCAGGTTTCCAGATACAGTNGGGATTGGTATTAAACCAATTTCTGTTGAGGGTACCAACAGACTTGTCAGGTCTGCAATTGAATATGCTCTATCACAAAAAAGAAGTTCTGTTACATTAGTACATAAGGGTAATATAATGAAGTATACGGAAGGGGCTTTTAGAGACTGGGGGTATCAGATAGCCAAAGATGAGTTTGGTGCTGTTGATTATCAAGGAGGGCCTTGGCAAGTAATTAACAATGGAGATCATGAATTAATAATTAAGGATGTTATAGCTGACGCATTTCTTCAACAAATTCTTCTAAGACCAAAAGAATATTCTGTAATTGCAACTATGAATTTGAATGGAGACTATATTTCGGATGCTCTCGCAGCTATAGTTGGAGGGATTGGAATTGCTCCTGGAGCTAATATTAATTATCAATCTGGCCATGCAATTTTTGAAGCTACTCATGGAACTGCACCTAAATATGCTGGTCAAGATAAAGTAAATCCTGGCTCTGTTATATTATCTGGAGCTATGATGTTGGAACATCTTGGATGGAATGAGGCAAAAGAACTAATACATAAAGGAATTACTAAATCTATATTATCTGGAAAAGTTACATATGANTTCGAGAGGTTAATGGATAATGCAACTCTACTTTCATGTTCAGATTTTGGTAGAGAAATTGTCAAAAATATGTAAATTCAATAGATCTTTTAATCATGTCTAAAAAGGAAAAAGTTTACATTTTTGATACAACTCTTCGTGATGGAGAGCAAGTTCCCGGGTGTCAGTTAAATACTAATGAAAAGGTTGAAATAGCTCTAGATCTAGAANATTTAGGAGTAGATATTATAGAAGCAGGATTTCCCATATCTAGCCCTGGAGACTTTAATTCTGTTGTTGAAATAGCAAAAAATGTTAAAAGACCTATTATCTGTGCTCTCTCAAGAGCACTAGTTGATGATATAAACATGGCTCACGTATCCTTAAAAAATGCTAAGAGGAAAAGGTTGCATACTGGTATTGGTGCTTCTGATATCCATATTAAACACAAGTTTAATTCTACAAGAGAAAAAATTTTAGATCAAGCTGTTGCTGCTGTAAAATATGCTAGAAAATATTTTGATGATATTGANTTNTATCCTGAAGACGCAGGNAGAGCNGATACTGANTTTTTAGCTCTTATGGTAGAGAAGGTCATAAGTGCTGGAGCAACAGTAATAAATATNGCTGACACTACAGGTTATAACCTACCAGAGATGTATGGTAATAAAATAAAAAATTTATTTAATAAAGTGCCAAATATTGATAAAGCCATTGTTTCTGTACATTGTCATAATGACTTAGGCTTAGCAACTGCTAATTCTTTATCTGGTCTACAAAATGGAGCAAGACAGGTTGAAGGAACAATAAATGGAATAGGCGAAAGAGCAGGCAATACATCAATAGAAGAAGTTGTTATGGCAATTAAAGCACATCCAAATCTAAATTTGTCAACAGATATAGACACAAAAAAAATAATCAAACTAAGCAAAAAAGTTAGTAAATTAATGAATATGCCTGTTCAAAGAAATAAGGCTATAGTTGGTGCTAATGCATTTGCTCATTCATCTGGTATTCATCAAGATGGGTTTTTAAAAAATAGAGATAATTACGAAATTATTAACCCAGAAGATGTTGGCCTAGACTCATCATCAATTGATTTAACAGCTAGAAGTGGTAGAGCAGCATTAAAACACCGTCTAAGTCTTTTGGGATATACATTTTCTAAAATTGAGTTAGAAACAATATATGTTAAGTTCATTGACTTAGCTGATAAGAAAAAACTTCTGCATGATGAAGATTTGATTAAACTTGTTAAAGAAAAAAATGGCTAAAACCTTATTTGATAAAGTTTGGGATGAACATATTGTTGACTCTATACCTAACGGCCCAAGTATACTGTATATTGACAAACATTTGATTCACGAGGTAACTAGTCCTCAGGCATTTGATGGTATTGTATCTAGAAATATTAATGTNATGAGACCTGATAAGACAATAGCAACAGCAGACCATAATGTTCCCACAGAAAACCAACACCTTCCTATAAAAGAAGAATTATCTAGAAAACAAGTTGAGAAACTAACCCAGAATTGTAATAGACACAATATCAAATTATATGGTCTCGGTCATAAATATCAAGGGATTGTCCATGTTATTGGACCTGAACTTGGTCTTACCCAGCCTGGAATGACTATTGTTTGTGGAGATAGTCATACCTCAACTCATGGCGCATTTGGTTCTATTGCTTTTGGAATTGGTACTAGTGAAGTTGAGATGGTACTTTCAACTCAATGTCTACTTCAAAATAAGCCCAAAACAATGAAGATTGTAATTGATGGAAAAATAAATAAAGGTGTCTACTCAAAAGACATTATTCTATACATTATTTCTAAAATAAGTGCATCAGGTGGAACTGGNTATTTTGTTGAGTATTCTGGCTCTGCTATTGANTCGTTGTCNATNGAGTCTAGAATGACTATTTGTAATATGAGTATAGAGATGGGAGCTAGGGGTGGTATGATAGCTCCAGATGAAATAACATTTGAATATATAAAGGGTAGAGAGTTTGCACCAAAAGGTAATGATTTGAAAAAAAAGATTGATTATTGGAATTCTCTTAGATCTGATGACGATGCAAAATATGATAAAATAATAAAATTCAAAGCTGAAGATATCGAACCTATGATCACTTATGGGACAAACCCAGGAATGGGAATTAAGATAGATGAAAAGATTCCAAACTCCACATTAAATAGTTCTCAAAATTCATTTAAAAAGTCTCTTGATTATATGGGAATTAATTCAGGAGAAACCCTTAAAAATAAAAAAATTGATTATGTATTTATTGGTAGCTGTACTAATTCTAGGATTGAGGACTTAAGAGCAGCAGCTAAAATAATTCAAGGAAAAAACAAGTCATCTCATGTAAATGCATGGGTAATACCTGGCTCTAAATCCGTAGAAAAAGTAGCAATTGAAGAAGGTTTAGACAAAGTTTTTATAAATTCAGGATTTGATTTTAGGCAACCTGGTTGCTCTGCATGTCTTGCAATGAATGAAGACAAGATACCTAAAGATAAGTATTGCTTATCAACNTCTAATAGAAATTTTGAGGGTAGACAGGGACCTGGATCTAGGACTTTCTTAGCAAGTCCAGTAACAGCTGCCTTATCTGCTATTAATGGATATGTAACAGATNTAAGAGAGTATATTTAATATGGATAAATTCAATAAAATCACTTCAATAATTACACCATTAGAAATTGAGAATGTTGACACAGATCAAATTATTCCAGCAAGATTTTTAAAAGCTGTTTCAAGGGAGGGTTTTGGAGAGAACCTTTTTAGAGACTGGAGGTACGATTCAAATAAAAAGTTAATAAAAGATTTTATTTTAAATACTTTTCCTGATCATTCTAAAATCCTTTTAGCAGAAAGGAATTTTGGATGTGGTTCCAGTAGAGAACATGCTGCTTGGGCTATATACGACTATGGATTCAGAGTGGTAATTAGTAGTTTTTTTGCAGATATTTTTAAAAATAATGCTTTAAATAATGGTCTTTTGGTATTTGAATTAAATGAAAAGATTATAAAGAAAATTTTCAAAAAAATTGCTTTAGATCCAAACATGGAATTCAATATTGACTTGATTACTCAAAAATTTTATTCTGAAGATGGTAGTGTTGAAGAATTTTTTCAAATAAATGATTATAATAAAACATGTTTATTGAATGGTTTTGATAATATTGACTATCTCCTAAGTATAAAGGACAAAATTTTAAATTTTGAAAATGAAACAGGCAGATAAAAACATTGCAGTCCTAAGCGGAGATGGTATTGGTCCTGAAGTAATAAATGAAGCAATTAAGATTCTTAATGTTATTTCNGATAAAACAGATATAAATTTTAATTTCAAAAATGCTAGCATTGGTGCATCTGCAATTGATAANTTTAATAATCCCTTTCCTAATTCTACAAAAGAAATATGCAGTAATTCTGATGCAATTTTNTTTGGTGCTATTGGAGATCCAAAGTACGATAATAATCCAAAAGCTAAAATAAGACCAGAAGATGGTTTGCTTGAAATGAGAAAATATTTAGGTCTATATGCAAATGTAAGGCCTATCAAAGTATACGAATCACTTATTAATGCCTCCCCTTTAAAGGCAAATATTTTAAATAATACAGATTTTGTTGTTTTTAGGGAGCTAACTGGTGGAATTTATTTTGGAGAGAAAGGTTTTGATAATAAAAATAGTGTTGCATTTGATACCTGCAGATATACAAAAGATGAAATATTGAGGATATCTCACTTAGCTTTTAAAGANGCTGAAAAAAGAAGAAATCTTTTAACTCTAGTAGATAAAGCAAATGTCTTAGAGACGTCAAGATTATGGAGAGATGTTGTANAAAACATATCTAATAAATATAAAAATGTTGAAGTTCAATACCTTTTTGTTGATAATGCTGCAATGAAAATTATAACAAATCCATCTGATTTTGATGTAATTTTAACCGAAAACATGTTCGGTGATATTATAACTGATGAGGCATCTGTTATAACNGGTTCATTAGGAATGTTACCATCTGCATCTATTGGTGATAAAATTTCATTATTTGAACCAATTCATGGATCTTACCCTCAGGCCGCAGGAAAAAATATTGCTAATCCNATGGCTATGATTCTATCTGCTAGTATGATGTTAGATNTATCATTTGGATTAAAAAAATATTCTAAAATAATAGAAAAGTCAGTTTCTGATGCTTTAGAAAATGGTATAGTCACAGAAGACATTAATTATGAAAAAAATTATTCTACTAAATATGTTGGTGACTGGATATCAGAAAGAGTTAAAAAATTATTGTAATTTTAACTTAAATTAATACTTAATTATTTGGTTTGATTTAGTTAGTAATTTAATTGCNTTATGAAAAAGATTTTTTTGTGTATTTTCTTTTTTTCAATATTTAATATTTCTTTTTCTCANCAAAAAGAGCTTAATAGATATTTTGAGGTGTATCCAAACCCAGCTACTGAGTATATAAATATAAAGTTTATTGATAAAAGNAAGATTGCTAATCAGACCTTTTCTGTTCACTCACTGATTGGGAATAAAGTTGATATAACCTCAGAGAATTTGTCTGATAATACAATTAGAATTTCAATAAGAGATTTAAATTCTGGATTTTATTTTTTATCTCTAACTGATAATCAAACTGAAAAAAGGGAAATGGTTAAGTTTTTGAAAATTAATTAANACTATTTCTAGAATAGTTATTTTCAAAAAGCTCTCTATATTTTTTTGATAAGTCCTCGTTATTTGTTCTNCTATATGCCCTAGCAAGTGTATTTAAAGAGACAAGATTTCTTTGAATCTCATACCTGTTTTTAATTTCTTTGTCAAAGAAATAATTTAATGTTTCATCTGCTCTTACGCTTGTAAGTTCAGCAATTTCGTTTGCAAGATCCATAGTTTTTAAATTAGCTTTTTGATTAAGATCAATAAGAAATTCAACAATTTGTACAGAAAAATGATCATACATGAGAGATTTATCTGGCATAATTTTTAAAGATTTATTAATAACTTTAAGTGCATCATCATATCTTTTTTCATCAATTAGATTTTTTATTAAAGTATTAAATGTAGATCTATAATTCATAATAAAACCTCTATGATCTTCTGAAAAGTAAGCGTTTTCGTTATCTAGACCTCTCCAAAATGAATTTTCCATAAGATTTGAATACATCTTATCTGTATCAATGAAGTTTGATGATGATGTATTTTGTATGGGAAGTAATCTATATACAAAACCTTCTTGNACTACGTTTCTCTTTAAATCCAAACCTATCCCATTTAGAGATGTATTATTAAAATATATTGGCCTTTCCCAATTACTTTTTTGAAGTAGATCCAGGAATGCTAAGTCCTTTTTTTCTAATCCACTTTTATTTCCTTTGATTCTAAGGATTAAGGTATCTTGAGAAAAAGATTTCAGCTTGTCACTAAGAAGATCATTATCATAATTAAAATCCGTTAAATAGAAGGATTTAGAAGGAATAATATTATAATTTCTAAATTGAATTGCCTTTGCTTTCCTTTCTACAAATTGAATATACTTTTTTAGGTTTATTGTTCTGTTATCATTTGATCTTACTGGAAGATAATCATTAAAACCTCCTTGAATATAATTATCTAAGCTAATTGAAAAATCAATTTTTTCTGATTCATTTTTCTTGGACATCATTTGCTCAATATACCAGTCTGTATTAAAATAACTCAATACTATTACTCTTACATCAGTTCTNAAATTTTCTACTTCTTGGACATACCACAAAGGGAATGTATCATTATCACCTCCAGTAAATAATATTGAGTTTGGTTCACATGAAGCTAATAAGTTCTTTGCCGAATCAACTGTTAAGTACCTGTCTGACCTATCGTGATCATCCCAATTCTCATATGCTAATATTGCAGGAGATAAAAGTGAAATAATTCCAGATAAAATTATAGATAAATTTTTCCTATTAAGAAATCTGTTTATAAATGTAAATATTGAAATAACTCCAAACCCAATCCAAATAGAGAAAGTATAATATGATCCAGCATAAATATAATCCCTTTCTCTTGGTTCGATAGGAGGACTATTTAAGTAGACAACTAGTGCTATACCGGTAAGAATAAAAAGNAGGAGAACTACATAAAAATTTTTTCTATCAGAAAAATACTGAAATAAAAAACCTAAAATACCAAGTAATAATGGTATCATGAGGTAATTATTTCTAGCCTTGTTACTTTCAATTGAATAAGGTACATCTTCAAATAAATTATTTAATCCTATCCAGTCTGCGTTTTGAATATCTGATGATCTACCAGAAAAATTCCATAGAAAATACCTTAAGTACATATGACCAACTTGATATTTAAAGAAAAAAACAATATTATCAGAGAAGGTTGGTTTTTCATTTTCAGCTAAACCTGTAATCTCTCTGTATCTTGTTATATGATTTGGTGAACTGCTGTACATTCTAGGTAGTATTGTAGTCCTCTTTGAGTCATAAANATATTTTAATTTTTTCTCTTTAATTTCATATTTATTATTTCCTCTTTTATAAGTAACTCCAGTTTCCTCTTGTCCCACAACATTGGCGTCAAAATATTGACCAGTGATAAGAGGCCTGTAACCGTATTGTTCTCTTTTAAGGTACGATATAAAATTTAAAATATTTTCAGGATTGTTTTCATCTATTGGAGGATTGTAATTAGATCTTATTAATACTATAGAATAAGATGAATATCCAATTAATATAAATGTTAGGGATAGAAGTATTGTATTTAACGTAGCATTCTCCTTTTTTTGACTATATCTTAGTAAGTAAAATAGGCTAATTAAAAATAATATAGAAAAGAAAATAATACCACTTCCAAAAGGTAGATTAAAATTATTTACAAATATTATCTCTAAAGAATTCGCTAGTGTAGGTATTCCAGGTATTATTCCTTCTACAATAAATCCAACACTTACTAAACCAAGAATAAGAGATGTTATTACTCCTACTAATGTNGTTTTTTTATATTTTTTAAAATAAATAATCAATGCAAGGGCGGGTATGGTTACAAGGTTTAGTAGATGAACTCCAATTGATAGACCCATCATGTATGCAATAAGTATTATCCATTTATTTTCTTCCTTACTACTTTCTAGACTTTCCCATTTTAGTATTGCCCAAAAAACGAAAGCAGTAAAAAATGAAGACATTGCATAGACCTCAGATTCAACTGCAGAAAACCAAAAAGAGTCGGTGAATGTAAATGAGATCGAACCTATAAAACCAGATAGAAGAACTANAAATTTATTATTCTGGTTTTCATTTGGATTGACAATTTTTGAAGATAAATAAGTAATTGTCCAAAACAAAAAAAGTATGGTAAATGCACTTGANATAACGCTTAAAAAGTTGATTGCTAATGCAACATTTTCTGGTACTCCTAAAGCAAACATTGAAAAAAATCTTCCTAATAATAAATAAAACGGAGCACCTGGAGGATGTGGAACTTCTAATTTGTTAGATACTGCTATAAATTCTCCAGCATCCCAAAAACTTGCTGTATCTTCTACAGTGATTGCATAAACAACTAATGCAATCAAAAAAGCAATCCAACCACTTAAAATATTTAATCTTTTATATTCTAACATTATCAATCAATGCGAAAATAATTAAAATAATTATAACCTTATTCTATCTGATTCAGTTATTTTGTTAAATGAAATTGCACGTAGGTAAGAACATTTTCTTAATTATAATNTTAGTAATAANAATAAATCTTGTAAAAGGTTCACAATATGATACTATTAGTATTTTAAAAAATATTGACCTTCAAATTGAATCAACCTCCTCAATAAATAAAATGTATAACTATAAGTTTAAAGATTCTGAGAAAGAATTTATATGGTTAGCACAAGANTACAATAATCATCCCCTTCCTTCTTTTTTNTCAGGTTTAAGTTTATGGTGGCAAATTGATGCTCAATCTGGAAAAATTAATGGATCTCCAAAAGATTTAGATGATAAGTTTTTATTAAATATGGATAAGACTATAGATAAAGCAAATGAAATTTATAAGAANGGAAATATAGTTGATGGAGCATTTTTTCTTGCAGCNTCATATGCATTTAAGGGTAGGCTTCTAGCAGACAGAAAGAAATGGACTCAATCTGCTTTAGCAGGAAGGAATGCTATAAAGTATCTAAAAGAAATAAAAAAAAATGATTTGATGATTCCTGAAATTGATTTTGGAAATGGGTTATTTAACTATTATTCTATATGGATATCTGATAGATATCCATTACTAAGACCAATAGTTAATTTCTTTCCTAAAGGAGATAAGAAAAAAGGAATAGAAGAATTAACTAATGCTTCAGGAAATTCTTTTTATACTCGAACCGAAGCACAATTTTTTTTAATGCGAATATATCTTGGAGAAAGAAATCTTATAAATGCACTACAGCTTTCAAAATACTTAAACGAAACATATCCGGATAATTCTATCTTTCATAAATACTATACTCAGATATTATATCAAAATGGGAAGCTCAAACAATCATATATGAGTGCCAACAATATTTTGAAAAAATTTAATTNAAATTCATTTGGTTATAATCANGATGAGGCTAGGATATCTCATTTTTTTATTGGAGAGTATTATCACTCCAAGTTAAATTTTGAGAAGGCTATTTATAATTACTTAAAAGCAATTGAATATGCTAATCTGTTAGGAAAAGAAAAAATGGGATATTCATATTACTCATATTATTACCTCGGTAAGATATTTTTTGATAGGGGGGAATTTAAAAAGTCAAAAATATATTATAAAAAAGTTATTCAATTAACTAGAAGAAAGGATGATTTAAACAGTAAAGCAAGACTTAATATNAAAAAAATGAAATAATATTTTATTTTTAACAATAAAAATTAATATAAACCAAAACTTTATTTAAAATATTATCGTTTGACAAAATAAAATTCTTTCATGAAAATTGATACAATAGATAAAAAAATTTTGAAAACACTTCAAAAAAATGCAAAAATAACCAATGCTAAGTTGTCTAAAGAAATTGGACTCTCTCCAGCCCCAACATTAGAGAGAGTTAGAAAACTTGAATCCAAGGGTATAATAAGTGGTTATCATGCAAAGTTAGATAAATCTAAAATTGGTTTGGGAGTCAGCACCTATGTTATGGTATCTCTTAAGGGACACAATAAAAAAAATTTGATTTCATTTATTGAAAAAATTAAAGATGTAGAAAATATTGTTGAATGTCATCATATAACAGGTTCTGGAGATTTTATATTAAAAGTTGTAGCTAAAGATATTGAGTCATATCAAAAACTAATGTTAGAGAAAGTAAGTGAAATTGAGGTTACAGATAGTTTGCAGTCGATGGTTATTCTTTCTACTTTTAAAGATAANAAGGAAATGCCTCTCTTCAATTCATGAAAAATATTGTATTAGATTCNAACGATATAGAAAATAAAATCAGTAGAATTTCTTTTGAAATTATTGAAAAAAATTTTGATAAAGATGAAATAATTGTTGTTGGTTTATTACCTAACGGCAGATATATCTCAAATGAAATTTGTAATATCATTAATGCTAATTCAAATATTTCAACACAAATTGTATATTTTAAAATTGACACATTAAATAATCAAATAACTTGTGAAGACTCAGAATTTAATTTTGATAAATTTAAAGATAAGATCATATTGGTTATTGATGATGTTATGAATACAGGCTCAACTATGATCTATGCACTAAAAAAAATTTTGAATTATTCCCCTAACAAAATACAAGTTGGTGTTCTAATAGAAAGAAATTATAAAAATTTCCCTATTGTCCCTGATTTTAAAGGGATAGAATTGAGTACTTTACAAGACGAACATGTTGAGGTTAAACTAGGAAATTCACCTAAAGTTTTAATAATATGATATATATATCAAGAAAAGAACATTTTAATGCTGCACATAAACTTTATAATCCTTCTTGGTCTAAGGAAAAAAATAAGGAAGTTTTTGGTGTTTGTTCTAATGAAAATTGGCATGGTCATAATTATGAGATAATTGTAACAGTAAAAGGTCTCGTAAATAAAGAATCTGGAATGATTATTAACCTTAAGAAATTATCTGATATAATAAAAGAGGAGATTTTAGATAAAGTAGATCATAAAAATTTAAACATAGATGTTCCTTTTTTGAAAGGTATTATTACTACCACAGAAAATGTAACAATAAAATTTTGGGAGGTTTTAGAGTTAAGACTTAAAAAAGAAAATATCTGTAAATTGCATAAGATTCGACTCTATGAGACGCCTAGAAATTTCATAGATTACTACGGTGAAAAATAAATCAGATTTATTTATAATATGTGGAGAGAGATCAGGAGACTTACANGGGTCAGAATTAGTTAAAGAGATTCTAAAAATTAATCCACAAATTAAGATACATTGTTGGGGTGGNGAGTTGATGAAAAGTTCTGGAGCAAAACTTATNGAAGATTATAGTTCATATTCTATAATGGGTTTTGTTGAAGTATTTAAAAAAATTTTTTTTTTATACAATAAAATTAAAAAATGCGAATCTGATATTTTAAAATTAAATCCAAAAAGAGTTTTATTAATTGATTTTCCTGGATTTAATTTAAGAATAGCTAAGTTCTGTAAAAGAAATAAAATAGATGTAGATTACCTAATCCCTCCAAAAACATGGGCGTGGAATTCTAGGAGAAATTTAATATTAAAAAAAAAATATAAATAATATATATTCGATTCTTCCATTTGAAAAAAAATATTTTTCTAAAGAAGGAGTTGAAGTTAGTTATATAGGTAACCCTTTAATTTATAGGATCAAGAAGAATAGTATTAAAAAAAACAGAAATTATATTGGACTATTTCCTGGTAGTAGAGGTAGTGAGATAAAGTATTCATTACCAATATTTATTGAATTAATTAAGTATTTTGTTAAAGAAGATTTTATTGTTTTTGGTGTTTCAAATCTTAATAGTTCATCCTACGATATTATTTCAAAATTTTCAAACGTAAAAATGGTGTTTGATGATACCTACGTTTCCCTAAATCAGTGTAAATATGCTGTTGTTATGTCTGGTACTGCAAGCCTTGAAGTTTCTCTGATGAGAGTTCCTCACATTGTAGTTTTCAAAGCCTCTAATTTATCTTATTTTATAGCTAAACTTCTTGTAAAATTAAAGTTCTTTTCTCTTGTTAATATAATCATGGAAAAAGAGGTTGTTAAAGAACTTATTCAAGATAAATTTAATTTTGAAAACATTAAAAATGAGTTGAATTACTTAAAAAAAGATGAAACACAAAGGAAGATGATAGATGATTTTAATGATTTATCAGAAATTATAGGAGATCAAAAATCATCTGAAAAATTAGCAAAAATAATTTCTGAAAAAATATTATGATTTCCTAGTTAAAACTTCATCTATAATTCCATATTCTTTNGCCTCTTCAGANCTCATCCATTTGTCTCTGTCAGAATCTTTTTCTATCTGACTATAAGGTTTNCCAGTATGTTCTGATAAAATATTGTAAAGGTCTTTCCTTAGTTCTTGCATCTGNTTGAGAGTTATCTCCATATCAGTAGACTGGCCTTGCATCCCTCCAGATGGTTGATGAATCATAACCCTTGAATGTTTTAATGCAGATCTTTTCCCCTTTGCTCCTCCTGACAATAACACAGCCCCCATTGATGCTGCCATTCCTGTACAAATTGTTGCAACATCAGGAGATACGTATTGCATAGTATCATATATTCCTAAACCAGCATATACTGAACCTCCTGGACTATTTATATAAAGAAGTATATCTTTTTTTGAATCCACGGATTCAAGGAATAGTAGTTGAGCAGTAATTATATTTGATATATTTTCTTCTATTCCCATCCCTANAAAGATAATTCTATCCATGATAAGTCTTGAAAAAACATCAATCTCTCTAAAATTAGTTGGTCTTTCTTCTATAACAGCTCTAGTCATATTTTCTACATTATCAACATATCTGTCAAAACTTAGACCACTAATATTTTTATCTTTAACAATGTATTTTCTGAGTTCTTTCTTATTCATAATCTATATTTTACTTGCTAACGATTTAAATTTATTAAATGTTATAGACTTATTTGTTATTGTTGACTTTTCTTTAATTAAGTTAAATACTTTATTAGACTTTATTTGATTAAATATTTTTAAATAATTTTCACCATTGTTGTGCTTTAGGTAGTTCTCAACAAATTTGTCAATATCCTTTCCAACATTTTGCATTCCCGAAGACATTAATTGTTGTTGAATNTGATTTTTTGCAACTTCCTGAATCTCTTCATTTTCTACTGATATTTTATTTTTTTCAACTATATCATCAACTATATANGACCATTTTATCTGATTACAATAGTCATCAAATTGTTCATTAATAATTTTATCAGANGTTTCTTCGTCGTTATTCTTCTTTACCCATTCNTTAACATATTCAACAGGCATTTGTATTTTATTTTTAGATACCAATTCANTTTCAATTNTTTTATTTAAATAAAATTCAGACTCTCTCATATAATTAANTTCAATTGATTTCTTAATTTCTAAGTTGAATTNCTTTTTATTTTTAATTTTACCTGGTCCAAATATCTTATCAAAAAAGGTAGTGTTAAGCTCTGCAGGAGTTCTTTCTATTATGTTATCAATCTTAAGGCTTACTTTATCTGGTATCTCATCAACTTTTATAGGACTACCAAGAATTTGAGATATAGTTTCTTCATTATTATTTGTTAACTTCTTTAAATTAATCAATATACTATCTTTTAGTTTTTTACCAATTATTTTTTTTGACTCNGATTTGTCAAGAATTGTAATATCTAATAACCCTTTGTATTCTTTCTCATTATATTTTATTTCAGAGTACACATTAGATTTNTTAGTAACGACTTTAATATTATTTACATCGGCATACTGGACTTTTAAATTTTCTATCGTTTCATTGATTGTTTTACTTTCAACTTTTATGTTATGTAGTAAATATTTTTTTTTCTTAGAAAACGATTCAACNTGAAACTCACTAAGGTGTCCAACATGAAATTTAAAAAAAATGTTTTTAAGGTTNTCTATATCAATTTTATCTATATCACTTTCCTTTGCAATAGGTTCACCAATAATTTTAATTTTTTCTTCTTTAATGTAAGAATTGATTTTTTCACTTATAATCTTATTTATTTCTTCTATTAAAATAGATTTTCCATACATTTTTTTTATAAGTTGAACTGGGACCATTCCAGGTCTAAACCCTTTAAGATTTACTCTTTTTTTTAAGTCCTTTAATTTATTTTCAAAAATATTTATATAATCCTTATTTTCTAGAGTTAGGTCTATTGAAGATTCAGTTTTAGANATTTTTTTCTTAGTAATTTTCAAGTCTATTTTTATTAAGTTGTGCGGATGGAGGGACTCGAACCCCCATGCCTCTCGGCGCTAGATCCTAAATCTAGTGCGTCTACCAATTTCGCCACATCCGCATTTCCTGTAAAGGTCAGCAAATCTAGAGATAAAATATTTTAATGAGAAAAATTAATTTAATTTATCTTTATAAAAATGAAAGTTAAAATTAAAAGTAAATCCAAGGAGGCAGATAATAAATTAATTATCAGTGCATACAAAAAATTATTAAGGCATTCCAAGTCTATGATAACAAGTTCTGATTCCAAAAAAATAAAAAAAGCCTTTAGAATTTCACTAGATGCTCATAAAAATATGAGAAGAAAATCAGGAGAGCCTTATATCATTCATCCAATTAGTGTAGCTCAGATTTGTGTTCAAGAGATTGGTCTAGGAACAACATCTATTATAGCAGCATTACTTCATGATGTGGTAGAAGACACTGATTATACCCTAGAATTTATTGAAAAAGAATTTGGTAAAACCGTGGCTAATATTTGTGATGGATTAACAAAAATTTCAGGTGTATTTACTCCGGGTTCCTCTCTTCAGTCTGAAAATTTTAAGAAAATGCTTTTGACTCTTGTTGACGATATGAGAGTTATACTTATTAAGATTGCGGATAGACTTCATAATATGAGGACTCTCGATAGTATGTCAAGAAGCGCCCAATTAAAAAATTCTTCAGAAACCATATATATATATTCTCCAATAGCTCATAGGTTAGGTTTATTTTCTATAAAATCTGAGTTAGATGATTTGTATTTGAAATATACTGAGAAAAAGATTTATAAAAANATTAAGAAAAAATTGATAGACAGCAAGTCTGAGAGGGATAATTTCATTAGGAGGTTTATTAGACCTATTAAGAAAAAATTAATGAATTATGATTTAGATTTTAAAATTAAAGGTCGAACCAAATCAATATATTCAATTAGCAATAAGATTAAGAACCAACAAAAAGATTTTGAAGAAATCTATGATATTTTTGCAATTAGAATTGTTTTAGATTCTAGGTTAAAAGATGAGAAGAGTCACTGCTGGAAAGCATATTCGTGTGTAACAGATTGTTATCTACCNAATCCAGATAGATTAAAGGATTGGATTGCAACACCTAAAACAAATGGTTATGAATCCTTACATACAACTGTTATGAGTAATTCAGGAAAATGGGTTGAGGTACAAATTAGGAGTCAAAGAATGGATGATATAGCGGAAAAGGGGTTTGCGGCTCATTGGAAGTATAAAGAAAAGCTAAATAATAATTCACAGTTCGATAATTGGATTAGTTCAGTCAAAGATTTNATAAGTCAAAAAAACTATTCGCCCCAAGAATTTTTAGATGATTTTAAGGGTAATTTATATAANGAAGAAATCTTTGTATTTACTCCAAAGGGTGATTTAATAACATTACCCTCTAATTCAACTGTTCTTGATTTTGCTTTCTCAATTCATTCGGAATTAGGATCTAAGTGTACAGGTGCTAAAATTGAAGATAGATTAGTTCCAATTAATCATAACCTATCCTCGGGTGATCAGGTTGAATTACTTACTTCTTCTAAACAAAAGCCTTCTGAAGATTGGTTAAATAAAGTTGTTACATCAAAAGCAAAGTCAGCTATAAAATCGAAAATTACAAGTCAAAGAAAAAATATTTCAAATCAAGGGAAAGACTTATTAAAGAGAAAACTCAAACAATTAAAAATAGAGTTTGATGAAAACATATCTAAAATAGCAAGTTATTTTCAGTACAAAAGTATAATTGAATTTTATTATGAGATTGCAAAAGGATCTTTTAATCTCAAAAGAATAAAAGAGTATTTAGATTATGAGAGGGAGGTAANAGATAAGAATAAAAATGCTGTTATTACTAAAGATATAAATAGNTCAAANTCATCAAAGAAAATCCCAAAAACTAAACTGATTGAGTTTGAAGGAAATAAAGATGATATTGAATATTCATTATCTAAGTGTTGTAAACCTATTCCTGGAGATGATATTTATGGTTTTGTTACTGTTAATGAAGGTATAAAAGTCCATCGAACAAGTTGTAAGAATTCTCCTGAATTATTATCAAAATATGCTTATAGGGTTATAANNGCTAATTGGTATTCAAAATCAGATTCAAATCAAATTACTTCTTTAATGATTGATGGAACTGACAGGGTAGGTGTTATAGACGACGTAACAAAAATAATCTCATCTCAATTAAAGGTAAACATGAAATCAATTAATGTTGATCTTAAGGATGGTATTTTTAATGGTAAGATTGAATTATTTGTATCTGATACCTTGCAATTATCTAAATTGATAAAGAAATTGCAAAAAGTAAATAATGTTACATTTGTTAAAAGAGTTGATTAGAAAGAAATGNGGAATAATTTGATTTTAGATGAAGTAAATAAAATTTTAGATAAACATCTTGAAATAAAGGGCCTTAGAAAGACTCAGGAAAGGTATGCCATAGTCAAAGAAATTTATTCTTTTGATCATCATTTTGATGCTGATGAACTCTATTCTCAAATGATAAAGAAAAAGTATAGGGTAAGTAGAGCAACTATTTATAACACTTTAGATCTTCTAGTTAATTTAGAGTTAGTATCTAGACATGTATTTAAAGAAAATACATCTAAGTATGAAAAATCATTTGGGTTTAGACAACACGATCATATTATTTTAGATAATGACGAGATAATTGAATTTTGTGACCCTAGAATTCAATCAATTAAAAATACTCTTGAAGAAATGTTTGATATTAAAATCAAGAACCATTCTCTTTATTTCTTTGGAGAAAAAAACAAAAAATAGATGTCAGTAGATGTTTTATTAGGCTTACAATGGGGAGATGAGGGTAAAGGAAAAGTAGTAGACTTTCTTGCACCTAAATACGATTTCATAGCTAGATTNCAAGGTGGTCCAAATGCAGGCCATACTCTTAAATTTGATAAAAAAAAACATGTTTTACATCAGATTCCCTCTGGAATTTTTAGAAAAAACAAACATAATATAATTGGAAATGGTGTTGTATTAGATCCTGTTATTTTTAAGAAAGAAGTAGATAATATTCATGAGAAATTTAATATAAACTTGTATGATATAATATCAATTTCTAATAAAGCCCAACTAATATCTCCTGTTCATAGACTACTGGATAGGGTTCTTGAGGAAAATAAGGGTAAAAAAAAGATAGGATCTACATTAAAAGGGATAGGTCCCACATATCAAGATAAAATAGGAAGGCATGGTCTTAGGGTAGGGGATGTTTTATCTAAATCGTTCAAAGAAAAATATGAAAAACAAAAGTCCTATCATGACTATTTTCTAGAAGGACACTATAATGATTCATTTAAAATTGAAGAAGAAGATTTTTTTCTTGCTATTGGTTTTTTAAAGAAATTTAATCTCACTGACACAGAATATCTAATAAATAATAATCTTAAAAAAGAAAAAAAGATTTTAGCAGAAGGTGCGCAGGGTACTCTCTTAGATATTGACTTTGGAAGTTATCCTTTTGTCACTTCATCTAATACAACAACAGCTGGTGCTTGCATTGGTCTTGGAATTTCACCAAATAAGATTAATAATGTATACGGAATTTTTAAAGCATATTGTACACGTGTTGGAGCGGGACCCTTCCCTACGGAATTATTTGATGATATTGGAGATAAAATTGCTCAAAATGGTAAAGAATTTGGTTCAACAACAGGTAGACCACGAAGATGTGGTTGGTTAGATATTCCTGCTTTAAAATATTCTGTTATGTTAAATGGAGTTACTCACTTATATATGATGAAGGCAGATGTATTATCAGATTTTCATAAAGTTAAAGTATGTATCGGATATGAGTATGAAGGTGAAGAGATAGATTATTTTCCTTCAATTATAGATTCAGANAATATAAAACCAATCTATAAATCATTTTCAGGATGGACCTCAGGAGTCAATAATTCTAGAACCTATTCTGATTTAGAAGAAAATTTTAAAAATTATGTAAAGTTTATAGAGGATAATATTGGGGTAAAAGTAAAGTTGATTTCGTTNGGTCCTGACAGAGATGAAACTGTTTTGCTTGATTAATTTTTTGATAAATTAAATATGTTTTAGCTTTGCTAAAATATTTNTAGATGTCATTACTTATTAATTCTGTTAAAGTATCTGATAACACATCAAAATATTTTAATTCTAAAGTAAATATCCTGATAGATAGTAAAGGGTATATTAAGAAAATTTCAAAAAAAAAAATATCTGCTAAAGTTAAGAAGAAAGTAGATTTTAATTCTAAATCAATTAGTGAGTCCTGGCTTGATTTTAGAGCTAATTTTTGTGATCCTGGTTATGAATATAAGGANGATCTTCATTCTGGTATAAAACTTGCAATAAATTCAGGCTTTTTGGATGTAATAATAACTCCAAATACTAACCCAGTTATACAGACAAAATCAGACATATCATACATTCAAGAAAAAAGTCATAATAATTTTTGTAATATTCATCCTTGTGCAGCGATTACTAAAAATTTTAATGGCAAAGAAATGAATGATATAATTGATCTTCACAATGCTGGGGTTAAGGTGTTTTCTAATACATTTTCTGGTATNGAAAGTAGTGAAATGATTATGAATTCACTTCTTTATCTAAAGCAGATAAATTCATTATTGATATCTAGGCCTGTAGATAAAACATTTTCTANCGGAGTTGTAAATGATGGTTTCCATAGTAATACNGTTGGCCTAAAAGGTATTCCAAGAATTTCGGAAAGTATAGCTTTGAAGAGAGATCTATCAATACTAGAATATGTTGGAGGAAGAATTCATTTTTCTGGAATATCTACTAAAGAATCTGTTTCTCTTATAAGAGAAGCAAAGAAGAAAAAGTTAAATGTAACATGTGATGTTCCAATATATAATCTTCTTCTTGATGACTCGAATATTACAGGTTTTGATACTAATTTTAAAGTAGATCCTCCTCTGAGAGATAAAGAAGATATTAATGCGTTAATTGATGGTATTAAAGATGGGACTATAGATGTAATTGCTTCACATCATCAACCACAAGATGTAGATACAAAAAAATGTGAATTTGAAAAAGCTAATTTTGGAATTATATCTATTCAAACTTTTTTCTCAAACATTNTTGAACTTTCAAGGAAAATACCTCTTGATATTTTATTAAAAACATTTTCTTCAAAACCAAAAGAAATACTCGGAATAGAGAGAAGTTCTATTTCAGAGGGATCAAAAGCCTCATTTACTATTTTTAATTCAGATGGTTCATGGGATTATGATGAAAAAATAAATCTATCTAAATCCATTAACTCTCCATGGCTTAACTGGTCTTTAAAGGGTAGAGTCGAGGCAGTGATTAAGGGCAACAAAATTAAAGAAATAATTTAATGGGAGGAATTGATTTGTCAATAGTAATTCCTGCTTTAGATGAAGAAAAATCTATATCCGAACTTTATTTATTAATTACTAAAAGTTTATATAAAAAAAATATAAACTATGAAGTTATTTTAGTTGATGATGGAAGTACAGACTCTACATGGATTGAGATGGAAAAAATTATTATTTCCAATAGAAATGTAAAGGGTATAAAATTTACAAAAAACTATGGCAAATCTGATGCTCTTGATGCTGGATTTAAGAATTCTTCTGGGGATTTTATATTGACTATGGATGCTGACTTACAAGATGACCCAGATGAGATTTATAAATTATTTGAAATTATAAAAAGTAAAAAATTTGATTTAGTTAGTGGCTGGAAAAAGAAAAGGAATGATCCTTTGGGAAAAAAAATTCCATCTAAATTTTTTAACTATGTCACAAGAGTATTATCAGGTATTAAATTAAATGATTTCAATTGTGGTATTAAAATATACAGAAGAGAAGTTATTGAATCGATTGATTTATATGGAGAAATGCATAGATATATTCCTCTTATAGCTAAGTGGAATGGATATAATTCTATTGGGGAGAAAGTTGTTAAGCATAATAAACGTAAATTTGGGAAAACTAAATTTGGTATGGAAAGATTTATTAGAGGGTTTTTAGACTTACTTTCAGTTAGTTTTGTTTATAGGTTTAAGCAAAGACCAATGCATTTTTTTGGTTCGTTAGGTGTTTTATTTTTNCTGATTGGTTTTGTTTCCACCGGTCTAATTATCTATGAAAAAATATCAAAGATTTCGCAAAATATATCTTTAGATTTAATTAGACCAGTAACTGATCAGCCACTCTTTTATGTTGCTTTAGTAGCAATTATAATTGGAGTGCAATTATTTTTGGTTGGTTTCTTATCAGAATTAGTAATTCAAATAAATTCTGATAAGAAAAGATATAAGATAGATAAAACTAAAAATGANAAATAAGATAAAGTACTCTATTGTTGTAGCAGTTTACAACAGACCTGAGGAAATGGAAGAACTATTATATAGCATAAAAAATCAGTCATTTAGAAATTTTGAATTAATAATTGTTGATGACGGCTCTCAAATGTCATCTAGAGAAGTTTTTGAAAAATATAATAAAGAATTAAATATTTCTTATTTTTTTATAGAAAATAAAGGACCTGCTCTAGCGCGAAATTTTGGAGTTTTTAAGGCTATTGGAGAATGGATTATATTTTTTGATTCAGATTGTACTATTCCTGATAATTATTTTTATGAAGTTGAATCTTTTTTAGAAANTAATCAAATTGATTTTTTCGGTGGACCTGATATGATGGATAAAAATTTTTCATATCTCCAGAAATCTATAAATTTTTCTATGACATCATTTTTTACAACTGGTGGAATAAGAGGAAGTGAAAAATCTGTTGATAAATTTTTACCAAGATCTTTCAATATGGGTATAAAAAAAGAGGCTTTTGACACCGTAAAAGGTTTTTCAGATATAAGGCAATACGGGGAAGATTTGGATCTTTCATATAAACTAATTTTTAATGGAAAATTNTCAGCTTTAATTCCTAAAGCAAAGGTATACCATAAGAGGAGAACAAACTTAGTTAACTTCTTAAAGCAAATGTTTAAGTCAGGAAAAGGAAGAAGATTTCTAGATGTAAAATATGAGGGTGTATTTAGACTATTTCATCTATTTCCTTCACTTTTTTTTACAGGTTTTATAACTGGATTTATCCTTTTTCTTTTTGACAATACATTATCAATAAGTATCCATAANTTATATGGAAGTTATTTTCTTATAATTTTTTTAAGCTCTTCCTATATAAATATGAATCCANTCATTGGTTTTTTATCTGTTATAACAACCTTAACTCAGTTTACAGGTTATGGTATTGGTTATATAATGGCACTATTTGATAACTGATATTATTAAATCAGAATTTTTTATACCATATCTCGATATCTTCTTAGAATTCAATATGCTATCAGGCCTTATTACTTCTATTTTCATGCCTGATAATTCAAATCTTTTCTTAAAATCTTTTCCATACTTTCTTAAGTGATCTGATTGTCCAAAAATTTTTTCTCTTTCTTCTGGATTTGATACAGAATCATCTTCCAATGTTATTTCTGGAATTGGATAATAGAAAGGGATCATTATGATTCCATAACCCTCTTTTTTTAGAACTCTTCTGATTTCTTTTAAGGCAAGTATATCATCTTCAACATGTTCAAGGACATGATTGCATATTATTAGATCAAAGCTATTATCATCAAACGTCATATTATGAATGTCCATTTTAACATCAGCTAGTGGAGAGTCAAGATCTGCAGTGATGTATTCAAAGTTCTTAATTCGATTAAATTTTTTAATTAGACATATTTCAGGAGCAATATGAAGAACCTTTGCATTTTGATTAGTTGTTTTTTTTATGTCTTTTAGGAAGATATACAGAAATCTATGTCTTTCAAGGGATAAACAATTTGTACATAATGCATTTTCTCTAACGTCTCTTCCATATGGAAAAAATTTAGAAAATGAACTATCACAAACTGGACAATTAACATTATTGCCCCTGTAAAAAAATGAAATAAGATAAAAAAAAGGTTTACTAACTCTTTGTAAAAAGGTTCTAGGCAAATTTTTTAATAAAAAACTTACTAATGATTTAATCATTATTTTAAGTTTCCAAGATAATTATCTGGTGAGATTAAAAGTAGTTCATCTTTAACAGAATCTTTTACCGGTAGATTCTTTATAAACTCTTTTATTTTATTTTGATTAATTTCTTTATTTCCTCTNGTTAAATCCTTCAAAAGCTCATATGGGTTTTCTATATTTTCTCTCCTTAATATAGTCTGGATAGCTTCCGAAATAACAGCCCAATTATTATTTAGGTCCGAACTAATAATTTTTTCATTTATATCAACCTTATTAAGTCCTTTAACTATTGAGTCAATGCCTATCTTTATATGAGAAATTGGGATACCTATATTTCTCGAAACTGTTGAGTCAGTCAAGTCTCTTTGAAGTCTTGATATAGGTAATTTTTCTGCTAAAAATATAAGTTGAGAATTAGCAATCATAAGATTTCCTTCCGCATTTTCAAAGTCAATAGGATTAACTTTGTGTGGCATGGCTGATGAACCGACTTCATTGTTATTTACTTTTTGTATAAGATAATTTATAGATATGTAATGCCACATATCTCTACATAAATCAATTAAAATTGTATTTATTCTTGAAAGATTATGAAAAATAGATGCCATATTATCATAGTGTTCAATTTGAGTTGTTGGCTTGCTTCTCTCTAAACCGATTTCTATTAAAAATTTATCTGAGAAGTGATCCCAATCTATTTGTGAGAATGCAGCATAGTGTGCATTTAAATTACCAGATGCACCTCCAAACTTTCCATTATTAGGAATTTTACTTAATGATTCAATTTGATTTTTTAGCCTGGATTCAAAAACTTTAATTTCCTTTCCAAATGTAGTTGGTGTTGCAGGTTGACCATGAGTCCTTGCNATCATAGGTATTTTAACTGTTTCTTCTGAAATTTTATTTAGATTTTCATTTAATGTTGTAAAGGATTTCAATATTACATTATTTAATGAATCTTTAATCATTAGTGGTAATGCTGTATTATTTATATCCTGTGATGTTAGTCCAAAATGTACAAATTCTTTATATTTTGAGAGGTTTAAGTCATTAAACTTTTCTTTAATATAGTATTCAACTGCTTTGACATCGTGATTAATTTTATTTTCTATTATTTTAATTTTTTTTGCATCTTCAATATTAAAATTATCATATATTTTCATGATATCACTTCTATTTTTTTCACTTATTGAATCAAGNTTTTTTATGGGATAATCACATAACTCAAGAAAATATTTTACTTCAATGTAGACTCTATATTTTATAAGTGCATACTCTGAGAAGTAATCAGATAAATCAGAAGTTTTATTTCTGTATCTCCCATCTACCGGTGAAATAGATTTAAGAATAAATTCCTCGCTANTCATAATCAAATTTAAAGAATAATTGTAACAGATGTCCTATCTATACGTTATTTAGACCATGAGTAAATCTAAACTGGTTAAGTTATTNATTGACGGTGATGAGTTAGACCTAGAAGTTCAAGAATCATCTTCAATATTAGATGCTGCTCTTGAGAATGATATTGATCTTCCATATTCTTGCCAAAGTGGAGTGTGTACAGCATGTATGGCACAATTAAAAAGNGGAGAGGTTGATATGGAGGTNTCAGATGGCTTATCTGATGAAGAAATTGAGGATGGTTATATATTATGTTGTCAAGCTATCCCAAAAACTGATAATGTTAAAATTGAAATTGATTAATTTTTTAAACCTTTATTGTACTATATATCCTTGAAAAATTTGAAATATTATAATACATTTGCTGATATTTTTCCCCTAAAAAAAATCTAAATGAGACAATTAAAAATAACACAATCCATAACTAATAGAAGAGAGAGTCACACTTTAGAAAAATATTTTACCGAAGTTAGTGGAGTTCCAATGATTACACCTGAAGAGGAGGTAAGATTAGCAAAAGAGATTAAGAAGGGTAATCAAGATGCATTAGATAAGTTGGTAAGAGCAAATTTAAGGTTTGTTGTTTCAGTTGCAAAACAATATCAGAACAGAAGTTTACCTCTCAATGATCTTATTAACGAAGGTAATTTGGGTTTAATTAAAGCAGCAAAAAAATTCGATGAAACAAAAGGTTTTAAATTTATATCGTATGCTGTTTGGTGGATAAGACAATCAATTATGCAGGCACTGGCTGAACAATCTAGAATTGTAAGACTACCTATGAATAAATCTGGGGCAATAAATCAGATTAGGAGAGCATATGCAGAATTAGAACAGAAATATGAGAGAGAACCAACTGAGGAAGAAATTGCCGAAAATCTTGACATGAAAACAACAGAGGTTAGAAGTACATTAGGTGCGGAGGTTAAACAGATGTCAATGGATGCGCCTTTTGGAGAGGATGACTCAGGTTCACTACTAGATGTACTTGAAAATGATTCAGAGGGTCCAACTGACACTGGTTTGGTATTCAATCATTCCCTAAAGATAGAAACCATGAGAGCTCTTTCTACTCTTACGCCTAGAGAGAGGGATGTGGTACTCATGAGTTTTGGAATCGGGTTTGATAATCCATATACCTTAGAGGAAATAGGTGATGTGATGGGATTGACTAGAGAGAGAGTTAGACAAATTAGAGAAAAAGCACTTCAAAAACTTAGAGAGCCTGGAAAAAACAGAAGGCTTAAAGAATTCTGCGCTAATTAATAGAACTATTTTTAACATCATATCGTCTATTATATAGATAATCTATATTATTTTAGTAATCAATGAGATTTTTATACATAATACCACTTCTTCTAATTATATCGTGTTCCTATAATAATTCAATTTTAGATAAGAATGATAACCTAGTTTTACCTAGTGGTAAAGCTGATAAAAAATCATTAGTAGAAAAAAATGTTAGGTTTGAAGGTCCTGATAAGGCTATGTACCTTTTTGAAATAAAAAAACATGGAGGTCCTTTTCTAACAGAACCATCCAGATATCAGCCTTACCCTCCTGATAATAATGAAAGGGTTTTAAGAGAAATGAAAAAGAGAAATCAAGCAAGGTATTCTCTAGTAAGCAGATCATCTAAAAACAGTTCATTCTCCAATTATGCCCAAGAAAATGCTACTTTTAAAAATAGGGGTCCTTACAACGTACCTGGTAGAGTTATGTCTCTTGTTGTAGATAAGTCTGATCCATCAGGAAATACATGGTTCGTGGGGGCTGTAGGTGGTGGTATTTGGAAATCAACTGATAGAGGGGCTACTTATATACACATTACTCCAGATTTAGATAATGCGTACATTACTGATATAAAACAGTCGTCATATAATCACAATACAATGTATGCAGGTGCTGGAGCTGCTTGGAATTTTTCTAGTGCAGGATTTAGTGGAGGTAGTTTGTATAAAACAATAGATGGTGGACTTAATTGGAATAATATTTCACTAAAAGACTCTTTAGGTAATGTGGATCCTAGGTTTAGATCTATTAGCAGAATTGATATAGATGAGGATAATGACGCAATAATTAATGTAGCTACATGGCCTGGTTCTAGATGGTTTGGTGATGGTAGTAGAGGTTCAATCTATAGATCAGAAGATGGTGGAAATACTTGGAGAAATGTGTATACAAGTAACCCTGATGAAAGAGTAACTCAATTATTATCGTCACCTTCTGATAATAAAATAAAATATGCCTCAGTATCCCAGCTCGGAGTTTTAAAGTCAATAGATGGTGGAAAAACTTGGTTTAACCCTGGAAACCTTGGTTTATTGGGTGGTATAAGTTATGATAATGAAGATGGTCTTTATGAAGTATCCTATGAGACTAATTTTGAAAGACTTGAAATCTCAGTTTCTAGAAATAATTCAAATATCCTTTACATGGCCACAACTCAAAACTATCAGCAAGGTGCTCTAGGAAATAGATTCTCAAAACTTTATGTATCCTATGACGGAGCTAAATCATGGAATTATTTAAGAAATGAAGACGGGTCGGTTGATGACTGGTTAAATAGTCTAGGTTGGTTTGCAAATTCTTTAATGATTCATCCTTTTAATGATAGTATAGTATATCATGGTTCTCAAATGGCGCAAAGATCTAAACTACTTCCAGATGACGGAGTAGGTGCAAATGGATCAACTACTACTGTTATAACCGAAAACACCGGTGATCATTTTATGATCAATAATGTTTGGGGCGGTTCTAGAATAAGTCCGGGTAACAATAGTACCGAGTGGCAAGAAAATTCTTTTAATCCAAAGTTTGAAAATATAGAAATTAGATTTGGCCCTGGTAAGACTCAAAAAGCATATAGATTTACAGTTCCAGAGGGTCAAGGTTCGGGTGTCCTACTTGAGTATTATACATACCAAGACTATGTTGATGTCCCTTTTGAGGTATGGAATACATCATCTAACCCATCTGAGCAGATAACAGTATCTTTTAGAGATAATAAAAATAACGGAAGATTTGATTTGACAACTGATGTGAATGAGAGTAGAGAGTATTTATTTATTCAAAACATTCCATATGATGCTACAATGTCTCAGTCTCAGATAAAAAAACAATATGGTAATGCTTACAAAACAACTCACCTTCTATGGCCATACTTACCTGATGGTAAATTTTGGGTTCCATCTTCAATAATTGATTCTAATATTAAAATTGAAAATATAGATGCCACATATAAAACTTTGAAGAAAGAATTAATTGATGTAACTGACTCCTATAATGCCAATATTTTAAATCAAAATGTACATGTTGACCATCACTTATTTGATCATATAATTAATGAGGTAGATTCTACATTCAGCTTTATTATTGGATCTGATGGTGGTGTTAATATATCAAAACCATCTAAAAACCCAGGAATCGTTGATGATGATTTCTATATAGCTGGTATCATTTCAGATAATTGGAGAGAGCCTCACGGTGGATTTAATACCTCCTTGATTTGGGGAGCTGATAAAGTTAAAGGAAAAGATCAGTATCTAATGGGAGCTCAAGATCATGGTACATTCTTATCAAATAAAAATTTTATAGGGTCAGACACTTCTATTTATGAATATATATGGAGTGGTGATGGTTTTGAGGTTTTAGCTCACTTTCAAGATCCAAATAAGATGATGGGTGGATCACAAGGTTATAGAACTATAAGGTCAATAGATGGAGGAGAGGAGTGGTTCTTCGTTTCTAACATTCCAGATTATAATAATGGTCCTTTTCATTCTCGGTATGATTCACCAAATCAAGATCCTGATGTTGTTTATGCATTAAGTAATACTGGAATTTCAAAATCTCCTGACTGGGGAGATTCCTGGACTGAAGCAAATTCTTCTACTACCAATTGGCAGCAACTGAATATATTAGATGTAAAGGTCTCATTAGCTAATCCAAGGTTTGTTTGGGCAGGCGGTTATATGGGGAATTACTCTGATATTGTCCTTTCAACTGATTGGGGAGAGACATTTAATCCAGTAAATGACTTTGCAAATATGGGTTATATTTCTGCTATTCATACTCATCCAACGGAGGACTCTACTGCTTACGTTCTATTTAGTTTCTATGGATTTACTAAAATTATTGAGACCAAAGATTTAGGTCAGTCATGGAATGATATAACAGGTTTTGGAGATGTAAGTTCAGGTCTTTCTGTATCTTCAAAGGGTTTTCCTAATGTAGCTGTCCACAGTCTTTTAGTTATGCCTCATAACACGGATATTATATGGGCAGGTACAGATATTGGTATTGTTGAATCAACTGATTCAGGTTTAAGTTGGCACCTAGTAGAATCTAATTTGCCATACGTAGGGATAATTGATATGAAAGTTAAAGATCAGGGTCAAATTGTTATAAGTACATATGGAAGAGGAGTCTGGACAGCAACAATTGAAGATTTAAAGACTTATGAGCCTAAGCCTACAACTCTACCTCCTTTCATACTTTCTGCTTATCAGTTAGAATCTGAAGATACCTAT
>NZYP01000032.1 GCA_002702205.1 Flammeovirgaceae bacterium | reverse complement strand
AGTTGATTTTTTTTCTGAAAATATAGTATCAGAGTTAGTTGGTGTTAAGGATGTTGAGTTTGGTATGACTATGGGTGATATTGTTGGAGATAACCTCGACCTGTTGGTCCCAATGAATCAGGCAGTATCTAAGATAGGTATACCGTGGTATAATGTTTTGGGTAATCACGATGTCAACTTTCAAGCTGACAGAGATGAGCTCTCCGACGAAACATTTGAGAGGATATATGGGCCCCCAAACTACGCTTTTGTGTATGGAGATGTTCACTTTATAGTAGTGGATAATGTCATAATGAATGATCCAGTTGGAGATAGAGGATATGTTGGCGGCCTAAGACCGGACCAAATAGAATTTGTTAGAAATTACTTGAGTTTAGTCTCAAAAGACGATTTGATAGTACTTAATATGCATATTCCCTTGGTTCAACATGAGAGGTTTAGAGAAAGTGATCAGAAGGACTTATTTGGTCTGCTAAGTGAGTTCCCCAACACACTTTCTATTTCTGCCCACTCACATACTCAAAATAACACTTTTTTTCACCAGGAGTCATCACACTGGGAAGGAGAGGTCCCACACCACCACTTTAATGTGGGTACAACATCAGGTAACTGGTGGAATGGGGTGAGGGACGAAAACGATATACCTCTTGCCATGATGAGAGACGGGACACCAAACGGATACTCATTTATAAGTTTTAATGGTACTCAGTACATAATTGACTGGAAAGTTTCTGGGAAACCCGAAGATTACAGAATGAATATCCATACTGGAAGAGGTATTCATGAAGACGCAAGCTCGACTTCAATGGTAACTGTAAACTTTTTTAATGGGAGTGAGCAGTCTGAAATTAGTTTTAGAGTTCTAGGGGAGACAGAGTGGAAGAAGATGGGTAAGGTCAGTAAAAAAGATCCTTTCTACTCCTTGATTTATGAGCGTTATAAAAATTTTGACTCATTAAATTTTAAAGAGTTGTGGAAAAATGATCCTGATCTAAAAGATGATCCTTACCCACTTATAGAGAGGATGTATGAGGCAAATAACTCAACTCACCTCTGGCAGAGTGAGCTAGGGAAAAAATTAACTAAAGGAATACATATCATTGAGGTAAAGGCTGTAGACAGGTACGATAGGGTTTTTACCGATTACCATTCAGTTCGTATAACACGATAATCATCTAAATTTATAAAATATGAAAAAAAAATTATCAATACTTATTTCACTATTATTTATAATTTCCTTTTCTTCATTTTGTCAAAATAATTTTGAAAATGGTGTTTCTCCATCAACATATAGGTTTTTTACAAATAAAAAAATTAGTGGATATAATAAAATCATATATGTTACAGAAGGTTTAGATGTATATAATTATTTTGGATCTAGACTTATTGATGAAAATGAGGACGGTTTGATTGATATAACTATGAGAGTTAAAGAGCATCTAGAGGGTGACTGGGATTTTCCATCGACTAATCCAAGAAATCGCATTGAGCTTCAGATTAATAATGATTTTTCTTCCAACCTGCTTGTAAAGGATCAGCTAGTTTTCGAAGATAAAAATATTTTTTTTGGTGAGTATTCTAATAAAAAACTTTTTTATGGTTTTTCTAGCATTGACCCTACATTCAAAAATCAAATAGGGATAGATGATTGGAAATCATACTTCGAAAAGTATAATATTTTTGAGGGTGATGATTATTATTATGATGATTTCACTATTGAATGGATCCCGCGGATACTGTCATTAGAAAATGGTGAGATAAATGATGTTACCTCCGATAATTTAATATGGTCCTCTGAATTAATAAACTCTAATGCAAAGTATGTATGGGATCAGTTCGTATGTAAAGGAGATTTTGATAATGATGGTGACATTGATATCCTTACCTCAGGGATTCAAAACAATGTGAATAATCCAAATAATTCAAATTTGTCTAATTACAACAGACATCAATTTTATATTTATGAAAATATAGGCGATGGTAAGTTAAAGGCTAGTATTTTAGATTTCCTAGATTTTCCTGAAAATCAAAATAATGATGAAAGGTTAGCGTGGTCACTACAAGAAGAAGCTTACTCAATTTCTGATAATTTTGATAATGATCCAAATATTGAGGCACTAATTGAGCTACATTTTCTTCTTGATAAACATGTTCATAGTGGACCTATGAGTTATAGTGATAAAGGAATGGGTAAGCAAGTAGGTTATCTAGATATAGACATACCTAATAAAACTGCAAAATTCAATTTATTACTTGATGATGATGAGTATCTGTATAATAAGGAATGGTCTATTAAGCCTAGATTCATAACTGAGTTTAATTTGATAGACGAAGAAAAAGACCTTTATTTATTCTTTTTTACTTCTAGTGCAGGGTCTCCTGTTGCTAAGGTGGATGGATCAAGACCTTTTGAGGAGGGAGATTTTATGCAATATTTTAAAGTTTTTGAAAAGGAAATAAATAATAATGTAACTAGTTTAGTTGATGTCACAGAAAATTATTTTGATTTAGATGAGAGTAGAACACTTAGTCTAGATAATTCTGGTACATTTAATTTTATAGATTTAGATGATGACGGAGACTTAGACATATTTCCTCAATTAGGTTATCTTCCAAACGAAGTAGGTGGAGGTATTAATTTATTTCTTGAAAGGCCGAATTGGATAAATGATATCTCTAAAATTTATTATTTTGAGAACACAGGTTCTAATCTAAAATTAAAATCATATGAATCGCTGGTAGATTACGGTTTCTCAAATTTTGATGGCGATTTCTCAATCTTTAATAATAGTGGTTTTCACGAAGAGAGTAATATGCTACTAGAAAGTTTTACACATATTAACCTATATTCTCCTAATGACATTAATGGTGATGGCCAAATGGATTTTTTAACTGCAGCAAATCCTGACTTCCTTAAACTATACACTAAGGCAGAAGTTCAAAACTCAAAAATTGAATCAGCAAAAAATGTCGATATTATTAGACAAGAAATCCATCCAGTTAATAAATTCGAGCCTTATTTATATGACCATAAAATCAATAATTTTTCATTTAATAAGGACACAGTCTTAAGAAAATTTGATCAAGCGTTCGATAGAGTTTTTATTATAGAAGATACCGTTGATAATACATCTGAAATTTTAAATAGAATTGATAAATATGGAACTAGTCCTATTAGATCTGAAAGTTTACTACATCATATTGACGTAGGTCCTCCAACGCAATCAATCACTGAAAGTCAAGCCTATTCAAATTTTAAACAGATTGGATTCACCCCTTTTAGTGGAAAAAATTTTGATGACAAAATAATATGGGCTGATGATAGATATACCTTTGTCTATCACTTAAGAAAAGAAAACGATATTCTCTCAAGATCACATTCTTTTAACCTATATGACCAAAATGTTTCTCCGTTACCTTTTATGGTTACGGATTTTACTCAATTAACTGAAAATAATATTGATTATGTTGAGTTCACTTTCTCAAATTCAGTTGATATTAACCTAAATTCTCATGCATATGATGGGTCTTATAAAGTTTATGGTATTGGATATGAAAATGTAGATACAGACTCGTTACCAGGATTACATTATGGATATATGATTTTAAATAAAAATGATAATTCTTTTATTTCAGAATCATTAAGTCAAGATTATTCATATGATAAAGTTGTTGAAAATGGGGTTGAAAGATCTTATGTTAAGATGAAAATAGATGTAAGTTCTGTTGAATTAGATGATATATATATTAAAATTTTTGCTGTAGATACTGAAGATCCTAATATTAAAACATTTGCTTTTTCAGATGTTGACGAAGATGGAATTATAGATTCTGAGGATAATTGTCCACTTGTAGCTAATACGGATCAACTTGATACAGACTCTGATGGGATAGGAGATGTGTGCGATACTGATGACGATAACGACACCATACTCGATGACCAAGACAACTGTCCACTTGTAGCGAATACGGACCAAGCAGACTGGGATAATGACGGTATAGGAGATGTCTGTGGAGACCCTAAGCCACTATTTACTGAGAACGTAACATTTGTTGATAATGTCTATCCTAACCCAACAGATGATAAGCTAAGAGTGACTATAAAGCCTGGAGCAGCAGTTAAAGATCTTTACTTTATCGACATCGCAGGCAAGAAGCTTAAGCCTCGTTCTATTAATAAAATTCAGGGAGGGTTAGATGTGAACGTCTCAAACCTGAGGGAGGGTATCTATCTTCTAGAGGTAGTGACTGGTAATGAGTTGAATAAGGTTAAGGTTATAATAGAGAGGTAGACAAAAATTTAGTTTTGCTTTTTTACTTATATTACACATTATGAAAAATCATTTCTTATTACTTATTTCTTTATTATTTATCTCTTGCCAGGATATAAATCTTGACATCATAATTCAATTCTGTACCGGTGATTACTCAACAGCAAATGTCCTTACTGATATAGATGAAAATATTTTTAATAGCGACGAGTCAGTTAATGCTAATAGTATATACTCATGGACTTCAGACGGAACTTACAGGATTTTAAATGGTAACGGTATACCTAACCACGAAGTAGGAACATTTCCAAGTTCTAAAAACCCTAACACTATAACTGAACAAAATGTGAGTGAAAGATTCACATTATGTCCAACAATTATATCTGAAAGCGGTTTAGAGGTAGTGGGTGCTGCAATGTCAATTGCTTATGCTCTTAATAGTGTAAAGTTTGATCCAGCTACAGCAGGAAGATGTAACGATGAGGGCGAGTGTAGTTTAGCTAGAGGTCAAGGAAATTGGAATATCGAAGCTCTAGGACACGAAACTTTTGATTTTGGAGATGACATGAATCATGCACATGTTCAACCTAATGGTACATACCACTATCACGGTATGCCTGAATTACTTATCGATTTTTTAGGGTCTAATAATGGTATGACTATTGTGGGTTGGGCTTCAGATGGTTTCCCTGTGTATGCAAGATATGGTTTTTCAAACCCCACAGATCCAAATAGTGGAGTTAAAGAACTAAAACCAAGTTATAAATTAAAAACGGAACCTGACCCAAAAAGACCAAGTACAGTAACTGCTTTATTAGGTGGACCTAATCAGGGTAGTAACCCTAATACTCCTATTGAAATGGGTGCTTTTACTCAAGATTATGAATATGTTGACGGGCTTGGTGATTTAGATCAGTGTAATGGGAGATATGGTGTTACACCTGAATTTCCTGATGGTATCTACTATTATGTAGTTACCGATGATTTCCCTTTCTTTACTAGATGTCTAAAAGGAGATACTAATTAAATAAATAACTTATAAAAAGAATCTAAAACTCTTTGAGTAGAGTTGTAATTTCCCTTTATTTACGAATGGGAGTTAATTTCTTTTTCTGACCTCTTCCTATCATTTTCATCAAGTAAAATTTTCCTTAGTCTTATGCTGTTAGGAGTTACCTCAACGTATTCGTCTTTTTGGATATATTCAATGGCTTCTTCTAATGTAAACTTTAATGGTGGAGCAAGCTTTACCTTGTCATCAGTCCCGGCTGACCTAACATTTGATAGTTTTTTTGTTTTGGTTACATTTATAACCAAGTCATCACCCCTTGAGTTTTCTCCAATTACTTGTCCGGTGTAAATGTTTTCACCAGGATTTATGAAAAATTTTCCTCTATCTTTTAATTTATCTAGAGAATATGGAATAGAAGTTCCGTTTTCCATTGATATTAATGACCCACTATTTCTTCCAGGTATGTTCCCCTTAAATGGTTGGAATTCAATAAACCTATGGTTAATTACTGCCTCTCCAGCTGTTGTTGTGAGTAGGGTATTCCTTAATCCGATGAGACCTCTTGAGGGAATGATGAATTTACATATCATCCTAGAACCCTTTGCCTCCATTGATAACATCTCACCCTTTCTGATGGCAACAATTTCAATAGCTTTACCAGATATTTCTTCTGGTAAGTCAATTGTTAACTCTTCAATTGGTTCGCATTTTTTACCATCAATTTCTTTGATTATTACTTGAGGTTGACCTATTTGTAATTCGTACCCTTCTCTCCTCATAGTCTCTATAAGGACAGATAAATGTAAAACTCCTCTTCCAAATACAACAAACTTATCACCTGAGTCATCTCTCTCCTCTAGCTGCATAGCTAAATTTCTTTCTAGCTCCTTATTTAGCCTATCTTTTATATGCCTAGATGTTACAAATTTACCTTCTTTACCAAAGAAAGGGGAGTTATTAATGGTAAAGAGCATACTCATGGTAGGCTCATCAATTGCAATAGTTGGTAGGGCCTCAGGGTTCTCAAAATCAGCAATTGTATCTCCAATCTCAAAACTTTCTAACCCAACTACTGCACATATGTCTCCAGCCTCAATTTTATTAACTTTTTTTCTTCCCAGACCATCAAATGTATTAATCTCTTTAATTCTAGATTTTGATATTTCTCCATCTCTCTTGACTAAACTCACCATCTGATTGGCTGATAATTCACCTCTTTGTAGTCTTCCAATAGCTATTCGTCCAGTAAAAGATGAAAAATCAAGCGATGTTATCAACATCTGCGTCGAACCTGATTCGATTTTAGGTTCAGGTATGTGTTCTATGACAGTATCTAGTAGGGGAGATATAGAGTCAGATGGAGCCCTCCAATCTAATGACATCCAATTATTTTTAGCTGATCCATAGACCACAGGGAAATCTAGTTGCCACTCCTCTGCATCAAGCTCAAACATAAGGTCAAATATTGACTCATGAACCTCATCTGGTTTACAGTTTTGTTTATCTATCTTATTGATTACAACTATAGGCTTTAATTTTAAATCTAGAGCTTTTTGTAAGACGAAACGAGTCTGAGGCATTGCCCCTTCAAAGGCATCAACTAGCAATAAAACACCGTCAGCCATATTAAGGACTCTCTCAACCTCACCTCCAAAATCTGAGTGACCTGGCGTGTCGATAAGATTGATTTTTATATCCTTATAGATTACAGATACGTTTTTTGATAGTATGGTGATACCTCTTTCTCTTTCTATATCATTATTATCTAGGATAAGGTCTCCAGTCTCTTGGTTTTCTCTAAAAAGTTTACAGTGATGTAATATCTTATCTACTAAGGTTGTTTTGCCGTGATCAACGTGCGCTATAATTGCTATATTTCTTATCCCTTTCAATTTTTTGATATAAAATTTTCGCAAATCTATATTATATCATTAAATATCTAGTATAGTATAGAATAAATCACTTGAATTTTATTCAACATTATTTAATTAAATAAATACAAAATAAGACTCGTTTCAGCAGATTTTAGATCCCCCAGTTTTTCAAGTTGTTATTTTTAGGAGCTGTTTTTTTTAGTCTATCTCTAATTTTAGGGATATACATAGTATTATACCTCAGTCTAGAGATATGATTAGGATTTTCTTGGTCACCGTTCCAACAGTGTTCTGCCATATCTCCGTAGTCTACCTCTCCGTTATAATATGGGTCAGTTGTTGACTCAAGGAATTCTTCAGTTAAAACAACCGCATTATTTAGATAGTAGTTATCCATATCTCCACAATAGATATTGATTTTTCCTTCTAAGTCTTTTCCTATTTTATCCCAGTCTCTTCTCATTATATAGCTCAAATCGTAATTTTCTTTCCAATACTCTGCAACATCTTTATCAATTTTACCAGTTTCTCTATCCCAAATGGGTTTTGGGTAGCCATCTTTACCAGATGGAGAGTAAACAGCTTGCCATATATCCCACTGATCTCCTGACCTACCTTTAGATCCAAGAACCGACTCACGTTGATTTATTTGAATTAGGTGGTTTTTAATTATGCCTTTCCCATCTCTCATCCCTGCTCTGAGCGTTTTCCTGTGGCTTCCTTCGTGGTAGTATGCGTTATCATCCTCATATAAATTCACTACTGTAAATGCCCTAAAATCTATTGGGTCAGGGCAGGCTGCGAAGCACCCGTTATATTCTTTAGGGTACATAACTTGAGCGGCTAGAGATTCCCATCCTCCGGTAGATCCTCCATATAAAAACCTTCCCCAAGCTTCCCCGACACCATTAAATAATTTTTCTACGTGAGGTATTAACTCGTAAGTGATGGCATCACCATAAGGACCAATATTTGCAGAATTTACAGCATATGAATCGTCATAGTATGGGTTTTGGTGTTGTATCTCTATAGCAAGGAATCTTGGAAAATCATTACTTACCCAATTATTGTAGAGGTCATAAGCTTCCTTCTCCTGAATATATTTATAACCAGTTATACCAAACCTCGAATTATATATTGTGTCTTCNTTAGGNGCCGNTGGAGGTGTTGTCCTGAATCCACGAAATGTATATGGAAAATGACCGTGAAATATCATGAGAGGGTANCTNGTCTTTGATTTTTTATCAAANCCATNAGGAACAAGGACATTAGCCTGTAAGTACATATCTCTACCCCAAAACTTNGAAAGCATCTCNCTCTTTATCTTAACATGCTTTATGAATTCAGTNTCTTNNGCAGGTTCAATAGGNGNTATTTCATTNTCAAGGGTAATGNTTATGGTTTTTGATTTTTTAATTTTTATTTTTTTTGGGGTACTGTAAAGGTTTTTTGGACTTATGTTCCATTTCTGACCTTCACCTTGGNCCATTGGTAATTTGACAGTATATCCCGTAGATAAGTTAAATGTCTCATACTTGTGAAGGAATGCTTGAACATAATATTCCCCCTCCTCAATCTCATCTACTGAAGAAATAGGGTAGCCGATAGCTTCACCATCTACTATTATCTTTTCATCTGCATTCCATGAGTCCACATCTACACCAAAAATCATTTGCGTATTATGGCTGTCATTTATCTGAAATCTAGGTTCAGTGTTGTTNTTATTACTTATCATGAGAAGAACTCTACCATCATACCCACTCTCTTGGAACTCTTTAGAGTAGTCTATCTCAAATTTTATTAAATTATCGTCATTACCACCATAGTAGTTAAAACAGAGAAATAACAAGCAGGTAAGAGCTATTCCTTTTATAAAAGCCCACCACATGCCCTGGTAGGGTGTAAGTCCAAAAGATTTTAATTTTTTATCAACTAGATTTTTATGCCAATTCATTATTTATATATTAGTTTTTTTTAAATATAAGAAATAATTTCCTGAAAGGGTTTTACAACTAATCTCAAGAAGATAGAATTTAAACTAGGTGAATTATTTTAAATGTTTTTTATCTTACTAGACATATTCAAACATTAGATTCCAAAGTGAAAAAAATTATTGTTTTAATATTTCTATCTTTTGAGGGTTTAAGTCAATCAATTCTACCTTCATTTCATGGCACACATAACGCAAGTAAAATACCTGCTAATGGTCAGGTGTCATTATTTAATTTTTCATCAGGAGAGTCAGGATATACACTTAACGGAGTAACATCTACCACTGACAAAAATGGTAACNCAAATGGTGCTGTTGAGATTGATGATGCTACTGACAGAATAACTGGTAATTTTTCTGAACTTCTTGACGATGATTTTACTATATCTCTATGGGCAAAGTTAAACTCATCTCAACCTAGTAGAAAAATGTGGTTGATTTCATTTGGATCTGCAGAAACAAATAAAGCCTTTCATCTTGGATGCAAATATGATAATAGTAATAATGGAAATTATAGGGTTGGTAGTTGGAATGCAAACCATGCGACAGATGATTATTTAGGTAACGACTATAACTGGAAGCATTATGTTGTTACCTACGATAAATCACAACAAGAATATAAATTCTATATCAATAATAGTTTAACCCATACCATTTCGAATCATACCCTCTCCATCGAANCTACAGATTTTGTTATTGGTAGTCAGCTTGGTTATAGTGAGTCTTGGTACGGTAAAATAGATGAGTTTGGGGTATGGAATAGGATATTGACTTCACAAGAAATTACTGATCTTTATAATAATTACTGATAATGACGCTAAAAGAATATAAGCCTCAATTATTTATTTCCTATATTCTATTCCCTCTGGTGATTTATGTTAATTATTTAGCAAATTCACTACCAATAGGTGGGGTAACAACTGGAGAGGTTTCTGATTTACTAGATAATTTATTTACTCCAACAGGTTTTACATTTTCGATTTGGGGAGTTATCTATCTAAGTCTTTTTATTTTTTTGATAAGTTTATTTAGGATATCTGAGAACCAGAAACCCTTTATTGGGAAAGTTCTTTTATTATTTAATATTAACTGCTNACTAAATGTTTCGTGGATTTTTGCTTGGCATTATATGTTCTTTCCATTGTCACTAATTATAATGTTATGCCTACTATATAACCTTATCCTTATCTCTAGAGTAATCAATCTCCATTATAAAGACTTTAAANCAACATATTTATATAATATTACCTCTTTCTCTTTTAATATCTATTTTGGGTGGATAACAGTTGCCACAGTAGCTAATTTTACTGGATTGCTTGTTTCATACGAATGGGATGGGTTTGGTATTTCACATGAGGTATGGACCACAGTGATAATACTTGTAGCAACTTTAATTGCAACTTTTACATTTTTAAAGAATAGTGCTATCTGGTACCTTCTGCCTATTTTATGGGCCTTCTATGGTATCCACTACAAGCACAGCACTGGAATTTTGGAAGATAATTACCCTCTTATTATCAATGCTCTTTTATTAGGGATGGGTACCTTATCACTTCTGTTATTTAGAAATTTATTCTATAAATTAAAATAAAATAGGTTTGAAGGAAATATGTTATTTTTTTAATTTTTCTAATTCTTTTTCTAATTCTTCCCACCTTGAAATAGATGATGCGAGTGTATTTTTTCTTAATTGGTAATCTTCAAAAAATTTCTCATCGTGATCAGATGGATTTTGCTGAAGATCTAAATTATTTTTTTTAATGGTTTCTTCTAATTCTATTATATCTCTCTCAACTCTCTGAATCTTATTACTT
>NZYP01000031.1 GCA_002702205.1 Flammeovirgaceae bacterium | reverse complement strand
AAAGTTTAGGTCAGAAAGAGGTGAGACTGAAATGGTAAGGTCTTTTGCTAGAAGACTTGTTAAGAAGTGGAATTAAAAATTATATAATTATGAAAAAACTATTATTAATATTATTTATACCTTTTATTGTAAATGCTCAGCAGATCAGTGTAATGGATGCTGTGGTCTTAAAAGAAGGTTCTGATGCTGAATATATGGAGATCGAAGAGTTTTGGTCAAAAATTCATGCAGATATAATAAGTCAAGGAAAAAAGATGCAGTGGTCAATATGGAAAACGCTTCCTGGAGATCCACTTGGTGAAAAACCAGCTGACTATATGATTTTTAATTCTTATGAATCTCAAGAGCAGTACGATGCAAGTCAAGATATTGATTATGCAGCTATTGCACAAAGAGTACATGGAATTTCAAGAAAGAAAGCTCAGAAGATGATTGATAGTTCATTTGATCCAAGGGATGCTACTAGGTCATATACACTTTCAATTCAGGCTCAGGCAGCAGTAGCGGATTTTAATCCTACACCTGGTCTTATTTGTTCAATTTCTCTTATGCAAGAGAAAAATGACGATTACGAATCTTTTGAGAAAGAAGTTTTTAAAGATCAGTTCCAAAAAGCCATAGATATAGGTGCTCAAACTTTCTGGGGATTTACCAGGGTAGAGGAGAGGTCTGAAAATGCTTACACTCAATTCTCTCATATATGTTTTAATATTGGTGGGGAGAATGAGAATACTGTAGAAAATGATTTTAAAACACAAAAACTAGTTGATCTTGGTATGCAGTCACGAGAAATGATTCCAAATACTGGTTCAATGGAATTAATATTATTTGAAAATTAAATTACAAATTATGAAATACATACTTAACATTTTTTTAATAACTCTGATATCTTTTGCTTCTTTGGCACAGGAAAATTGGGATCCAACTGACCACAAAGTTGGCTATTGGCAGTTTAGGCAGATTGGTGAAGATGATGTAGCCAATTTTCTTTATAATGAGAACAATGTTTATAGAAGTGTTGTCAAAGATGCAATTGCAGATGGTGATATGGTTCACTGGGGCCTAGCTAGAAAATTGACAGGTAATACGTCAAGTGGTCACAACTATTTTTTTTACAATGGTTTTGCAGAAATATCTGATCTAGACACTCCTACTTGGGGTTCTGGGTCAAATTTTGGACTAAGGCCTGTAAGTTCGGCAGGTGTACTCGGAGCTGTTTATACTTCACCTGCAATTCAAGTTTTTGCTGAAACTCCAAAGCCAGGTAATTATATTGTGGTTAATACAGCAAATCCATCAGATGTTGGAGCTTTTGTCAAATTACAAAATGATGTTTGGAAACCATTTATTAAAGGATACGTCAATGATGAAAATTCATCTTGGGCTGGTTGGGAAGTTGCTACCGTTATGTCTCCAACTGGAAATAGTTCCTCATGGAGTGTTGTAACAATTGACCATTTTACAACTTTAAGTGGTGCAATGAATTCTTTTCCAAACGGAGCAGATTGGCCAGAAGGAATACAGGAAATAAATGATTTATTACCAAATGGTAAATTTACAAGTACTGTTATTTATGAAGTGGTTTTTTATGAAGGACCTAGTGCCAGTAAGTAAACATAAATTATTTCAAATATCAAAGCTCTTCATTTTGAAGAGCTTTTTTTATATGTTCACCCTAAAACCTATAAGAGTATCAGTCTCATTAGAAATAAATGGAATATAAGGTTCTGACTGAACTCTAGCATTAAACTTAAGGAATATAGTCGCTCTCTTACTAATTATGTAGTTTAGAGTTGTGTCAAAAAATATTCTGTAGTTTTTTAATCTACTTGACTTCCACTGGCTATACATTACAGTCACAAGGTTCCAATGAGTATTGAATTTTAATCTTGTGAAAATATTAAGAGTTAATCTTAAGTTATTATAGGTCTTTGGGCTAAATTCAACTTCTTGGAATTTATAGGTTGGATATGACTCATTTTCATAAAAAGCTCCTAAAGCTACATCAAGGTAACCAGCATTTTTTGAAGGAGTTGTTCTTTTCCTAATACCACCACCAACCAGAAACCTTCTATCTATAAAAGATCTCATACTCTTACCTATTTGTATAAATGAAAATATGGAATGGTGTTTCTCTACATTGTAGAAGTAATTATACCTGAACTGACCAGAAATATTATTTTTGAAAGCATTTCCATTGAACTTTTGATAATTATTTGAGAATGTTAACCTTAAAAGATTTTTTCCTTTTATTCTTGAGCCTACTGTAAGATTAGACTTAATCATAAAAAAATCTAAGTTTCCTTTTTTGTAATCTCCCATGCCATCGATAAATAAATGAAAGGTTGAATCAATTTTATTAAGGTTAGACTCCGTATTTATTACGGTCTGAGAAATAGAAGAAAAATTTACATAAATTAATAATATTAAAAGAGAAAGTATATGTTTTTTAATCATTGGAAATGGTTTTTTTACAAAGCAAAATTAAATTTATTTGATAATTTTTCTTTATTATTAGGTATTAATTTTGATTAAAATAAATATTTTGGAACTTAATAAGTACGTACCTGATCCATTAATTGAACTTGTATTCTCTGATTTATCAAATAAGTTAGATTCAAAGTATCATTATCATAATCTCCACCATACCAAAAGAGTAATAAAATCTGCTCAGGAAATTGGTGATTTTTATAACCTAAGCCGTGATGACTGGAGAGATTTATTAACTGCTTGTTTACTACACGATTATGGGTTTATTAAGTCACATGTTGATCATGAGGAAACTGGTGCTCTCATGTCTAAAGATATATTACCTGAATATTACTTTTCTGATGATCACATTGATACTATATCCTCTTTAATTTTAATAACAAAAGTGGCTGAAAAGCCTAGTAATTTATTAGAATCTATTATCAGAGATGCTGACCTTGAATATATTGGTTCAAACGACTTTGAAAAAATTTCTGAGTATTTAAAAAAAGAGTGGACTGAGTGTGGTGTAGTCAAGAACGATTCTCAATTTTATAAAATACAATATGAATTCTTATTATCCCACAACTTCTATACAGCCTTTATGCAAGAGAAGGGTAGAGAGCAGAAGATGAAGAATATTGATTATGCAAAGATGATGATGGAAAAATCATAGAGCTAGCAATTCGAATAATAGAAGTACTACCAATGAACAGAAAGAATATATCATAAATTTTATTGATTTTGATACATTAACATATTTATCTGATGCTATAACACCGTTTATATAAGCTTGTTCTGCTAGTAATTCTTTTAGTTCCTTCTCATTTTCCATAACCCTTATAAGTTCTTTAGAGTATACTTCCGGTTTTTTATAATGAAAATTTATATCGTGGAAGAAGAAAACAGACTTCTTTAGTTTTTGATTAATTCTAGGTATATATGTTTTGAAACTATAGAATATTGAAGTTAAGGTAAACCCTATAAAAATAATAATTAATATATAGAGTATGTATTTATATTTTTCAGGTATTGGCAGGTCACCACTCACATCATAAGCCAATCCAAATATTATTCCGTAAGCAGTCAAAATTAGGGAAGCTTTCAACTCTGAATGTCTGATATGATGTACATTGTATTCAATTAGATCCCAATAATTTGATATTATACTTCCTGTCTTCACTTTAAATATTTATACGTTAAAATAAACTATAAAATTTATAAAAATTCATATTTGAAGATGATTTTTAAATTTTTTACCTTTTCATCTAATTATTAAAAATACTTTATTAAAAGCCTAGTGATATTATTGTTATAGTAGCTAAACATGTTTAAATTTACTCAAATATGAAAAATCCAGAAGTAGAATTAAAATTACCAGTAATACCAGATATTGAATTAACTGCTACTAAGACAGCTGAAGTTATATCAAAACATATGAATCTTTCTGAAGAGAAGACTGGAGAGATTAGTATGGCAATTATTGAGTCTTGTATAAATGCTTTTGAACATTCAAAAACAAAAGAGATCTATATTCATTTTATTGTCTCTGATGATAAGCTTACCGTGAAAGTAATTGATCAAGGTAAAGGTTTTGATAAGTCTAAAGTTGAGATTCCTAATATTGAAAACAAACTTAAAGCTGATGCTAGAAAAAGAGGTTGGGGTTTGCAGTTAGTTGCTGAATTAATGGATACAGTTGAGTACGACAGTGATGAGTCTGGTACTACTGTAACAATGACTAAAAAGAAAGAAGACAATGAGTGATTCAATAAAAAATGTGGAAGAAAATAACGGCGTAATTGTGATAAGTACTAGTGGGTACTTTAATAATGTTGCTGGTGACGCTGTCCTTGATGTATTTAATGAAAAGATGGAAGAAGGAAATACCAAGTTTTTGATTGACATGGCTGATTCAAAAGTTGTAAACAGTATTGGAGTGTCAATTCTGATTGAAATTATTGAGAAACTACAAGGTGTTAACGGTGTAATGGCATTCACAAATCTAGCTGGTATAGTAGAAAAAACCTTTAACATAATGGGTATCTCTAAGTATTGCGAGATCTATGAATCTATCGATGCTGGTGTTGAAAAATTAGCATAATATAGAAATGACTGGACCTTCTTCAAGTAAATCAATAGAAGATCTAGAAAAGCAGTTACTTCTAAAAAATAAAGATCTTAACGAGAAATATCTCGAACTTGAGACGTTATTAGATCTAACCAATTCAATAAATTCACTTGATGATCTTAATAGTCTTTTCTTTAATGTTCTTACCCTCTCTTCTTCTATTTTAAATTCATCTAAGGGAATTGTTTTAATAAAAAATGAAGTTTCTAATATTTTTGATCCTATTTCTACTTTTAATATAGACGAAGAAAAAATCAAAAGGCAAATATTTAATACCCGATCAGGTTTTTTGAAGGTATTAAATAAAGAAAAAAAATCATTTACTGTTAAAGAAAATCATAAATTTAATCATGAACTTTTTGACTCAACATATTCTATAATATGTCCAATTATAAATGAAAAAAAATTAGTTGGAGCTATACTTTTATTTGATAAAGAAACCAGGCAGGGTATAAAAGATTTTAATAATAATGATTTAAAATTATTAGATTCCATAACAATTCAGACAGGTTTTGCATATCAAAATGTAAGGCTTTTGGAATCATTAAAAAAGTCTAATGAATTAAATGAAAACGTAATGTCTTCTATTACTACTGGCATTATTGGAATTAATCTTTTTGGGGAGATAGAGTTTGTGAATAAGGAGGTACTAAGAGTTCTTAAAAAAGAGAAGGAAGAAGTAGAAGGAAATCATTACATAATCATTTTTGAGAAAGATGAATTACTTCAGGAGATAATTCAAAAAGTAGAATCTAAACAGGAGAGATTATTTGAGACAGAGTTTACATTTAAATCATCAAAGAAAAAAATTAGTGTTAATTTATCTTGTTCTCCTGTTTTTGATGAACAAAAAAAATTTAGTGGAATAGTTATTGCCATTGACGATTTATCAAAAATTAATAAGGTAAAATCAACATTTAAGAAATATGTATCAAAAAATATTGTTGATAAGCTTTTAGAGAGTGAAGATTCATTAAATCTTGGTGGTACTGAGAGTGATATCACAATTTTATTTTCAGATATTAGAGGTTTTACTAGCATGTCTGAAAAGTTAAGTCCCACTCAAATAGTTAAGCTTTTAAATAAATACTTTCAGTCTATGATTGATGTNGTATTTAAGTATAATGGAACTCTTGACAAGATAGTAGGNGATGAGTTAATGGTATTATATGGTGTTCCTCTNAAAAATGAGATGGATACAGAAAATGCAGTAAATACTGCAATTGAAATGTTTAAAAAACTAGATAAATTTAACTCAGATATTGTTAAAAAAGGTTTTGAGCCTTTCAGAATAGGGATAGGTATTAATAAAGGAAAGGCAGTTTCTGGTAATATTGGGTCTGAGCAGCAGATGAATTATACAGTTATAGGGGACACAATTAATCTTGGTGCAAGACTTTGTTCCCATGCCAAGTCTGGAGAAATTTTGATTTCAAATTCTGTAAAAGATAATATTTCACAAGACCACAACTTTAAGAAAATTCCTTCTATTCATGTCAAAGGCAAAGCTAAGCCTATAGAAGTATGGCTTTACACGCATAAAAAAAAGTAATTTAGTTTTTAAGTTTCTTACAGACTACTATTGTAATGTCATCTGGATTATGTACTCCATTCATCCATTTATCTGATAATTTAACTAATTCATCTTTTATCTCTGAGGCTGTTTTTGTAGAGTGTTTTTCAATACATTCTTTAACTGCTGCGTAATCTAAAAGATCTCCATCTCTATTAGGTGCTTCAGGAAGGCCATCAGATAGCATAACTAATACATCATCTTTTGAAAATTTTTTGTTAAGAACTGTAAAATTTTCTGACATTAATCCACCTAAAGGTAGGTTTGAAATTGTTATCTCATCGACTTTATTCTTTTTCTTTTCATAGTGATACATTGGTGGCATTGCAGCAGAACTTAATTTCATACTTCCATTCTGAAAGTGTACTAAGTTCAAACTCATTCTAAGTCTTCCAATATCAACTTTCTTAATAATTTTATTAAGTGTTTTTAATATAAAATTTGGATCATTTGAGTCTATTCCTAACAATCCAGCTTTTGTGATAGAGACCATCATTCCTGAGGCTGTACCATGACCAGTTGCATCACCACAAATAGCAAGTANACTACCATCTTCAAATTCAATGAAATCATAATAATCCCCACCAACTTCTGTAGCACATCTAATAAATGTACTAATATCTAGGTCATCTCTTTTTGGATTTTCTTTTGCTAACAATCCCATTTGAAGATTATGAGCCTCCTCTAATTCTTCTTCTTTTCTTTTCTCTTCCATTATTCTCCTCGTTCTCCCTTGGCTGAACTTCACATAAAGAAATATACTTGATCCTATGAGAATAAGGTATGCTATGAAAGCAAACGTGGTCAGATACCAAGGTGGGGTGACAGACAAATTATATTCAAGTTGATTTTGACTCTCAATTCCAGAGCTATTTGTTGATTTAATTTTCAAATTGTAAACACCGTAAGGCGCAAGAATTTTATTGTCATTCACAAAACTATTAGAATACCCTGAGCTTTGAATAATTAACTTTCTTTCTTTTCCAAGATTAACCCAATCATCATTCAATTCTTCAATTTTATAAAATATCTGTGAACTTTGAGGTTTGTAAAAAGNGGGTGATGATAAAGTGATTTCGATATTTGATATATCAGAAGTTAAATTAATTTCATTATTAGAGATATTAAATTTTCTTCTATCAAAATTCTCATCAATGTACTCAGATAAAGTTAAGTTTAAAATTGGGTTTTCTCTATCTACAAATAAATTATATAAATCAATTCTTTGAATATTATTTTCTGAAAATAGGTANATAAAATCATTATAAAAGCTTATTCCATTATCTATTATTTTATTTGTAGCCAGGCCATCCTCAGAATTAATATTTCTTAAATTATTATTATTACCGTCTGTAAGGGTTGACATNACCTCAAAGTCAAAATAATTAATTCCTTTATCTGTAAGTATGAACAAATACTGATATGTTTTTAAGAAGTTTTTAACATTATTTGATAATAACCCATTTTCAATATTTATATTTTTGAAGCCAGTAGAGTCATTTAAGTATATAAAAATTCCATCACCCTCTGATCCAATATATAACTCTTCATTATATTCGGTAATGCTATTAAGAGATGAACTGGTAATACTATTCTGGTCATTAATATCAAATATATAATGTCTTATAAGGTCGAGGTTCTCAGGATTGTATTTATATAATCCTGATGTCCAGTTAGTTATCCATAATTCATCTACCTTAGATATTAAAATTGAAGAAAATCCATTTGGAAACTTATTTCTTGAACTTCTTTGGTTGTATTTAAAATTTTCGAATTTAAGTTGTTCAACNTTAAAAATAGAAATTCCAGTATTNAGAGAAATCCATACTTCTTTAATATTATTTCTAAATAGTATTTCAAGATTATTAATATTACCACTTAAGATAGAATTAAAACCAGATAAAGAACTTTCATATATTATTATATCATCTTNATCATAGAGGTTTATTACATTAAGTTTATCTGTTCCTATATAAAGGTATTCGTCTTCATCTAATAAGAGTTGAGGATTTGANATGTCTTGGCCCTTAAGTAATTTGTCAATTTCAAAGCTGAAAAGTATTTCTTCCTCTTCGTATACCAGGATNTTTTTGTTAGTTAGTAGAACTCTAAAAAAATCGTTTTCAACAACAGATATTATTTTTTCATCTCTATCGTAAACTGGTATAATATTATTTAAGTTTTCTGATACTTTTACAATACCATTATCAGTTGATAAATAATATGCACCCTTAAAGTTNCTAACATCATTTACTATGGNTTNAGACGCCTCACTTATTAGCTGAATATTAAATTTATTATTATAATAAAATAATCTTTCAACTTTTGATTGTTTATTCCATATAACGAACTCATTACTATTAATTTGTTTTAGAGTTATTTCTTTACCTGAATAGATTTGTTTTAATTTTTTATCTTCAAAGTTTTCAACTTTGAANATTCCACGGCTATCGTGAATTAATAGATTTCCAGATATTTCAAATAAATCATAAACTTCTATATTTCTAAAAAAATCTAGCTGATTAATTGAATTATCTAACTTATTTATGGTTGCAACTCCTTTGTCAGTTGCAATAAATATTAAACTATCAATAGAGTGAATATCATAAATATAGTTGGAGGGAATACTTGAGTTAGTCTCTTCATTATAAAACCTTTTATTTGATTTAGTTTTTAAATTATATCTATTTAAGCCATTAGATGTCCCTATCCATAGTGTACTGTCTCCACCAAAAAGACTTAACAGGACATTATCATTTTGATCTTCTGTGAAATTTGATGAAGATATTGATAGTGGGTTCCTAGGATCAAATTTCAAGTCATCAAGTATAGAATCGTTCTCTACATCATAAATAAAAAGGCCTTCAGTCTCAGTGGGTATGAATACATAATTATCATAGGAATAAAATGATGTTGGTGATGATTTTGATTCTATTCTTTCAAACTCAAGATTTTTATAATTAAAATAATCTAGACCTGAGGAGGTAGTTACGAAAACTCCATCACTATCAACTTGGAATACTGCTTTAGAAAAATTATTTGAGATTGTTTTATTGTCAAAAGGATTAGATCTAAATACGGTATTATTTATTCCATCAAATCTATTTAGTCCTTCGCTCGTGCTTATCCAATTAAATCCCTGACTATCTATAAATATAGATTTAACATCAACTGAGGATATTTCAGGAACCTCAACTTTTGTGTAATTTAGGTTTGATTGTGAATAAGACTTATCACAAAAAAATAAAAGTAAAAGGATTAAAAGCCTTCTATGCATATTCTCTAAATAACACAATTCCTTCTCTATAATTGAGCCTTAGCAAGATTTCTAACAAGAGCAGGCTGGACTCCAAAAAAGTTCTTAGAAGCTATTTCATTAAAAAGAGCTTTACTCCCTTCTGTGTCTCCAGAGGCTCTAAGTGCTAATCCCTTAAAATAAGTATAATAATCATCATTTAAAGGAATATTTTCAGTTCCATTAAATTTATTAGTCATATTGAAAAACTCTAAAGATTTATCTGGATTCCCTAAATTTAATTCAACCAATGCATTCAATACATAGTAATTATGAAGATTATTTGGTCTATTTATTTTCTCACTACTTATTTTATAATTATCTAATTTTCCTTTAGCGTTATTATAGTTTCCAAATAATATATCATGCCAAATAAGGTATGTCTCTTCTATATAATTTGCATTTTTAATTTGTTCATTATACTCGTTCTCAGTAGATCTGTTTTTTCTTAGATTAATTGCATTTATTTGCGCCTCTTTTGTTAGTTGTATATGCTGTAAAGATTCTTCCTCTTGTTGATTATGGGCAAAGCATAAAAATTTTAACCTATTTATAGAAACTATTGCATTCAGCTCCTGTTGAGCAGGAAGTTCCAGTGAAATAAGATTCTCTTCAAATTCTTCTAATACAGAGACAGCCGCATCAAAATCATTTTTGTGTAGAAACATTTCAGGTAGATATAAGTATGCATTAAATTGGTTCCCTAACTCTATATTTTTTCTGAAAAAAGATTCAGCCAAATCGAAATCACCTTTGAATGTATTAGCAAGAGCACGATAATGATTAGCAGTATATAGGTTTCTTACTCCTTGATCTTGGAAGTTTTCTAATTTATCATAACTTTCTGTTGCCTTATCAAACTGACTTAAAGTTCTATAATAGTTTCCAACGACAACGTGAGTATAAGAATTATCAGAATGATTAACTTCAACATCATCAATCATTTCTTGTAGGTAATCAAGATCTATTTCATCAGCCGGTAGCATAAAGCCATATAATCCAAACTGAAGATGTTTAGCAATTAGCATTAACTTTGTCCCAAAATGATTAGCATTTATTTCAAGAGCCGTTTCGAGATCGTCAATGGCCTCGTAAATCTCGCTTGGATTGTATGATTTTACCATACCTGACCAGTACCATAATCTCCAGAGTTCAGGGTATTCGTCGGTAAGCATTGTTATATTATAAGAAGCTACTTCTGGATCATAATTAGTTCTTTGATTATACAAGAACTCTATAATTTTTGATTCCATCTCACTTACCTTGTCTCTCTCATCATAAACATCTTTTAGGACTCTGTTATTAAATTCTGTACCAAGAACAGAATATAGTGATGCTTTTGCAAGTAGGAATTCAGGGTCTAAGGTTATAGCTTGATTTAGGAGAGTCCTTCTCTCCTCGACTGTAGCCTGTCTCCTTAATTCAAATAAATCCATAGCCTTAAGATAGGCTTCTTTCGCTTCAGAAGATGAAGTAGTAATTGTTATATCGGGTAGGTTAGAGGTCCCTGATCCTCCGCTACAAGATATAATTAAAATTGATAATAATATTAAATAGAAATTTTTCATGATAATTGATTTTTATATAGCTTCCAATTTAATTTTTTTTTAATAAAAAAACGAATTATTTGAAGAGATAAAGCCGGTTTCTAATAATTATTTAACAATTAACTAATCACATTTTCATAAGCCCTTTCAGAAAGGATTCCGTTATGGTAAAAAATCTACCTTCTTCGATATGAAGACTGTTGTCTCCTTTTCCTCTTAAGGAATGGTATTTTATGATATGATCTTTGAATTTTTTTAGATTTTTAGGGTGGTATACAACTCCTTCGTCGTCCTTAATAATAAATTCTTTATCCATCTTCGTAACAAAAATAAAGTTGAGTCGTTACTTTATTATCTTAATGGTTTGGTTTACTATATAACCCTCATTCGTGAGGGTTTTTTTTATCCTTCGTTGTCTGACTTTGGTAACTCCTCAGGATTATTTTCACATTCATCTGCCCTGCATGGCAGATTATCATCAAAACCACATGATGAAAAAATAAACATAAGAATAACAAATAACCTAAGCATCTTTAAATCTAATAAAAACCTCGTTACCAACCAATTCCATAATAAGCCTTAACGCCATTAGGGTAGACACCTTCTACCAAAACACCGTCATCTTTTGGGAGTTGTGATAGTGTTGATGATAGATCTTCAACATCAGAAATTTCTCTTTTATTTATAGATGTTACAATAAAGCCCTTTGTAATTCCTGAGCTTTTCCACTTTCCTTTCTCAATCTCAGCAATTTGAGCTCCCCCTTCAATCTCTAATTTTTCTTTCAAGTCTTTTGGAACATCAGCAAATTTAGCCCCATCAATTGAAAAGGAGTTTGCAGAAGCAACAACTTCAGTTGTTCCTAAGGTATTCTTTAAGGTTGCATTTGTTGTATTGGTTTTTCCTTCTCTTATGTATGTAACAATTATCTTATCACCAGGCCTATTAATAGCTACTTGTTCCTGAAGGTTAGAAACATTTCTTATTTCCACTCCATTAATATCTATGATAACATCTCCTGACTCTAGTCCAGCATCATCTGCTGCTCCACCGCTATTAACCCTATCAATCATTACTCCTGTCACAACAGGTAAGTCATTTTCCTCCGCCATCTCAGCATTCACATCTAAAATTGTAATGCCAAGTAAAGCTCTCTGTACTACACCAAACTCTGTGAGATCATTGTATACTTTCTTAACAAGATTTGAAGGAACAGCAAAAGAATAGCCCGCAAATGTTCCAGTAGGGGTAGCTATAGCAGTATTTATTCCTACTAAGTTTCCTTTCAGGTCTACAAGTGCTCCGCCAGAATTACCAGGATTAACTGGTGCCTGATGCTGGATGAAAGCTTCAATTTGAAGATTATTTCTATCTCTTAATATACCAATATTTCTTGCTTTTGCACTTACTATTCCTGCTGTTACTGTGGACCTAAATTCAAATGGAGAGCCAACGGCCAAAACCCATTCGCCTATCTCTAAGTTATCTGAATCTCCAAATTCAACAGTAGATAAATTATCTCCATCAATTTTTAGAACTGCAATGTCGGTAGTAGGATCTGTGCCCTCAATTTCAGCTTTAAATGTTCTATTGTCATTTAGAAGTACTTCTATTTCAGTTGCATTTTCTACAACATGGTTGTTAGTTAGAATATATCCGTCTTCGGTCATGATCACTCCTGAGCCTGAGCCCCTTCTCTTTGGAGCCTCTCTTTCTCTGTACTCGTATCTCTCTCCAAAAAAATCTCTGAACATATCTTCAAAAGGGCTTCTTCTCATGGAAGATGTCCTCCCCTCATAGGTAGTTCTTATATGGACAACTGCAGGAGTTGTTTTTTTTGATGTATATATAAAATTTAGACCTTCAGGTACCACGACATCAGTGGTATCGTATACATAGTTGGCAAATTTAATTTTATCATTATTAATTTCAACAACTGAATTATTTCTAGGGTAGAGGTAATCGTATCCAGTTACAGAAACCAGTCCGCCAATGGATGAAAATATAATTGCGTATAGAATATTTTTAAGATCTTTCATTATGTAAATTTTGTTTATACAAATTTATACTTCGAAACGAAATAAATGTTTTCTCATTATTTAAATTAACAATGTTTAACATAAAAAAAGGGTGAGTAAACTCACCCTTTTAATGATCAATTATAATAATATTTTA
>NZYP01000030.1 GCA_002702205.1 Flammeovirgaceae bacterium | reverse complement strand
TGAATAATTTCTAGCTACATCATTTCTGACAATTTCTGTGTCAGGAAAATAAGGAGGTAATGGGACTGAACTAGGATCAACTGTTAGAGGCTTATCTCTATGTAGCCACATCTTGGACTCATGCGTAACATCAAAGTTAAATACAGAAAAAAACGGTTGATTTTCTTCCCTATTTCTCCAGTGAGCTTTATTGCCGTTCTGATCCCATGCAGTAACAGGAGCAGCAAATTGGTAATCTGTTTTAGAGTTATTAGTACAGTAATAACCGTCAGCCCTTAAGTATTCTGTAAAACATTTTACCTCAGGTGGTGTAACAACAGAATGGAGGGGGATAGAGTCACCATTTACATCAATAGCATTTGAAACGCCTTCATAATCCCTAGATCCCCAACCAAATACATCTTTTCCTGCTCTCATCTGGTGAGTACCTATGGACACTGGGTACATACCAGTAATTAAAGATGATCTAGAGGGACTACATACTCCCACAGTAGTGAAAGTCTCAGTAAAAATTAAACTTTCAGATGCAAGAATATCTAAATTAGGTGTTTTAGCAGTTGAGTCACCATACATAGATAATGTTGGGCTTATATCTTCTACAGTTATCCAAAGTATATTAGGTTTTTGAGAAAAGGAAATAGAAGAAATTAAGAGAAAGTTTATCAAAAGTAGTTCTCTGCTGAAGCTTCTAAACATCTGATTTTTTATAATTTTTTAATTAACAATATAACCTAAAGAAGAAAGAAATTTATCAACTTCCTTACTTGTTTTGATAAAAAATTCTTGACTATTAAAAAAAGAATGACCTTGTCCAGGATATTCTATAACATCGCAGCTGACACCTAATGATTCAACCATATCCTGATACTTTCTAATTTTTTGAATTGGTTCCATCTTATCTAAAGATCCATGAAATATTATTGTNGGGGGNTGGTTTTTATTAATATTATGAATGGGAGATATTTCTAGATTATATTTNCCTGATCTCCTATTAGAAAATGCTGAACTTAAACCTGTATCTACAATAGGGTTATACAATATAAGCCCTTTAACAAAATTATTCTTTGCATTCCAGAAAGTACTAGAAAGAGCTAAAAGTCCACCCGCAGAACCTCCACCAACAAATATTTTATCCTTGTTGATATTATACTTTTTGGCATTAGAATGAATATGATCTAGCAAGTCTTTGGCATCATTACATGATTCAGCAGGAGTTGATTGATGTAATTTTTTTATTCTGTAAACAGGAGTAATCGCAATAAAGTTTCTACTGTTAAAATATTTGGAATGTCTCTCAAATTGATTAGCAAACCTACTATAAAATCCACCTCCATGGAATAGGACAACAGTACTATACTCTTTCTTTGGATCAAACGATTTAGGTTTAAAAATTTTAAAGTCTAGGACTACTGTGTCAATTGTTTTATAGGTGTGGGTAGATACTATGCTTTGAGAACTTAAACTTNTGTNACAAAATAATAGAAGAATTATTAAAGTTAATTTTCCCATATCACACTTCTCAGATTTCCAATCATCTCATCTTTAACTTTTTGATATTTTGGATCTGAAGCAAAACTTCTTGTCTCAAGAGGGTCTGTATCATAATCGTAAAGTTCTTCCATTAAAATTTCATTATTATTAAAATCCTTTCTGTCCTCATAGTCACCTGAAACCCATGCTACGTATCGGTACCTTAAGTTTCTGACAGCGTAACCCATAAGAGTACAGTCCCCTGGGTAAGTGCCAATTACACTTCTCATAACATTACACCTTCTTGGGTACTGACTTATTGCAAAATNTTTCAGNCTGTTAACCTCCTTTTCCAGTATTGGATATAATGAAACACCATCCAAATACTCAGGCACTTTAATGCCAGCTAATTTACATACAGTAGGGAAAATNTCTAGTAATTCAACTGGACTTTCATTAACAAAACCACCAATGATATCTGGACTTCTAAAAATCAATGGTGTTCTAGTTGCTTCCTCAAAATTAGAATGCTTGTTCCATAATCCATGATCACCAAGGTGCCAACCGTGATCACCAAAAAAGACAACGACTGTATTATCCTCCATACCAGAACTTTTTAGGTAGTCGAGAATTATACCGACTTGNGCGTCAATAAATGAGACTGAAGCCATATAACCATGGATAATTTCTCTCTGCTTATCTTCATTTACTATCCCATTTTCATCCATACTTGGCTCAGTATCATGGTAATTTCTTAACTCTCCTGATCTATGGTAGGCGTCAATTGGTGAGCCATCTGATCTCTTCTGAAATTCGGAAAGTTTTATATTATCTCTTTCGTAGAGATCCCAATATTTTTTTGGAGGTGTAAAAGGTAAGTGTGGTTTCTGGAAACCTACTGTTAAAAAAAAATTTTTATTTTCTCTATCAAACTCTTTNAATAACTCAATTGTTTTTAGAGATGACGCCCCGTCAGCATACGCGTTATCTGGGACATCTAAACTTTCCGTTAAAGGCCTTAAACCNGCAGATTTCATTACACTATTAACTGCGAACCAGCCCCTGTCTGCATCTGGATCAGCATCTAGNGCTGCCTGAAGTGAGTCCCATTTCTTATGAATTTCTGGAGACTGGTAAAGGTTAGCTGGCATCTTGTATCCCTCAGCATACTCAAAATTTTCGTTGGCAATAAAAGGCATAGTCCATGACTCGGGNTCATTATTCTTTGCGCCATGCATCACTTTTCCCATTCCCACAGTTTCGTAACCATTCTCCTTAAAATACTGGGGAATAGTTATGATATCGGGCCTTGTTTCTCTGAGCTTAGTCGATAAATCCCAGATCTTAGTGTAGTCAGGTCTCATCCCGGTTATGAAACTCATTCTCGATGCAGTACAAATTGCCTGCTGNGAATAAGCTTTTGAAAAGAGNACTCCCTCACTTGCTAATCTATCAATATTTGGTGAAATAATTTCGTTGTATCCATAACTACCAAGAAGAGGCTTTAAGTCATCTACAACAATAAATAAAACATTCTTCTTCTCTGTTTTAGTTTCTTGGTTACAACAAATGAGAGTTAATAATAAAGAAATACACGTATATAATTTTCTCATAGCTCAGTAAAATTAAGATCAGAAGTATTGATATTATCTAAAACTTTTTTTAATGCAAAATATGCTGGTTTAGGGTTTCCCGCTAAGTCAAATATAAANCTCGACTTATCCGTATGAGTACCAACTCTGTCAACAACTCCCCAAGTGTTAAAAGTTACAAGACCATTATCTCTTTTTGACATTAAAACTTTTAAAATATCTGAGTATGTCTTGGCTTGTAAATTTTGTTTTTGGTCTGTAATCTGTCCATAAATTTTATAATCAATCTCTGTAACATGAAAATCTAAATTGTTTTGGTGAGACCAGTCAATAAGATCAGATAAATATTTAATTTCTTTTTCACCATNTTTGACATTACTAGACAAATGAGCCTGCCAACCAATTCCATCAACCCTATGGCCTTTGTCTCTAAGATAAATTATTGTCTCTTTAACTTTTTCCCACATAACTTCCTCCATNCCACCGTGCTGGTTATAAACTAGACTAATATCAGGTGCATGTTTACCTGCAATTTGAAAAGATTTTGATATATATAGAGGNGTCTTATTCCTATCGACGTCTGANCCAATTATAGTCCACGGATTCTCCCATTTTGTTACTCCTNTTTTGGGTCCAAACCAATCACCTGATCTTGTGACTGTCTCGTTAACCACATCCATCCACTTAATATTTGGGTGTCCATTAAATCTTTTGCATTGAGCCGTTANAAACTCCGTCATAATTTTATCTAACTCCTCAGGTTTTCTGTTATCATTTTTAGCCCAGTGAGATGCCTGAGGACTAATTGGCCCATGAAGTCTGACTAGAAGATTATTTTTCTTTGCCATGTCTATTATTGCATCGATTTGTTTCCAATTCCATGTGTTTGGNTCAGGGCGAACCCTCGCCTGCTTTGCAGCATTTTCTGGAACAGTCATATTAAAGTTATTTACTAAAATTTTTTCTGCATCGGTACCTAACTGACTTGTAGCTATAGTAGCTCCAAAATAAAAGTTTTTATAATTTTTCTCTGATAAAACATCCCCTATTGANTTATGATCTGAAACTAATTGTGTACCTATTTCAATAACAGATATATCGTCAAACCAAGTCCTCCCTACAGCTCCATCAGCATATTTAAGGAGGGCAATCCTCGCAGAAGTGTTGTCGGGACCAGTCTTAAAAGTTGCACTTACCTCCCCGTACTGTGACTTTGAATACCTTCTGGTTATGTCTTTATCACCATAAAATCTTATTTTTAAAGATGCTGCCTCATTATTCTCAGATTTAATATATGCTGTGACTTTATAGGTAGTATTTGGTTTTAATCCATTTACATTTTGAAATACACCACATCTTGTCCCCTCAAACATAAGGGCACTATCACCGGATCTAGCATTATTATTTACAGAATTTATAGGACATCCTTTACCTTTATTCCAACCTTTTGTACCATCTTCAAATCCAGAGTTAGTCAATAAATTTTTTGATGATAATTTTACANTTGCTCTTTCCTTATTATTTTGAGATTTTGATTGCACTCCTACCTCTGTAACTGATAGATCATCAAACCAAGTCTTACCAGTAGCTCCATCAGCATATTTAAGCAGGGCAATCCTCGCAGAAGTGTTATCGGGACCAGTCTTAAAAGTTACACTTANCTCCCCATACTGTGACTTTGAGTACCTTCTGGTTATGTCTTTATCTCCGTAAAATCTTACCTTAAGTAGAGCTGCCTCGTTATTTTCAGATTTGATGAAAACAGATACTTTATAGGTTGTATTTGGCTTTAAGCCGTTTACGTTTTGAAATATAACACACCTTGTCCCCTCAAACATAAGGGCACTATCACCTGATCTAGCGTTATTATTTACAGAATATATTGGACATCCTTTGCCTTTATTCCAACCCTTTGTACCGTCTTCAAATCCAGGATTTTTTAATAAGTTTANAGAGTTAGAAAAAGTAGTTGAGTTATTTCCTTTAACAGAACCTTGTATATTCTGTGATGCCTTAAATATCTTTTTTTCTTGAGATTGTTGATCAAAAAAATCATTTAGGTATGATTGAAAATCTTCAGCCAANTCCCTCTCAATACCCACAATATTTACAGTTTCTTCAGGATCATTTTTATAATCATATAACTCTTTAATAATTATATCTTGTTCTTTAATTGAATTTCTATTCTTGTACCATGCGACGTACCTGTATCTATCGTTTCTAAGAGCATAACCCATAGCCTTTCCTCTCGGGTACTGACTAACAGCATATTCTTTTACTTTCTTTGATTTACCTGTAAGNATAGGAACTAGACTTTTTCCTTGTAAATTATCAGGGGCTTTAAGATCTGAAAGCTCAACTAAGGTCGGGAAGACATCTATAAACTCTGTAGGAGAAGAATTAAAGTTATTTTTTTTAGTTTTAGGATCAACTATGATAAGAGGCGACCTGGTTGCTTGCTCAAAGTTAGAGTGCTTTGCCCACTGCCCATGATCTCCTAAATGCCAGCCGTGATCACCCCACAATATTATAGTTGTATTTTCAAGTAAATTATTTTCTTTTACTGCTTCTATAATTTTACCAACTTGAGAATCGATGTAAGATACACANGCATAATAACCATGTATCAACTCCCTTTGCTTCTCAGAGTTGATTAATCCATTTTCCTCAAATGAATCTGGAATATCCGTGTAGGATCTCATCTCTCCGTTATTATTATAAGATAATTTAACTGTACCCCTGGCCCATTTCTGATATTTAGCTAGTTCAATACTCTCTCTATTATATAAATCCCAATACTTTTTTGGAGCTACAAATGGCAAGTGGGGTTTTTGAAAACCAACAGCAAGAAAAAATGGATCATCCCCTTTGGCAAGCTCATTAATTTGGCTTACAGCTTTCAGTGCAATTGCACCATCAAAATATCCTTCGTCAGAAATATCAAAAGATTCTGTAGATGGTTTGTGCTTACTCCTTAAATACTGCCACATGTCTCTGTTAGGAATACCATCAGCTATTGCTTTGTCTCTTATCTTAGATAAAATCTTTTTATTTTCAGGTGACTGAAATCCTGTTATTGTATTTCCGTGAATGGGATGGTCGACATTAACTCTNATAAATGGTGAAGACCAAGATGGTTTATCNAACNCCCTATCAACNCTTCTATTATCNAATATTTTACCCATACCAACTGTCTTATATCCATTTTCTTTATAGTACTGAGGGAGAGTTATGATACTGGGGTTTTTGTCTCTCATCTGGGTCTCAAGATCCCAAACCTCGGTTAGGTCAGGTCTTAGGCCCGTTAATAAACTGACTCGTGATGGGGCACAGATCGCTTGCTGAACATGGGCATTAGTGAAAGTTGTGCCTAATGCAGCTAATTTATCAATATTAGGAGTCTTTGCAAANGAATCTCCATATACACCAATTGATGGCTTAAGGTCATCAACAGCAATAAATAATATATTTTTTTGAGCGTATGTCTCTAATGTTAGAAATGAAAGTAAAATAAATTGAAGTATCCTCATCTGGTATTCTTTCTATCTAGAAACAATTTTAATTGGACTAAGAAGTAGATTAAGTAAAAGTTATTTTCTCTNTACTCTTCTTCTGCAGTATAAACGTCAGGCTGCTCTATCCTTAAATCATTTACACCCCACTGTCCATTCTGTTGACCAGTTTGACCTTCTTTATACTTCATTCTCCAATTCACATAAAGTTTATCTCCTTCAATTGTATTTAAGTTTATTGGTTTTGAATAACCTTGAACAGGGCCATTTCCCCCATTCCAATTTATCCCTAACCANTCCGTACCACCTAGACCAAGACCTTGTACAGCAACCCAGTCTAAATCACTCCAAGTACCTGAAGCTATGCTAGTCGTGTCATCACCAACATAAACTGCTCTATCGTATTTATTTGTATATGCAGCTCCGTACCCAATAAATTCAGTAAATACAATTGTGGTTGGTTTTGTCTTGTCTATTGTAGATATGTCTATCTCTCTTACAACAGACTCATCAGAATCACCAATAGTTGTTCCTCCCTTCATCCACCTTCTCATACAACTCCACTTACCAGCCACCGCTCCCATTTTTTTCCAACCTGCACCATCATTTTCTGTTCCTGACAAAACATAACTTGTCCATCCACTAACTGTATTAGGAGCAACGTTATCTCCAGGTCCGTTAATAAGATCTTCAAAGACTACTGCAGATCTGTTTTCAACCTTCAGGGATAAAACTTCTGGGAATTCAAGAGATATTCCTCCGGCATTGGTTGGAATAACTCCAATTTTATAATCTCCTTCTGGCAGATTTGCATCAGAAGCTATTGTGATCTCACCTGAAGTACCCATGCTAAATGAGTTCGCAAAATTATCTAGTGCAGCTGGTAATATAATTGCCCAACTAGCAGCAGTCATATCACTAAGGACAGGAGCAAAACTTGTGTAAGAAGTGTAAGGTGAAACAGTTACACGAGTTAGAGGAGTTGAGCCGTCAAGTTGCAAGAAACTTATTGTTGGAGCAGCTCCAACAGTAACAGTTAATAAGTCTTGAGCAACTACAGCACCAAGGTTACTTCCAACCTGTACTGTGAGTTTGACAGATCCCGCAGTAGCTGCCTTAACTTTAGATATTACTCCAGTTTTATCATTTATTGTATATGTATCTGGTGCACCTACTAACTGGTATGTTACCAANCTGACAACTCCTGAACCTGAGAGGTCAGTAATAGAGGCAGTGGCAATCTCTCCAATTTCTAGGGAACCAACATTTACATCAGCATTATCAACATTTATCTGAATAGGTACCGGAAGAACTTTCATTGTGACAGCATCTTCATATTTTGCTACACCATTTGCGTTGTCAACAGATACAGAAATAGAATAATTTCCTTCAGATAAACCACCAGCTGAGTTATCATATGTAACTACTCCTGAGGGTTTGTCAATTGAAAACTTCGAATTATCGTATGTGCTCTCTGAAGGTGCCTTGACTGAATCAATACTAAATACAATACCTGTCTTAACACTATTATCGACGCTTGGCGTATCTGTAGATATATTAGATAAAATAGGGTAAACGTCAACATCAGAATAGATTACTTTACCATCATTATCTGAAAGGGAGCCTGGAGCAAAATTAACATAATCAAGCTCTACTCTTTCCTCACAAGAAAAAAGAAATAAAGAAAATATTAATAATTTAAAACTATTTGTGATATATCTCATGTTTATAAATTTAGTCGTCAATAAGATTGTTAGTTGTAACCTCACCGAGAGGAATTGGTAATTTCATTATTCTAGCCTCATCAACTAAAAGAGTCAAGTCATACTGTGGACTTTTATTAGGGTCGTTGTTATGAGGAAGAATTATATTATTTAGAAAATAAGTGTAACCTCTTCTCCTGTTATTATGTGAATCCTCTCCCTCTCCAAGAAGCTCAAATCTATATTCTCTCATTATCGCATCTCTAAAAGAATCCTGTCCCCCCTGATAACTTATGTGAGGAGTCTGTCCAACACGGTCAAGAACTTCCTCTACATATCCAATCGCCTCAGCTCCTTTCGAAAGTTCATTTGAAATTTCTGCTAACATCAAAAGTAAGTCAGCATACCTATAAACTATGTAGTTTTGACTGTTGTACTGAGCTGTATGTGATTTGTCTTTCTCAGCAAATTTAAATAGGTATGGATGTGAGGCTCTGAAGTTATTTCTTCCAGTTGANGGATAAACTTTTACCTCAGCTCCGTTATCAGCCCTTGTATAGTAATGCAGGTAAGTGCCATCAAGTCTAGGGTCAGTAGGATAGTTAGCTACATGTCTGTCATATACACTTGCATGAACAGAAAACCATCCNAAATGCATACCAGCTTTCCATTTCCATGGAGTGTAGTTTCTTCCAAGCTGGCTATTGCTAGCTGCTTCACTTAATTGATATTCGAAAATTGATTCATTAGAATTCTCACCAGCTTGTGAAAATAATTCACTGTAGTTAGGGTGAAGTGAGTAACTTCCAGAATTTTTTACTTTNATAGCTTCGTCATATGCAAGTTGCCAATATTCTGACTCAGATTTAGATCCATCACCAAGTTCAGGGTTAGTTGCTAACGTCATATAAACCTTAGCCAATAACATATTAGAAGCATACTTTAATGGGAATCCAGGACCAAGAGAACCAAGATCTAAAGCACTTCCAGACATAAGTGAAGAGGCCTGCTGTGCGTCACTAATGATTTGTGAGTAAACATCTTTTGCAGATGATTTAGCCTTGTGTAGGTTATTTGAGTTAGGTAACTCTGTCCACAATGGTATTTCACCCCATAATCTTACTAGCTGAAAGTAAGAGTAAGCTCTTACGAAGTAGGCATGACCAGCTATATTATCAAANACTGGGTCNTTTCCAGTAGAGGTATATTGTATTGCACCATTACACCTTGAAATAACCGAATAGTATGCACTCCACATAGCTTCTGAATCTCCGTCATATGTAGGGTTGAGTGAAAATAAATTAGCATTATTAGCATTTGTTATCCTTTGTCCTTGTTTTCCAGTAATAAATAATCCTGAAAATCCATTAATAACGAAGATCCCTCTCTCCTTAGCATTATATGCTGTAAGACCAGCATAAATTCCTTTAGCACTTGCCTTTGCAGTTTCAGGATCGTCGTATACGGTCTTGTCTAGAAAAGGAGCAACTTCATCAAGCTCACATGAACTTGATAGTAGAATTAAAATTGCTAGAAAAGGTATTTTAAAATTTTTCATAGTTTTTGGTGTTATCAATTTTAAAAATTTCATCTTAATTATAGGTTAAAGTTAAGTCCAATTAAAAATTTACGTGCGTTTGGTTGTCCGTTCCAATCAACTCCATTTCTTAGGCCGTCGTATAGGAAACTAGTAACTTCCGGATTATATCCACTGTATCCAGTGAATGTAAATAGGTTTTGTGCCGAAACATATATATTAACTTTATCAAACTGATAGCCAAGATTAATATTACTGATCCTTAAGAAGCTTCCATCTTCTATTATCCAATCAGGCATAGCAATTGATCCATTTGTATTATACCCTATTCTCGGAGTTGTATTAGATGTTCTCTCTGGTCTCCACGCATTATTATAGGCAGTAGTTGTTATGTTGCTGTAGGAGATACCCTCTGGAGTATTTAATTGCAATAAATTTCCGTTAGCAATATCATTTCCATATACTCCATTAGCTAAGATTCTTAGGCTAAGATTCTTGTAAGAAAAATCNAGGTTTATACCATAGACAAAGTCTGGATTTGGATTTCCTATGATAGTACGGTCTTGAAGATCAATTACACCATCTCCATTCTGATCTATAATCTTGTAGTCTCCAGCCCAGAATGCGGGTGGGTTATCGTCTAACGGATCGTATATTCGAGCAATACCTCCTCCTGGGAGAGCGTCATTAACTTGATATATTCCGTTGGTTTGAAAACCGTAGAAAAGACTAGANTCCTGGCCTTCTATAAATACATTAGGAGCATACTTAAAAATATTTCCTCTACTTACATTATTTCCCTCGTAGAAAGGNAGCTGCTTATAAGAACCATCTACTAATATGCTAGATGGGGGAAGTCCCAAATTTTTTAATTTAGTTTTGTTGAATGCAATATTTCCTCCGATAGATAAAGTGAAGTCATTATTATCTAATATTATAGCGTTGAGACTTGCCTCAATACCCTTATTCTCTATTTCTCCTCTGTTAACTTGTACATTCAAGAATCCAGANGACAATGGAATTGGGACATTCTGAAGAAGATCTTTTGTGAGCTTACTATAGACATCAACTGTTGCAGTAACCCTACTTTCAAAGAAAGCAAAATCAAGACCTAAATTAATTTGTTCTGTTGTCTCCCACTTCAAATCTGGGTTTGCAATATTTTGTAGAAAGATAGGAATATCAACACCATTGTCTNCGTTACCGTATAATACATCTGTATTACTTGCGTAGTTAGAAAGTGTTGCGTAAGGTCTTATACCATGATTACCTATCTGACCCCATCCAGCCCTAAGCTTTAGGTCATCAAATACATTTAAATTATTAATAAAAGATTCTTGAACTAGCCTCCACGCTANTGAGAAAGATGGGAAGTATCCGTATCTGTTTTCTTCAGAGAACTTAGANACTCCGTCAACTCTTAGAGTTGAGGTTAAGACATATTTATTGTTGAAGGTATAATTAGCTCTACCTAAATAAGATATAAGTCTCGTATCAGAGGCTCCAGTAGCCAAAGGAGTTGAGTTAAGCTGTCCTAAAAGTGGCTGCTGTGTAGTTAGCGCAGTAGTGACAAAATCCTCTACTGCGAATATCTTTGTGTCAGAGTCTCTAGAATCCCATGTAAAACCTGCTACTGCATTTAATCTATGTTTTTTATTAAAACTTCTGTTAAACTTAAGTAAGTTATTTACCTGNTAGGATGTAGTATTTAAATTAGATATCTGTAGAGCTCCGTTACCAGCCTTACCCTGAAAGGTNTTTAATCCCCAGAATCTTCTCCTCTCCTTACTTCTCATATTTCCACCTGTTCTCAACTCATANTTTAATCCTTTTACTGGCAGATCATAGGTTAAGGTAACTGATCCAATAAATCTGCTTTCTACAGACTTATCTTCGAAATCTTCAACCCAACCCAGAGGAGTGGTGGTATTTAAATAGTTACCATACTCTTCCATCTCATCATTTGTAATTGGTACATTTGACAATATACTTCTTACACTACTTTGATTGGCACCAATCAAATCACCAGACTCAGCAAAATCCAGATTACTATAGAANCCACTAAACCTNGCATCAACCTTTAGTTTATCTGTTATTTTTTTATCAAAATTATATCTTATGTCCCCACTNTGAAATCTNGAATTCTCAACAAGACCCTTCTGGTCTGTGTAGCCAAAAGAAAGATAATAACTACCATCACTGTCACCACCTGATACTGAACCGCCAAAATTATAGTGTTCCGTTACCTGATATATCTCGTCTTGCCAGTCATGTAGTACAGCGGGAGTTGATGCNAGAGAACCATCACTAAGAATAGGATAAACCNTATCNCCATCAATACTATATCTAGCAGAATTATAATTCATTGTCTGAACTTCATTCTGATACCTTGCGAAATCAACACCACTAAGGACGTCGTACCTCTGATCTTCCATCATCCTGACTCCTGAATTTAAGAATAGATTTATTTTTCTTTTACCAGAAAGNCCCTTCTTAGTAGTGATAAGCACNACACCATTAGCTCCCCTAGAACCATAAATTGCCGTAGCAGATGCGTCTTTTAAGACTTCAATGCTTTCTATATCTCTTGGATTAAGACCATTTAATCCGTTTTGAACTTCTTGACCTGAGTTTCCAACACCTCCTGCTGGGTTAACATCTTCACCAGCCGAAGAGATAATTACTCCGTCAACTACGTATAAAGGTTCATTATTACCCCTGAGACTATTTGTTCCTCTAATTCTTACACTGATTCCNGATCCAGGAGAACCNGCATTTTGAGTTACTTGTACACCGGCTGCTCTACCCTGAAGAATCTGATCNACAGTAGAGAACTCTCTGGCTTCATTTTCACTAAGTTCTACAGATGAAACAGCACCTGTTAGATCACTTTTTCTAACACTACCGTATCCTACTACAACAACCTCCTCTAATTCTTGTAGATCTTGCGCAAGAGTTACATCGATGACTGACCTGGCACCAACAGCAATTTCTTGTGTTTCGAATCCTAAGAAAGAAATTCTTAAGACAGCATCAGAACCTGAAACAGAAATTGAAAAATTTCCATCTATATCTGTTACAACCCCATTACTTGAATTGAGTTCAAGGATAGTTGCTCCCGGTATAGTTTCACCAGTATCGTCAGTCACGGTACCCGTAACATTCTGCTGAGCATAGCTGAAGGAAGTTATAAATAGTGTGATAAATAAAAGGAATAATCTCATGATGCAATCATTTAGTTAGTTATCATAAATTGTCTTTATTTTTAAAAGACAATTTAATTTTAGATGTATTTCTAAAAATTTGATTTAGAATTTATAACATATTTGTTAAAAAAGCAATTATTATATGGTTCTGTTAAAAGATTACTAAATAATCTAATTTTTTTCTTTATATGGGTAAACTGTTTTGATGTTACCCAATTCATCATAAAATATTTCGATGACTTTCATGCACCTAAGATGCGTTACCCCTTTGGAAAGGGAAGAGTCGTGATAAAAAAGAAACCATCTACCTTCAAACTCACATATGGAGTGATGAGTTGTCCAACCCACCACTGGTTCTAAGATCTTACCTGCGTATTTAAATGGTCCTATCGGATTATCTCCAGTCGCGTAGCAAATGTAATGTGTGTCTCCGGTTGAGTATGACAAGTAATATTTTTCTTTGAATTTATGCATCCAAGGCCCCTCGAAATATCTCCTTT
>NZYP01000029.1 GCA_002702205.1 Flammeovirgaceae bacterium | reverse complement strand
TTAAATTCTACATTATTCGCATTATGTTACGATATTAAGATTTTATGGTGACTATAGCATTGGGGTCCACCTCTTCCCATTCCGAACAGAGAAGTTAAGCCCTTTAGCGCCGATGGTACTACTGTAACAGGTGGGAGAGTAGGTCGTCGCCAGACTTTTATTTTTAGAAAGCCTCTTTGTTAGAGGCTTTTTTTTATATTCATATTTCAAAATGTTAAGTACTCAAAAACAAAACTTATTAATTGCAGAAAAAAACGCTCAAAATCTTTTTAAAGAAATTGATAAAAGAGGATTATTAATACCAGGTAAATATGAGAAGGATCTAAACTCAGAAATTTTTGATTTAGCTTTTGAAATGTATGGTATAAAAAAATATTGGCATAAAAGAATAGTACGATCAGGGGTAAATACTTTAAAACCTTATAATGAGAATCCTAAAAACTTATTGATAGAAAAAGATGATATTTTATTCATTGATTTTGGTCCAATTTTTGATGAATGGGAAGCAGATTTTGGTAGAACTTATGTCCTGGGCAATGACAGATATAAAATTAAGCTAAAGGATGATATTGAATCAGGGTGGAATGACTGTAAAAAATTTTTTAAATCTAAGAGTAAAATTACTGGTGCTGAGTTATATGATTATGCATTTCAATCCGCTAAAAAATATGGGTGGGAATTTGGTGGAGAGATTGCCGGCCATTTAATTGGCCATTTTCCTCATGAGAAGTTACATAAAGAAGACAAAAGGAATTATGTTCACCCTCAAAATAATATTGATATGTTTGAACCTGATAAAGGTGGCAACCCAAGAGATTGGATTTTAGAAATTCACTACGTTGATAGAGATAAGAAAATTGGCGGCTTCTTCGAGCAATTATTAACTGTATAATAACTATATGAAAAACGATTAATAAATTTAATTTCCTTTATTAGACTTACCTGTACTTTTAGGTTTATTATCAGCTATACTTTCCCTCATTTCAGTATCTGCCTGAATATTTTGGAATTTATAATAGTCTAGTATCCCTAAATTACCATCTTTAAATGCACCTGCCATAGCTTTAGGCACTTCTGCTTCAGCAAGAATAACTTTCGCTCTAGCCTCTTGTGCTTTTGCAATCATTTCCTGTTCAGCAGCTACGGCCATAGCCCTTCTTTCTTCTGCCTTTGCTTCAGCAACTTTTAAATCTGCCTCAGCCTGATCTGTTTGAAGAATTGCTCCAATATTTTTTCCTATGTCTATATCAGCTATATCAATGGATAGAATTTCGTAAGCGGTTCCAGCATCAAGGCCTCTTCCTAAAACGAGTTTAGATATTTTATCCGGATTCTCGAGTACTTCTTTATGGGTTCTAGATGAACCAATTGATGAAACTATTCCCTCACCAACTCTCGCTAATATAGTTTCTTCTCCAGCTCCACCAACAAGCTGAGATATGTTTGCTCTTACAGTCACTCTAGCTTTGGCTATAAGTTGAATGCCATCAGCCGCTACAGCAGCAACATTTGGTGTATTGATAACTTTTGGTGTAACAGACATAGTTACAGCTTCAAAAACATCTCTTCCAGCTAAGTCTATAGCTGTAGCTTGTTTAAAAGTTAATTCAATATTTGCTTTTTCTGCAGATATTAATGCAGTAATTACTTGGGGAACATTCCCTCCAGCTAGGTAGTGAGTTTCTAAATCAGGAGCTTGTAAAACCCTTGCAGTTGACTCGATATCATCTTTAATTGCAAGTCCAGCTTTTGTAGCCGTAATTAATGAGTTTACAACAATGGAAGGAGGAACCCTTCTGACTCTCATAAAAACTAATTCAAGTAAACCTGTTTTCACACCAGAGAATTGTGCAGTAATCCACAAGTTTACTGGTACGAAATAAAGGAATACAAAAACTAGTATTGTTATTCCTAAAATAAGAAGAGCTGTAAGTAACATTTATATTATATTTTTTTTACTAAAATCTTATCCTGCAAGATATCAATAATTTTTATTTTTTTGTTCTCATCAATGTAATTTTCTATTGATTTAATCTCGTAAATAAGATCTTTAAATTCTCCCTTTCCGTAAGGTTTTAGGACGGATTTAGTTATTCCTTTATCACCAATATTTATTTTATCATATTTATTTTTAATGACTTTATCTGTGTGAACTTTTTGAAGAGATACTTTTTTCCATGTTTTAGACTTTAGTGAGTAAATAATTATAATTAAGACTAAAATAGATGATCCTATCATAAAATATATGATATGTTCGGGTCCAAAATATTGAAGGAAGAGATAATTTGATGCTACAATACTAATAATTCCAAAAATACCAAAAATTGTTGTCCCAGGTATAAATAAAATTTCAGTTATCAATAATATGACTCCTATAAATATTAGAAATAAAATTACTAGTGCTTCCATAATAACTTAATATGCTTTACCAAATACCACCATTCTTTCTGAATCTTTTCCTGTTACAATACATTTACCTTTAATTTTATCTCCCTCTATTGGTATACACCTTATAGTAGCTTTAGTTTCGTTTTTAATTTTTTCTTCTGTCTCTTTCGATCCGTCCCAATGTGCATATACAAGGCCATTATCTTTTTTGAAAATATTTTTAAATTCTTCATAAGAATTGGCTATTCTAGTATTTTCATTTTTATATTTTTTACCTTTCTCAAATAAATTATTTTGAATCTCCGGTAGAAGGTCTTTTATATGACTGACAACTTCACTTTCTTTGATTACATATTTTTTTAGTTCATCTCTTCTTGCAACCTCAACCGTTCTATTCTCTAAATCTTTTGGTCCTACTACTATTCTAACTGGAACACCCTTCATCTCGTACTCTGAAAACTTCCATCCAGGTTTGTGGTTTTCCCTTGAATCAATTTCTGATCTGATGCTATTTTCTCTAAAATTTTTATCTATTTTTTTTAGGTTTGATAATGTAGTCTTGTATTCGTCATCAGAATTAAAAATAGGAATAAGAATAACCTGAATTGGTGCAAGGTTTGGAGGTAATACTAAACCCTTATCATCTGAGTGAGACATTATTAACGCCCCAACTAACCTAGTTGACACGCCCCACGAAGTACCCCATACGTACTCATTTTTTCCTTCTTTTGTAGCAAATTTAACATCAAATGCCCTAGCAAAATTCTGTCCAAGAAAATGAGAAGTTCCTGCCTGTAAAGCCTTACCGTCTTGCATGAGCGCCTCAACACAGTAAGTGTCAACTGCCCCTGCAAACTTTTCATTTTCAGACTTAATTCCCCTTAGAACTGGAACTGCCATTGTTTCTTCCAGGAATTTGGTATAAATATCTAAAATCTTAAGGGTTTCTTCCTCAGCTTCATTTTTTGTTTCATGTGCAGTATGCCCCTCCTGCCAAAGAAATTCAGATGTTCTGAGAAATAGTCTAGTTCTCATCTCCCATCTAACAACATTAGCCCACTGATTTACCAATAAAGGGAGATCTCTGTAGGACTGGATCCAATTTTTATAGGTATTCCAAATAACTGTCTCAGATGTTGGTCTTATTATTAACTCTTCATCTAACTTTGCTTCTGGATCAACAACTACACCGCCAGATTCTTCGTCAGATTTTAGTCTATAATGAGTTACTACAGCACATTCTTTTGCAAAACCTTCGACATGATCAGCTTCTTTACTTAGGTAAGATTTAGGAATAAATAAAGGGAAGTAAGCATTTTGGTGTCCTGTTTCCTTGAACATTTCATCAAGTTTTTTTTGCATCTTTTCCCATATCGAGAATCCATATGGTTTTATTACCATACACCCTCTTACTGCAGAATTTTCAGCTAAATCAGCTTTTTTAACCAATTCATTGTACCAAGCTGAAAAATTATCTGTCCTTTGGGTTAACCCTTTACTCATACTTAAAATTTATGCAATTTTAACTTTTATGCCGAATATTGAAACAATAAAATTACCTTTTTTCGTTATAAAATTGTAAATTAGACTATATTAAATTGATTTTATATGAAACAATTTTTAATACTTTTATTTTGTTTGAGTCTTTCCATTGATGTTTATTCTCAGGAATTAGACGATATGTATTTCATTGGTTCTGATAGATCTTCTAAAAATAAGTTAAAAAATAAAGTTACTCCTGCTGATATTATTCTTTCAAAATTCAGGGAGGGTAATACATCTATAAATAATGCTGGAACTGTAGATGTGGATATTCTAAACAGATATAAATCTGATAATCCTAATAAGATTAACTATTCTCAGTTACAAAATAAAAGTGAAAGTTTAAAGTTCAATAGAGATAATTTATATGTTAGTTCGGATATATCCAACTCACTAACGAATCCGAATTTTTATTCATCATTTATTCCACATTACTACACCCTCAACGACCCACTCAATGTTATTGATCCATATAGTAGTATGTATTACAATATGACATCATATGATATGATGTTTCCAAGAAATATTAATGGATTAGGAGGTATAATAGCCACATCAAATCCAATGTTGCTTTTCTCTAATCCATATCTAGTTTCATTTGATCCTAGATTTTCTCCTGCCTTGCTTAATCTTCATTATCCTAGTTTCAACGGTTTTGGACTCGGCTGCTCATCACTCTATAAACACGGGACTTGGATGTTTACCAATAATGGAACTGGTGGCGGTGCAGGTCATACCTTAACTAATAGACATATGTATGTTAGTGGGTTTGTATCTAAATCTGAAAAAGTAGGAACAAGGGGGCCTAGATCTGGAAGGTTCACATCCATGAACGGTGAAAATATTAATAAAGCAAATTTTACTTCTAGAAGACAGAGTGGCATTACTAATCAAAATATATCAGAGGGTCTTAGAGAAGGTAGAGGACAAATATTTGGTAATGTTTCTCAAAACACCCTTTTTAGAGATCAATCACAAGAAAGAGATAATATGAGAACTTCATCAAGGTCAAATAGAAGCTCATCTTTAAATTCTCAAAATAGAAGGTCTTTTAATAACGCAAGGTCTTCAAGTGAGAAGATTAATAGTATTATGGAATTCTCAAATACGATGAGATCCTCTTATTCAGGATCAACAAGGGGTTACTCTAATTATACCTCAGAAGATGGAAGAAGGTCAGGTTATTCAGCTCCTCCAGTTAGCTTTAATCCTGCTAGAGGAAGAATGTCATCCTCATCAAGATCTGTTGGATTTGGTGGAACTTCAAACTCTGGTGGTTCTAGTAGTTATAGTAGTGGAGGTAGTGGATCCTCATACAGTTCTGGTGGTAGCTCAGGTGGAGGTGGAGGTGTTGTAAGTGGTGGAAGTAGTGGTGGCTCATCAAGAGGCGGAGGAAGAAATTAACTTATAATTTCTCATTTCGTGTCAAAATATTTTCTATTTTTTTTCCTTTTATGTTATCCTTTTACTCACTCCTTTTCTCAGTACGGATATCATAGAGATGTATTAAAGTTTAGTCATACTTTTCAAGGAGGTTCTGCGAGAGTTCTAGGTATAGGAGGAGCATCTGTTTCTTTAGGTGGTGATGTGAGTTCTATTTCTCAAAATCCTGCGGGACTTGGTTTTGTAAATAGGAAATTAATTTCATTAGGTTATGGTATTTTGGCAAATAAATCTAGCTCCAGTTACTTTGGTCAGATGATGTCTGTCGAAAATAATGCTAATGATATTGAGAATATATCACTGGTACTTCCTATAAAAAAGAAGGATAATTATTTATCAAGTGGAATCGTTAAGTGTCCAGATTGTGCTAAATTAAATTTCGGAATTTCTTACTCAAGACTTAAAGATTTCTCTGATAAAAAATTATATAGAGGATATAACGATTATAATTCCATAATAGATTATTTTTTGCAAGACTCTCAAGGAATACCTCTGTCAAGATTAGCAAGTGAAACTAAAATGGCTGATATAGCATTACTTCAAGAGGCTTATGATCATTATCTTATTAACCCTGACAACGAATTGCCTGGATCGTATTATTCGTTTATCGGTGGTTTCCCATTACAAGAAGAGGAGATTAATACTAGTGGAGACATAAATAAATTATCTTTTTCATTGGGATCTAATATTAGGGACAAGGTTTTTATTGGAATTGGTCTAAATCTTTATTCTGTTAATTATAAGCAGATTCGAAATTTTAGAGAAAGTAGTTTTGAGGTTTTAGATAATACTNATCAATGGGTCCAAGAAGGAATATTAGATTATTTAAACCTTTTAGATGTTCATAGTATTTCTGGAAATGGAGCATCAATTTCTGCCGGAATGATAATTAAACCTTCAGATAACTTAAATATTGGTATAAATTATGAAAGTAAGGCAGGTATTACTCTTGAAGAAGAATTATATAGTGAATTAGAGTCTAAATATTTTGATTATTATTTTGAGCCCGAAGATACTATCTTAAGAAATGCTATATCAGGCACTGGAAGTAATTTTGCTAATTATAAGTATAAATCTCCATCTAAAATAACGATAGGGTCCTCATATTTTTACAAGAAATTTGGTTTTATTTCTGCCGACATAGATTTAATTGATTATTCTTCATCAAGGATACAATCCTATGATTTCAATGACTTTATGGAGAATAAAGAAATNGAGAAAATATATAAAGCTCTGGCAGTTAATTATAGATTTGGTTTAGAGGGAAGGTATAAAAACTTTTACTTAAGATTAGGTTACAATGTTTTAGGTGATCCTAGCAAAAATCTAAATGATTCAAATTTTAATAATAAAATAAATAGGAAAAGTTTTGGTATAGGGTACCTATCAAAGACATTTTCATTAGACATTACTTACATTTCTTTAAATAAAAAATCAAGAGTAAGTCCTTATTCTATATATTCAAATCAGCCAGTAGCAGATTTTGATTCAAAATATAATAGGTTAGTTATTTCTTTAGGAATAAGAATTGATAATTGAAAGTGCCTGCTCCCTTATCTTACTATTTAGGTGATGCTTTGATTTTTTATAAAAACTTATTCTCTCGTTATATATTTGAGAAATTTTTTCTTCCAGATTGTCAGTATTCTTAAGTAATGGTCTTTTATTATTTCTTGAAATTCTTTCTAATAAAATTTTTTTATCTACATCTATAAATAGAGATATACCTGAATTATTAATTAAAGACATATTATCATTAAAATAAGGAGTTCCTCCTCCAGTTGAAAGTATAAAGTTTTCTTCTTTTCTAATTATACCCTTAAGTACTTTTGTTTCTTGCTTCCTAAAGTATTCCTCTCCTCTATTTTCAAATATTTCACTAACTTTCATTTTAATGTTTTTCTCAATCTCAATGTCAAGATCAATAAATTCTAATTTAGTATGTGATGAAATGAATTTACCAAGTCTCGATTTTCCAGANGCTGGCATTCCAACAATAAAAAAATTATTCATTATATCTTAACATTTGACTTACGAAGTATATCCTGAGCTTCTGGAAATTTATTGAAGTGCCACTTTCCCTTGACTGTTCCATTTCTCATCAGAAAAAAACCTGGATTTGATCTTATCATAGTCTTAAGTACAGTTGCGTCGCCATAAGTAACATCAATTGAAATATTATTTTTTGTAATAAAATTTTTGAAAGAATTAGGATTACTTGATGTTAAAAATATTGGTTCAACCCAAAAACTGATATTTGAAATTAAAACTTTTAATTTATTAATAAATTCAATTTCATTTTTTCCAGAGAGTCCAATTTTATCAATATCATGTATAATAATAAATAGCTTATTTCCTAAAAAGCTTTCTTTCGTCATATCTTTATCTTCATTCCATATATTATAATCAGTTATTTTTGGCTCAGCCTCTGGATTAAGTAATTTAAGTTCTTTGAAGGTATAACTATCGTCATTTGGGTAACTATCAAAATCATAGGTGATCCCGTTCTTTACCATAATATAACTGTATTTTAAGTCCTCGCTAGGTTCCATTAGATCAGGAATATAATTCCCAACTTTGTATGCTCTAAAATCTATGAAGGGAAGAAAATTAATTGCTGAGTAACTTATTATCAAGCAGAATAAAGTAATGAAAATAAGCAAACCATTTTTGAANTTATTGTCTTCAAACATTTTAATATAAAATAACCCGGATTGGTCTTTTAACTTTGGTCTTACAAAATAGATTATCAATGAAAATGAAAGAAGTATAATATCTTTATAAAAAGATTCCCAAGGAGTAAGTTTAATCGCATCGCCAAAGCATCCACAGTCTGTTACCTTATTAAAGTAAGCAGAATAAAAAGTTAAAAAAGTAAAAAAGACTATTAGTCCCAATGTTATTCGAGAGACAAGCTTCATTTTATAGTTCATAAGTAATGCTACACCTAGTATAATTTCAAGACAACACAAGAAAACAGATATGAATAAAGCGAAAGGAACTAATAACTCAAATAGGGGAGTAAAGTCAGANCTAAATACTTGGAAGTATTCCTCTAACTTAATTTGAGTTCCAACAGGATCATTTATTTTTATCGTACCTGAAAAAATAAATAATGATCCTACAAAATATCTTGATAATGTATAAAGTATTTTCATTTTTTAAATATTAATAGTTTAATTAAGCAAAAGACGGAGTAATTAACAATATCTTGGTAATTAGCTTTTACCCCTTCAGAAATTAGAGTTTTACCCTTGTTACTCTCAATTTGTTTTGTTCTGTATAGTTTCATGAGGATTATATCTGTCATAGAGCTGACTCTCATTTCTTTCCATGCCTCATCATAATCGTGATTTTTATTTTCTAANAGGTCCATAATTTCATTTGAGTACTTATCATATAAACTTTCAAGCTCCCTAATATCTATTTCTATATCCTTTCCTTTATACTCTAATTGAATAATTGCTATTATACAATAGTTAATTATTCCTATAAACTCATCCTCAATATTTTCATTTACCTTCATCTTATTTTTTTCTTGAATTGATCTAATCCTTTGTGCTTTAATGAATATTTGATCGGTAAGTGATGTAACTCTTAATATTCTCCATGCTGAACCGTAATCTTCGGATTTTTTTAAATAGATATCTTTACATATTTCTATTATTTTTTTATAGTTTTCTCTAGTACTTGTCTTCAATTAATTATTATTTTATCAAAAATATGAAATCGAATTTAAATACAAATTAAAATATGATCAAAAGATCAATAAATATTCGTGGTAATTTATTTGAATTTCAAAGGCCATTAGTTATGGGAATTATTAATATGACCCCTGACTCATTTTTTGATGGAGGTAATTATAATAATTTTGATCTTGCAAAGGTTAGAGTTGATGAAATGGTAAGAGATGGTGCGGATATATTAGATATAGGTGGCTANTCAACTCGCCCTGGTGCAGATTTGATTCCACTAGATGAGGAATGGAAAAGAATTAAGGATATAATAGAATANACTTCTTTAAATTATAAAAATATTATTATATCGGTTGATACTTTTCGCTCAGATATAGCTAGGAAAGCATTTGAGTTAGGCGCTCATATAATAAATGACATTTCAGGAGGAAATTACGATAAGCTTATGTTTAAGACAGTTTCTGAACTTAAGATGCCTTATGTTTTAATGCATATAAGAGGGACGCCAAAGACAATGATGACTAAAACAGATTATAATGATTTGTTACCAGATGTAATCGATTATTTCAAGAAAAAAATTGATATTCTTTATGATTTGGGTGCCATAGATATTATTGTTGATCCAGGGCTTGGTTTTGCAAAGAATTACCAACAAAATTTAGATTTAATAGATAATTTAAATTTATTTCAGATTTTTGATTTACCTGTGCTAGTTGGCATTTCAAGAAAATCTTTTGTAAAAACAAAATATGGTAAAAATAAAACTTTAGAGGGTACTCTTGAACTTAATAAAATGGCACTAAATAATGGTGCAAATATAATTAGAGTTCATGATGTTAAAGAAAACAAAGAGCTAATCATATAATTTTTAAATCTTTACCAACTAGCTTGAATGCATTAATTGCTTTCTCAAGTTGTTCTATGCTGTGACCTGCAGAAAGCTGGACTCTAATTCTTGCAAGATCTTTTGGAACCACAGGGAAATAAAATCCTATTACATAGACTCCTTCTTCTAAAAGTTTTTCTGACATTTTTTTTGCTAGCTTAGCATCATATAACATTATAGGGACTATAGGATGGGTACCTTCTACAATATCAAACCCTAAACCCTTCATTTTATTTCTAAAGAATTGGGTATTTCTTTTAAGTTTATTTATTAGTGAATTATCATTTTCAAGTAGGTCAAAAACTTTCAGAGATGCACCAACTATAGAAGGTGCTAATGTATTTGAAAAAAGATAAGGCCTAGATTTTTGTCTAAGTATCTCCACAACTTCTTTTGTTGAGGATGTGAAACCACCTGACGCACCACCAAGTGCTTTCCCTAGCGTTCCTGTAATTATATCAATTTTTCCAATCACATTTTTTAGTTCATGAACCCCTCTTCCTTTCTCCCCAATAAAGCCAGTAGAATGACACTCATCACTCATTACAAGAGCATTATATTTTATTGCTAACTCAGATATCCTATCTAGTTGAGCAATTGTTCCATCCATAGAAAAAACACCGTCTGTTACAATAATTCTATTCCTACATCCTGACGTCTCTTTAAGTTTTTCTTCAAGACTATTCATGTTATTATGAAGATATCTATGCCTTTGAGCCTTACATAGTCTTATGCCATCAATTATTGAAGCATGGTTTAACTGATCAGAAATTATGGCGTCCTCGGGTCCAAATAAAGGTTCAAAAACTCCTCCATTAGCATCAAAAGCAGCAGCATATAGAATAGTATCTTCCGTACCTAGGAAAGTGCTTATTCTATCTTCAAGTTCTTTGTGAATATTTTGCGTGCCACATATAAATCTCACAGAAGACATTCCAAAACCATGGGAATCAATAGCATCTTTTGCAGCTTGAGTAACCTCTGGGTGAGAAGATAAACCTAGGTAGTTATTGGAACATAGGTTAATAATTTCTTTTTTCTCGGTTGTTTCAATCAGGGAGCTTTGAGGTGATTTAATAATTCTCTCATTTTTAAAAAGCCCTGATTTTTTTGTATTTTCAATTTCTTTTAAAAGATGATCTTTAAATTTCTTATTCATTTTCAAAAAAGTATTAGATTACAGAGTAAAGATAAGTCAAAAATTTATTGAATTATAACCCAAAATGAGTAGAGTTCTTATCATAGGATCCGAAGGTCAGATCGGTACGCAACTGTCTCTGGCACTATCAAAAATAATAGATTTTGATAATCTTTTCCTATCTGATATTTGTGATCAATCTAAGACAGATTTAAAATACCTTAGAGTTGACGCACTCTCTTACGATGATTTAAAAAAAAACATTCTAGATAATGACATTACAGAGGTATACCATCTTGCAGCCATTCTATCTGCGAAAGGAGAGAAAGACCCTATGAGAACATGGGATTTGAATATGAATTCATTATTTAATATCCTGAATCTTGCCAAAGAAAAAATTATTAAAAAAGTATTTTGGCCTAGTTCTATTGCTGTATTTGGAGATAATAGTTCTAAAAATAATACACCTCAATTCACCGATAAAGAACCTATTACTGTATATGGAATTAGTAAGCTTTCAGGTGAGAATTGGTGTAAATATTATAATGAAAGGTATGATACTGACATCAGAAGTATAAGATTTCCGGGTGTAATAAGTTACGACACTCCACCTGGTGGAGGTACAACAGATTACGCTGTTGATATATTTCATTCTTTTAAATCCGGGAAAATTTATAATTGTTTCCTTAAAGAGGACACGACCCTCCCAATGATATATATAGATGATGTTATTAATTCTATTATAAAGCTGATGAAAACACCAAAGGATAATCTAAGAATTAAGTCAAGTTATAATATTTCTGGATTTAGCATGTCTCCTAAAATGATTGCAGAAGAATTAATAAATATAAATAAAGAATTTAAAGTAGAGTATAATAGTGATTTCAGACAAAAAATAGCTGATTCATGGCCTAATTCAATTAAAGATAAGTATGCTAGAGAAGATTGGGGTTGGAAGGAAAATTTTGATTTTAAAAAAACTGTTAATGAAATGATCACTAAATTAAATATGAAATGAAAAATTATCAATTCATAAACTTTCATACTAAGGAGAATTATTATTTAATTGAAATAAATAGACCAAAACAACTTAATGCTATAAATAAAACTACAATATCAGAGTTGAAGCAATGTTTTACTGAGATCAGATCTTCTATCAAAGGATTTTATGGAGTTATTATAACTGGTGTTGGTCAAAAATCATTTGTTGCTGGTGCAGACATTGCTGAGTTTAATGAACTAAATGAAGAATCAGCAAAACAATTATCAGAGAATGGACATGATCTTTTTAATACTATTGAGGGCATGCCAATTCCTGTAGTTGCCTTAGTAAATGGATACTCTTTAGGTGGAGGATGTGAATTGGCTTTGAGTTGTCATCTAAGGGTTGCAACAGAAAACGCAAAATTTTCTCAACCTGAAATAAACCTTGGAACAATACCTGGTTATGGTGGAACACAAAGGCTCACTCAGATAATTGGTAAGGGAAGGGCTTTAGATATGATGCTAACAGCTGAGATGGTAGATGCTAAATCAGCGCTAGAATATGGTCTTGTAAATTATGTTTTAGATGATAAAGAAAAGGCCATGGAGAAATCAATATCTATTATAAATACAGTAAAGAGGAAGAGCCCTAAAGCAATAGCTAACGTAATTAAGTCTGTAAATAATTTTTATAATAAAGATGTTAATGGATTTGATGAAGAAATTAAAATTTTTTCTAAACTATGTGACTCAGAAGATTTTAAGGAGGGGGTTAAAGCATTTCATGAAAAAAGATGTCCTTCTTTCAAAGGAAAATAATTTTTGGTATAAATTTTAATTATTACTTTTACCGAAATGAATCTGAAGAAATTTTCTGTTATATTTCTGACAATATTACTTTCTTCCTGCAAAAAAGATTTTGTTCCATTTGAGTCTTCAAAAATTGAGATAAATGATTTTGTTGTTGATGAAATAGATTATAAATTTTTATCAACTAAATCAAAGTTCCAATACAAAAATGAAAACCAGTTAATAAATGCAACTCTAAACACTAGAATTGAGAAAGACAAAAAAATCTGGTTTTCTGTTAGAGTAGCTTTAGGTATTGAGGCGGCTAGGGGTTTGGTAACTAAGGATGAAATTATAATAATTGACAGAGTTAATAAACAGGTAATTAAATCAACACCAGATATTATAGAGAATACCTTTAAAATTAAACTCAATTTTGAGCAGCTTGAATCCATTCTCACTGGCAACTTGTTATATGATATTTCTGAATCAGATAATTTAGCAAGCGAAGGAAATTATTTTAAAATAATTCAAGAAAAAGGATCTATTCAGTCTCAGAACTTGGTAAATAGTAAAACATCAAAAGTTGAGAAGTTAATTCTTTTTGATGAGGTTACTAATTACCTTTTGACAGTAGACTATGAAAATTTTAAGCCTCTGGGTAAAATACTTTTTCCAGGGAGACACCTATTCACATCCGTTAGTTATTTAGAAGATTCATCTGTTCCTGTTATTAATAACATCAATTTCAATTACAGAGAGGTAGAGAGAACCAATAAGCCACTTAAGTTTCCTTTTAATATTCCCTCTAAATATGTTGTCAAAAACATTTAGTTATATATTATTATCAATTTTTTTAATAAATGCATTAATAGCTCAAGACTCTAGGATTAATTTAGAGAATGAAAGAGAGGTTAATATTCAAAAAATAAATGAGGCTGAGAAAATTCTTAAAGAAACAGAAAATTCAAAAACAGTTTCAATCGGTAGACTTAAAGTTATTAACAGACAGATAAATAATAGGCAAAATTTAATAAGGTCTCTTAGGTCAGATATTAATTCGCAGGATAGAGAAATTAAATCACTAACCAATATAATATCTTCTCTTACCAATGATGTAAAATTATTGACCAATGAGTATGCTGATATGATATATAATTCTTATAAGTCTAGATCATCATTAACTCAAATAAGTTATATTTTTTCTTCTGAAAATTATAATCAAATGTTTAGACGTATGAATTATTTATTTCAGTATTCTTCCTTTAGAAAAACCCAGATAGATGAGATAAAAGAAGTAAAAAATAAATTAAAATTAGAAGAAGAAAATTTAAAAAGAGTAAGAATAAATAAGGATAATTTACTTAGAAGTGAGTTGTCTGAGAATAATAAATTACAAAGTTTAAAAGGCAGACAAAAAAAAATTATATCGGACCTTGGCAGAAGACAAGATAAGATAAGAAAAGAAATAAAAAACAGAAAAGAAGCTTTAATAAAAATAGATATTTTAATAAGAGAAATTATTAGAAAAGAATCTGAAGTTTCTCGGTCAGATGATGAAAATATTGATCTAGAAAGGGTCTCCTCAGAATTTGAATCTTTAATTGGTAAACATAGTTGGCCAGTATCCTCTGGTTTTATATCTAATAAATTTGGAGAACATCCTCATCCTGTAATTAAGAGCGTAAAAGTTAAAAATGATGGAGTAGATATTCAAACCAATAAATCATCAAAGGTCTCTTCAATTTTTGAAGGAAAAATTTCTACAATTGCCTTCATTCCTGGAATGAATAACGTAGTAATAATAAACCATGGTAATTATTTTACACTTTACGCTAGATTAAAAAATTTAAAAATTGAAAAGGACCAAGTTATATCTAAGGGTCATATTATAGGTGATTTAGTTACTAACAGCGATGGTGTTACTGAACTTCAATTTCAAGTTTGGAAGAATAATATCAAGTTGAATCCAGAAAAGTGGATTATCAAGAAATGATTTTGCTATATTTACATATTAAATATCTAATTATGAATATAATATTTGGTTTAGGAATGCCTGGAGGATGGGAGTGGATAATAATTGGCCTTATTGTTGTTATTTTTTTTGGTGCTAATAAAATACCAGAAATATTTAAGGGTTTTGGAAAAGGAATAAGAGAGTTTAAAGACGCTTCAAGAGAAATAAAAAAAGAAATCGAGAAGGAGTCTGACTCAGGTTCTGAAAAAAAGTAATCTACCCAAATAACCAAGAGAACCAACCAGAAGAATTTCCTCTGATTCCTTTTTTCTTTATTATTTCTGCAACATTTTCAGGACTGTAACCTATAGAATTTGCTACATGACCAAGTAAAAAGAACTCGTGATCGTGTACTTTGTTGTCAGACTTAATCAGACTAACTAAATCTGTAATAAAATCTTCTTTTTCTTCATCACTCAAGTTTTCTTTAATAGTCTTACCGAATTCTCCTTGTATATTATTGAAAAAATTATTTGTATTTATTGTCTCAACATCTTCAGACTTATATTTCTTAAGAATTTTACTTGAGTTCATAATATCTTTTTCCTCTTGACCTATACTTCCATCAACTCTTGCTATTTTTGCAAAACATGATGTAATTGATTTATTTAAAATTTCTTTACTCATAGTGATTTTTGTTTACCTAAAATTAATATTATTATTTAAAATATTAAATTATGTTTAGCATAATAAAGTTTCTTATTAAGATATTATTATTTTCCTCTATTATCTCTTGTGGTAATAATACTAATAAATCAAGAGAAATAAGTAAATCATTTCTTCCAAAAGCATCTGGTGAAAATAATGAGATGTTAATAGTTATGGACTCTGCAACATTTCAGAGAGATGTTGGCAGATCTCTTGTTAATACATATGGATCATTTTTGTCAGGATTACCACAACCCGAAAAGAAATTTGATCTAAGGTATATCAGACCTAGAAGTTTTAATAGTATACTTAAACATGCAAAAAATATAGTTGTTGCATTTACACTTGATGGAAGGGGTATCGATTCCGATATACTTCGTAAGAACTTCAATGAGAATTCTCTAAAAAGAATGAAAAATGATACAAGCCTTTATTACTTTACCAGAAGAGATCAATATGCAAAAGGGCAGGTAATTCTATATCTTTTTGGTAAGTCTGAGAAACTCTTATTAAGAAAAATTGAAACTAATAAGCATTTAATTTTAAAGTATTTTGAAGATGAAGTAAAGAAAAGAGTCAGGAATGATATTTTTAGAAGACAAGAAGATAATATAGTATCTAAAATATATGAAGATCATTCAGTTAAGATTAAAATCCCTTTAGGCTATGATCTAGCAAAGAATCTTCCAGATTCAGAAGGAAATTTCTTTTGGTTGAGACAACTTGAACCAGACTCTGAGAAAAATATATTTGTCTATTACGAGGACTTTAATGATAATGAATGGGTTGATTTTATAAGTGTTTTAAAAATTAGAGAGAAAGTTTCAAAAAAATTTCTAACAGATTCCGAAAACAAAAAAGTTTTTATGACTCTTCAGGATGTCTTTCCTATTGAATATAAGGATATAATCTTTAAAAATAAACGTGGTGTTGAAGCTATTGGTTTATGGAAGTTAAGTGATTTATCTGCAGGAGGCCCTTTCAAAAGTTATACTCTATATGATGAGAAAAAGAATAGGGCTTATTATATAGAAGGATACGTATTTGCACCTGGTCAAAAAAAAAGAAATTTAATGCAAGAAATAAACTCTATTTTAAACACATTTGAGATATGATATCATTTTTGAAAGGAAATAAAGTTGAGATTGATCCATCAAAAGTCATAGTTGATGTTAACGGTATTGGATATAAAGTCAATATTTCATTAAGAACTTATTCTAAAATCAAGGATCTAAATGAATTATATATATATACTCACCTTCATGTGAAAGAAGATGCCCACACCCTCTACGGTTTTTACAATAAAATGGAAAGAAAAACATTTCTTGATCTTGTCTCAATATCTGGTGTTGGTCCAAGCACAGCTGTTATGATTTTATCATCTCTCTCTGCAGACGAGCTGAAAATAGCAATTATTGACTCAGATGTTAATAAGATAAAATCAGTAAAAGGAATTGGTCAAAAGACAGCAGAGAGAATCATTTTAGAATTGAAAGATAAGATTTCAGTAGAAGATATTGAAAATGTAAAATTTTCTCAAAATGAAGGCAATACAATAAGAGATGAAGCGTTATCAGCTTTATCTTCTTTGGGTATTTCGAAGAATGTTGTTGAACGCCATATTGACTCTATTATTGATAAAAATGATGGTATCAATCTGGAAGATCTTATAAAAGAAGTACTTAAGAGATCTTAGTGAAAAAAAAGTTTTACTTTGAGACTAGCAACACATTTTTGTATATTTTTTGTTATTGCACTCCTCGCAGATAGTTCGTATTTATTTAGTCAAAATAATACAGATTCAATAAAAAGTGAAGTTGACTCAGTTTATTATCCCACAAACTTTACTACCTATCAAATTAATGATAGATACTCAGACCCTTTCTCAAGTCTTTTTTCAAATAATGCATATAATTTAAATACCAGTCTTCTGAAACTTTCCTCTAAGTACGATACATCTAGAGTCTTTTATTTAGAAGAGAAATTAGGTTCTTTGAATTACAGGCCTTCAATTGCAATACCATTTAAGAGTTATGACAGATATAATACTAAAAAACAGGTTAAAGAATACTTTAGAGATAAGTCCTTAAGCTTAGATGGAGAGAGTGCTTTGAAAAGTGGGAGATTGATTCCAAAAATATATATACCTGAATCTTTAGATAGAATTTTCGGAGGAAACTTTATTGATTTACAGGTAAATGGATTTGTTAATCTTGATTTTGGAGGAAGATTCCAAAAGGTAGAAAACCCTTCGATTCCTATAAGGCAGCAGAGAAATGGAGGGTTCAATTATGACCAGCAAATAAATTTAAATATAAACGGAAAAGTTGGTGAAAAATTAAAAATTACTGCAAATTTCGATAACAATAATACATTTGATTTTCAGAATAATTTAAAATTAGATTATACAGGATTTGATGAGGAGATAGTAAAAAAAATTGAGGTTGGAAATGTAAGTATGCCTGTAAAAAATAGCCTTCTGAGAGGGGCTCAGAGTTTATTTGGCTTAAAAACCCAACTGCAATTTGGGAGATTGAGTATTACTGGAATTTTATCTAGGCAACAAGGAAAAGCAGAATCAATTAAAATAGATAATGGTTTCCAAGGAAGAGAATTTGAAATTATTGGATCAAACTATGACAGAAATAGACACTATTTTCTGGGTCACTTTTTCAGAGATAATTATGAGAGATGGTTAACATCATTACCATTAGTAACCTCAGGGATAAATATTAATAGGGTGGAGGTTTATATTCTTAACCGAACAAATAATTCTGAGTCTCTAAGAAACTTTTCAGCATTTACTGATTTAGGAGAAGGTAAAGTAATTTTAAAAGAAAGTAATTCTCAAGTCGGGTCAGGAAATGGTGGCCCAAATGATAATGGTTCGAATTTATTATTTTCTAATTTAACTTCAAATGCTGGGTTAAGAAATATTGATCAAGTTGATGACTTGTTATCTTCTCAGTTTATTTTCTCAAAATCTTTAGATTATGAGAAGGTAACTTCCGCACGTAAACTTGACACTGATGAGTATGAGATAAATAAGACCTTGGGCTATATTTCATTACTTAGAAGACTTCAGAATGATGAAGTTCTTGCAGTTTCTTATGAGTATACATACAATGGAGAAAGATTCAAGGTAGGTGAACTTACTGAAGATTACCAAAACAGAGACGAGAGTGAGGTCATTTTTTTAAAGCTATTGAGACCCTCAAATATTAATGTTTCTATTCCAACATGGGATTTGATGATGAAAAATATTTATAACCTAAACGCAACTAGAATTGAAAGTGAAAATTTTGAGCTTAAAGTTAATTACCGTGATGATGCTGTGGGGTTTAATAATCCAAGCCTAAACGAGGGAGTACTTACCAGAGATAAACCACTTGTTAGACTTTTAGGTTTAGATAGACTTAACTCAAATAATGATCCTCAGTACGATGGGAATTTTGATTTTGTAGAAGGCTTTACCATTAACCCTGAACGGGGAAATATTATTTTTCCAGTCTTAGAACCATTTGGCTCTACCCTTGACTCATATTTTCAGGAAAGTTCAGAGATAGATTTATCTGAAAGGTACGTTTATAAAGAGTTATATGAAATGACGCAAGACGAAGCTGAGAAGGTATTATCAAAAAATAAATTTTTTATTGTAGGTACTGTCTCTTCTGGCTCTGGAAGTGAGATAAATTTGCCTGGTTTAGGAATATCTGAAAACTCAGTAGTTGTCACCGCAGGGAATTTACAATTGGTTGAGGGAACAGATTATACTGTTAACTATAACTTAGGAAGTGTTAGGATTTTAAATCCATCCATATTGAGCTCAGGACAAGAAATAAATGTCTCTTTTGAGAAGGCTGATCTTTTTAATTTTCAAACCAAATGGTTGTCTGGGGCTAGAGCTGAATATGAGTTTGATGAAAATATAAATTTAGGTTTCACGGTATTCCATTTAAACGAGAGACCAGGTGGTGTAACAAGGTTTAGTGTTGGAAATGAACCAGTTAAAAACACTAAATATGGATTTGATTTTAATATAAATAAAGAAAGTGAGTTAATAACAAAGGTAATAAATGCGATCCCTTTATTAGGAACAAGAGAGATGTCAAATATTAATTTTAGTACAGAATTCGCACAAATTGTTCCTGGTACATCAAATATGATTAATGGAGAGGGCATTACATATATAGATGATTTTGAGAGTGCAGTTATCCCTATTTCAATTGGTGGTTCAAACTTATCTTGGAAGTTGGGATCAACGCCTCAAACTACAAATGATAAGTTTGATAAAAGTAAATTAACAACAAACAATTTAGGATACTCTTATAATAGAGCTAAGATTGCTTGGTACACAATTGATAATATCTTTTATCTGAATGGAGGAACGCAAAAACCTAGAAATATTTCACTTGATGATTTAGAAAATAACTATATAAAAGCTATCTCTCCTCAAGACATATTCAGGCAGCAAGATAGGCAACTTATAAACACAAACCTTCCCGTTTTTGATATAGCATATTTTCCTAGTGAGAGGGGGCAATATAATTATAATACTGACCTTACTTCATCCGGTCTCCTTAAAAATCCTGCCTCTAATTTTGGGGCAATTACAAGAAGTATTTCCAACGATACAGATTTTGATCGGACCAATGTTCAATACATAGAATTCTGGATGATGGATCCTTTTATAGAAGGTGAGAATGGAAAAGTTTTAGATGGTATTTTTAATGACAATAATTCATCAGGAGGGAAACTTATTTTTAATTTAGGAAATGTATCAGAAGATCTTATGAAAGATAATGTTCACGCTTTTGAGAATGGTCTATCTTCAGATTATTCTGATTCTGGTATAAAATATAATGAGTGGGGAAGGGTTACCACAAAGCAATATTTAACAAAATTTTTTGAAAATAATAATGAATCTAGAGAGAATCAAGACGTAGGTTTGGATGGTTTAAAAGATGATGGGGAGGTAAATTATTTCCAACAAAATTTTTTAGATAAGTTGACTCTTAATACAGGTGCCTCAGAAAGATTAATTTCTGATGTATCAGCTGATAACTTTCAGTATTATCTAGGTGAAGATCTTGATGCATCTAATAAGAAAATTCTTGAGAGGTATAAAAGTTTTAATGGTATGGAGGGTAATACCCCTCTTACCTCTAATACTAATTTTTCATCTCAGGGATCACCATTTCCAGAAAATGAAGATCTAAATGAGGACAATACTCTTTCTGATTTAGAAAGTTATTACGAGTATGAACTTGATTTGAGGCCTAGCTCAATGAATGTTGGACAAAATAATATCGTTGATAAGATAACTGATCAGTCAGGAAACGCTACCTGGTATCAGTTCAGGATTCCAATAAGAAACCCAGACAGAGTACATGGTAATATTTCTGATTTTAAGACTATAAGATTTATAAGAACATACCTTACTGACTGGGAAGATCCTGTTGTGTTAAGGTTTGCAAAATTTCAAATGGTAGGTAGTCAATGGAGAAAATATGACAGTAATCTTTATCAATCTGGTTTAAATGAAGTTAGTGAGATTACTGATTCTGACATGCAAATATCTGTAGTAAGTATTGAGGAGAATAGTATAGGTTCAGAAACTAAATCTCCATATGTAGTTCCTCCTGGAATACCTCGGGATATAGATAATACTACTATTGTTCAGAGGAGAACAAATGAGCAGTCTCTTCAATTATGTGTTGATGATTTATCAGATGGAGATGCGAAAGCAGTATTTAAAGAATCAAATTTTGATTTAATAAATTATGGGAGGATTAAAATGTTTATACATGCAGAGCCAAATGATGGAGATATAATTTCTGATGATGAAATTAATGCTTTTTTAAGGTTTGGTAGTGATTATGAAAATAATTACTATGAGATAGAGTTACCATTAAAGGTAACAAGGCCATCCCTCTTAAATCAGAATGGATCAAATTTAGAGAGAGCTATTTGGCCAGAAGAGAATGAAGTAAATGTATTTATTGAGGAGCTATTAGCTCTCAAATCAGAGAGAAATAGGGAAGTGTCTGATATCTCAATTCCATATTCAAAACCTTCGAGAAACGGTAAATATATTTTTAGGATTGTAGGAAGACCCTCTCTGAGTTCTGTATTAAACTTTATGATAGGAGTTAAAAATCCTATAAGTGAGGACAGATCATCAAAGTCAGCATGCTTATGGTTTAATGAATTACGGTTAACGGATTTTGATAAGACAAAGGGTTGGGCAGCTAATGCTAGTTTAAATATGAAGTTATCAGATTTTGGAACAGTTTCTTCTTCGGCAAGGTATACCTCAGTTGGATTTGGTTCAATCCAACAGAGAATATCTGAGAGATCAAGAGAAGAGACAATGCAGTATGATGCTTCAGCTAACTTAAACCTAGATAAATTTTTACCTTCTAAATCTGGTATTAAGCTTCCTTTATATATTTCAACTTCAAAGACAATAGTTACACCTAAGTACGATCCACTTGATAAAGATATACCATTAAGTGCTTCAATAAATTCTTTTGATACAAGGAAAGAGAGGGAAGATTACAAGAAGTTAACTGAGGAAAGAATGGAATCAAAATCTATTAGTCTTGCAAATGTTAGGAAGGAAAGAACAAATTCAGAGTCAAGAGTTGATTTCTGGGATATTGAAAATTTTTCAACAAGTTTTTCTTATAGTGAGAGAAAAAGTTCAAATGTTACAACACAGACTTTAGAAACCAAAGAACATAGAGGTAATATTTCCTACAACTTTTCACCAAAGACAATTTCTATCCAACCATTTAAAAATGTTAAGTTTTTTGATTCTAAGTTTTTGAAATTGATTAAAGATATAAACTTTAATCCTCTCCCTTCAAGTGTAAATATAAGAGGAGACATGAACAGATCATTTAATAAAACTCAATATCGAAATTCAGATTTAACTACCTCGGGAGTTGATCCAATCTTCGAGAAATATTTTTCCTTAAACAAATCATACGGCTTACAGTGGAATATTTTTAATAGTATGAATATTGACTTTAATGTTATTGATAACTCAGTAGTAGACGAGCCTGAAGGGGAGTTAGATACTCAAGAAAAGCTAGACAGCATGTACTATAATTTAAAGAGACTAGGGAGAACAAAAAACTTTAATCAATCAACATCAGTAAATTATAAACTTCCTATCGATAAAATTCCTTTATTAGACTGGGTAAGTTCTACTGCTAAATATTCATCGAGATACATGTGGTCTGCAGGTTCCTATCAGCAATCCGATACATTAGGCAATACTGTAGAAAATGGAAGAGAATATTCCCTAACAACAAAGCTTGATGTAAATAAACTTTATAATAAAATTCCAGTATTTAAAAATTACACAAAAAAATTTAAAGAAAAAGACTCAACTAGTACTGTCTTTCAGTCAAGAGTTTTTGATGGGATAATGAAGATGCTAATGTCTTTAAAATCAATAAATCTAACATATAACGTGAGTGAGAGAACTGCTATGTCAGGTATAATTGATTCACCAGGAATATTTGGAATGAATAATATTTCTGGTTCTCCTGGATGGGATTTTATTTTTGGATCTCAAGATGCTGGCGTAAGAAAAAGGGCTGCAAGTAACGGATGGTTAGTGAAGAATGATTTTTTAAATACACCATTTCTCCAGAGTCGAAATCATAATTTTCAATTTAGAAGTAGTCTGGAGCCAGTCAATGGATTTAGGATTCAATTAGATGCCAAGAGATTGGTTACAGAAAATTTCCAAGAAATATTCCGTTATAATTCCTCAGATGATTCTTTCGTCTCACTTACACCAAGTAGAGGTGGTAATTTTTCTCTCTCTTTCTTAGCAATAAAAACTGCGTTTGTTAATGAAGATAATTCAAAAAGCTCTCCAACTTTCTTAAAGTTTGTTGAGAACAGAAAGGTTATCAGATCAAGGTTAAATAACTTAAATAATTCAGGAGAGTATGGACTTAATTCTCAAGATGTTTTAATTCCAGCTTTTATTTCTGCTTACTCAGACTCTGATCCTTCTAACTTCTCACTTAAACCATTTCCTAAAATTCCAATTCCTAACTGGAGAATTGATTTTTCTGGATTGAGTAAGATAAAGTCGCTTAGTGAAATTTTCACGACAATAACTTTGACGCATTCATATCAGAGTACTTACTCAGTAGGTGAGTTTTCAAATTCATTGCTTTATATGAACAACCTTGATTTTACAAATTCATTAATGAATTACCCACTAGCATCTGAGCAGACTGAAAATGGATTAATTCCATTTTATATCATAAACCAGGTAAGAATTGTTGAGAGGTTTGCACCTCTTATAGGTTTGAATTTAAGGACTAAGAATAATCTAAATGCAAGAATAGATTTTAAAAAAGACAGAAATATTATGTTGAACTTATCTAATTCTCAGGTAAATGAAATGAGAAATTCAGATTTTACAATTGACTTTGGTTATACACGAGACGAGTTGAGGCTCCCTTTTAAATACCAAGGAAATACTATAATTCTTGATAATGAGATTGAATTCAGATTAAATTTTACAATAAGAAATACCAAGACAATACAGAGGAAAATAGATGACGAGAGTGTAGTGACAAACGGTAATTATAATTTTCAGTTAAGACCTAATATAAATTATACTGTAAATGATAGAATGAATCTTGTAATCTATTACGATAGGGTTATTAATAAACCAACAGTTTCTAATTCTTTCCCAAGATATTCGACAAGTTTTGGTGCAAGATTAAGATTAAGTTTGAATCAGTAATAGCTTTACTTTTATATAAAAATTTCATTTACTATATTCGTTCAATGGATCAAAAAGAATTAAAATTTACACAAGATCACGAGTGGATGAGAGTAGACGGTGAGCACGCTTTCATTGGCATAACTGACTTTGCTCAAGGCGAGTTGGGTGACATAGTTTATGTTGAGATTGAGACCTTAGATGAGTCAGTTGGAATGGGAAATGTATTTGGAACTATAGAGGCTGTTAAAACAGTATCTGACTTATTTATGCCTGTAGATGGTGTTATTGTGGAAGTAAATGAAAAGTTGGAATCAGAGCCAGAACTTGTAAATAATGATCCATATGGTGAGGGGTGGATGGTTAAAATTAAACTTGATAACCCTACTCAGGTAAATGAACTTCTTGACCTCACCGCTTATGAAAAAATTACCGGTTAGTTTTTTTATATATTTTTCCCTTAATTTCATCTGGTTTTTTTTAATAATATACTTAATGATATATTATCAGCCTGAAAGTTCAACTTACTCTAGATTTAGTCATTTTGATAAATTAATTCATTTTAGCTTATTTTTTATTCAGTCATTTCTTACATCAAAAACAATATACCTATATAAGGGTAATTTTAGTTTTAATATCTTTATCATAATACTATTAATTCTAACAGTATTTGGGTCTTTTACTGAGATTCAACAATTATACATACCCTTCAGAAATTTCGATTATTATGATCTTTCTGTAAATGTAATTGGTATTTTCTCAGGACTTTTTTGTGTTAAAATTCTTAGTAAATAGATATCATTTACTTATATTAGATAAATGGAAATAAAGAAAAATCCTGAAGCTGATTTAGAAAGAAGGAGCGGACTGTTTCTTAATATAGGACTTTGTGTGAGCCTCTTATTAGTTATCACTGCTTTTGAGTGGAGATTTTATGACAGAGGTGCAGGTATGGATTTAGGATCTATTGATGATGATTTTGAGGATTTGATGGAAATACCACCTACCGAGCAACCACCACCACCACCACCAGTTATTCAACAACCCGAAATAATTGAGGTTCCAGATGAAGAAGAAATTGAAGAAGAAATTGAGATAGAAATTGATGTGGAAATCACGGAGGAGACTGTTATAGAAGAAATTGTCTTTGAGGAGGCACCTGAGGAGGAGGAAGTGGACGAGATTTTTACAATTGTAGAGGATCAGCCTACACCACCAGGTGGAATGAGTGCTTTTTATAAATATGTTGCTACTACCCTAAGATATCCTGCACAGGCAAGAAGAATGGGTATTGAGGGGAAAGTTTTTGTTCAGTTTGTTGTTGGTAAGGACGGAACGCTTACTGATGTTCAGGCTATTAAAGGAATTGGTGCTGGATGTGATGAGGAAGCAGTTAGAGTTATATCAAAGGCAAAAAAATGGTCTCCTGGTAAACAGAGGGGTAGACCAGTTAGGGTAAGAATGATTCTTCCTATTACTTTTAAATTGGGATAATCATTCATATGAAAGCCAATATTTTAATATTTTTTTTATCAATAATATCCATTTCCTTATCAGGTCAAAAGGTTTTTAACAATGGAGGCGGAGACAGTCTATTTTCCAACTCTGCAAATTGGGCAGGCGGTTCCTTGCCTACATCAACGGATAAAATTAAGATTCAGACAGTTAAGGGAGTTCTAATTCTTGATAACGACTATACCGTCAAACAAGTTATTGCCGCTAGGAAGGGCATAATCATAAAAACTAGTAGAACATTCAACATAGGTTTGACTGCTACTGGTAATGCTAATTACATTCTAAACAGTTCTGAATTATCAATCAGTAATCAAAATGACCCAGACATTTCTGTAAATGTTGGAGATAAATTAGTTTTTGATGCAACTAGTACCACACTATCTACTCATCCATTTGCAATTGTATCGGAATTATCTAGCTCAGGAGAATATGACGTAAGCAAATTAGTAACTGGAGTTACAAATAATGGAACAAATGGAGATACTATAACATGGGATTTAAATGGTGTTGTTCCTGGAACATATTATTACATCTGTACCTATCATAAAAATATGGTAGGCCAAATAACGGTTACTCCTCAAAAATCTCTTACTATAACTGGTAATGGTAATGTTGGGCAACCAATACAGGCTAATGGTGATGATTCTTCTGTCGATTTCCAGCTCCCTGTAATAATTAATACATCGGATGCTCAGGGAAAACAATTTGCCACAAACGGGGCACGAGCAAAAATCTTTTTTAACTCATCACTAACAAATAATACGGCTACTTTAACTATGGCTAATCCTAACTCTAAAGCTAATACTGCTCATCATATTAATGGTAAGTTTATATCAGATAAATGGTTAAATATCAACGCTAATACAAATATTACTTTTGGTAATAACTCAGATTTTTCTGAACACGCAAGTGCTCTGAGGTTTATAGGAAATGCAGGAAATGGTAAATTGACTGTTAGCTCAGGTAAAAATAAATTTAAGACTTCAGGAACTAAAATTATTGTAACTACTGGAGGTCATATGACAATAAATTCAGATGATATCTTAAAGAGTGCTCTTCAGATAGATTCTGATAAAATTCTGAATTTAACCATAAACGCCAATCAGTCAAATGCTGGGTTAATTACAATGACAGATTCTGCTAAAATCAATTTGAGTATTGATCCAAGTGTAACATCTATCGCATTTGCTGATAACAACGCTTCAAGTTGGGGTAATGGTAAAATAATTGTTACTGGTTTTAAAGACGATGTTTTAAGTTTTGGTAGTTCTGCATCCGGCTTGACTTCATCGCAACTTTCTCAGATAGATGTTGGTGGGACAGTTTTAGAAATTAGTTCTGCCGGAAAAATTAGATCAGAAACTCCACCTGATGTTTCTGTATCAACATTTACAAATGGAGGAGGGGATAAACTTTGGTCTAATCCATTAAACTGGAATAACGGAATCCCTAATGTCTCATCAGCTAAGGTGACTCTGAAAGACTCTTTAATACTGGACAAAGATGTGTCGATAGCTCAAATCAAATTACCTAATGATGGAAAAGATGTAGCTATTACCTCATCTAATAATTCTAAACTTATACTTACAGGCTCAGCTGTAACTCAACCAGTTCAAAATAACGCCCCAGATAAGAATCTTACATTTGATTTGAGAGTGGATATAACATCAAATGATCTCGAGACTATACAGATTAATGGTGGTGGAACTGCTAGTATAAATTTTGGTTCAAACTCACAATTATCTCTTGCTGGAACCACAAAGTTTGTTGGTAAGCTTAACAGATCTTTCTCACTAAATGGTAAATTAATAGGCTCAGGCGCTTTACAGGTTGGTGATGATACCAATATAACCTTTGGATCTTCTTCAGATAACCTTGGCTATACAGGAGAATTTAAATATTTGGGAGCTAATGCTCAAATAATAGCAAACACCATAGACGATGGTACCTTTATTTCAAATGGTATATTTATTAGCCCTGGTACTGCTAGCAATCCTAAATTAATTTTAAATGGTGCAAATATATTTAAGGGTGATATAAATATTTTAGATAAAAATTTCTCATTATTAGTTAATGCTGACCAAAGTAATATGGGTGAATTAACTATGGGTTCGGGTAATCTCAATTTAAGTCTTGACGCATCTGTATCTCAAGTTGCTTTTACTGATAATTCTTCTTCAAATTGGGGTGATGGTAAGGTAGTTATAAGTGGTTTCAAGGATAATGTTATAAGCTTTGGTACAAGCGCTAATGGANTAACTNCNGATCANTTAAATAAAATTGATATAGGTGGAACTGAAGTTGTAATCANTAGTTCTGGTAAGATAGCAGGTAAAGTNATNTCNCAGTCAACCTTNACTAACGANGGAGGAGATATGCTCTGGTCAAATGTTAACAACTGGAGTAATGGCATACCNAATNTTNCTTCNGCTAAAGTAATNCTTAACGATTCATTAATTNTAGATAAAAATGTTGAGATAGCTCAGATTAANTTACCTGGAGGNTTTGGNAGNTCTCATATNTCTNNTNTTGGTGANTCTACACTAACNCTAAACGGNTCNGGTGTTAATGCAGTTATTCAAAATAATGGATCAAATATTGACTTGAGATTTGAATTAGATGTCAAAATAAGATCTAACGACTCTATAGAAGGTATTCAAGTAAATGCAGGTGGATCTTCAAGAATAATTTTTAGAAATGGTTCTTCACTGGATTCGGATAGATTAATTAGTATAACCGCAGGAGGAGATAAATACGTTATGATAAACGACATACTATCCACAAGCGGTCTTTTTGGTGGAGGGATAACTATCATGCCTGGTTCAAAATTAGTTTTTGGGGAAAATGCTTCAAACAAGGATTATATGACATACTTTACGCTTNTAGGTAATGCTGAATTAATTTCAAAAATACCAGAAGAAGACTTCTTTGTAAATAGTGATTTCTATATCAAAAGTTTAGACATAAACAATAAAGCATTACCAAATGTTGTTACTGTTGAGAATGGATATACCATGCGTGGAGGTTTTGTAGTTGAAAGTGTTGATCTAATACTTAACCTTAAAGCAAGTCAGCATATGGAATATATTGATTTGATATCTGGTAATTTAATTTTGAATTTTGACTCTGCTGCNGAGTTTCCTCAGGTAACATTTCCAAAAAATGGTCTTTACAGCTCAAACAATAGTAATAAATTTATCATAAATGGATTTAAAGAAAAAGTATTTAGTTTTGGATCAGATTCAACAGGTCTATCCCCTGAAAAATTAGCCCTGATTATGGCTGATAGCTCTTCTGTAGGAATAGATGGGCAGGGTTACTTATATAAAATTATGGATTCTGATGGAGATGGAGTTNTTGACTCNGAAGATATTTGTCCTAACACACCTGATGGTGAGATAGTAGACTCTGTAGGTTGTTCTATATCTCAGAAAGATTCTGATGGAGATGGTGTAAATGACAACCTAGATGCATGTCCAAATACTCCTTCCGGTGCTGTAGTTGACTCCTCAGGTTGTGAAATTCCATTATCAATTGAGTCAATTAAACATATAAATAAAATTTACCCAATCCCAGCTGATAATACGTTAACTATAGAACTAAAGGAGAATATAGAAGTAGATGATATTTATCTTGTTGGTATGAATGGTAGTCTAAATGAAAGTTTGCCTTTCATTAAGAGTAGAAAAAAATTAGATGTAAATATTTCAGGCATAGATACGGGTCTTTACATCTTAAGTATTATCACAGAAAAAGATATTCTAAAAGTCAAAGTTATTATAGAAAGATAATCTATGATTTAATCCTTCTTTACTATGACTACATCNTCAAGGAAAAAACCAGGCAGTTTTGGATCNTTTAGAGGTTTGTAAAATACTACTTTTGCTTTTGAGANACNCTCTGGAACTGTAAACTCCATCTTATTTTCTGTCCAGGTATCTGTCATAGGGACTTCGAATTCAAGGAATTTTTCCCCTTCTCCTTCTTCATTCTTTATAACGGCATCAAATGAATTTGTGGGTTTTGTNATCCAACGATGGAAAAAAGAGAACTCATATGTNTCTCCCTCTTCAACATTAATTATCTGAAATATTGAGCCGTCGTGTGGTTCAATCCTAGCGAGGAAATTGCCTGTATTTGGTTCTTGTACTGAGGANTTAAGTACTGCATTCTTGAAACCTCCCCAGGGACTAATTAATCCAGATTCAAATGTTCCATTCTGAATTAAGTTTCCTTGAACTTCTGTGACTTCTTCAATTACAGGGTCTTTACCTGGTCCAGCAAGCATATTTGGTTTATAATTTGCGTAATACTCTCCAAGCTCTGTCAGACTCTCATCGTCGTTATAAAGCCTTGAAGAATAAAGCCTTGGAAAGTTTGGTGAACTTGGAGTGCCATTAAACCATGCAAATCTTAGAACATATTTCCTGTTGTATAGTTCAGGAAGAAGTGTCCTCATTGTCCCAAGAATTTGAATAGGACTATATCTGTTATTATCTATTGTAGTTGCTTGATTATCTACAACCGCCATCTCAGTAATCCAAATAGGTTTATTATATTTCTCATATACCTCATCAACTTTTTGTAAAAAAAGTTGGGGATTATTATTTAGGTAAAGATGAATGCAAACAAAATCTACTCTTAAGCCATTTTCATTTGCTTTTATCATAAACTCATCTAGCCAANCATTCCCTAATCCTGCAGGTGCGGGACTTCCTAATGGAACACCTATCTCCTCAAGTTTTGGCCAGAGAGCAATAACCTCATCCACTGACATATCAGATTGCGTCTCTAGGTCTGGTTCATTAAAACCTAAAANATTTTTTATAATTCCTGCATCGGCAAGACTTTTTAAGTTCTGAACAACTTCGTCATTTACACTATTTTTACCCCAGAACATTGGAACAAATTCTACACTATCTGGCATATCTTCATTTAATTCTTTATTCCAGGCGTAGTGCCAAAAAGGTTTTAATCTAGCTACCCTTGAAGACCATGTTTGTACTTTATAACCCATTCCAATACCTTTTTTATCTAAAACCTCCTCAGCTAAAATAATAGTTGATGCATTTCTAGCCCTCTCTATTCTAGTCATATCAATTTGA